>JAIPDC010000007.1 GCA_021737865.1 Rhodoferax sp.
GTAGCGAGAGCACACTTTTACGACTGACCCGCGAAGAGCTGATGCGCCACGAGGCCGCAGGCATCACCACCGCATCCTTCCCCAAGACCATACGCCTTGGTGGCGTGGACTGCGCGGCCACCTATTTGCACGAGCCCGGCGACCCGCGCGACGGCCTGACCGTGACGGTACCGCTGTTTGTCCTGAACCAGGTGAACGACGAACGCTGCGAGTGGCTGGTGCCCGGCATGTTGAAAGACAAGGTGCAGGCCCTGCTCAAAACCCTGCACCAGCGCCCGCGCTCGCGACTGGTGCCACTGCCCGACACTGCCAGCAAATTTGCCGAGGTGTTGAACGCACCCGAGCGCTTTGGCCACAGTGCGCTGATTGATGCCGTGTTGAAGCTGGTGCGCGAAGCCACTTCGCTGGACATCGCACGCGCCGACATCAAGGCCGACATGCTGACACCGCACTTCTTCATGAACTTACGTGTCGTGGACGAGCATGGCCGCCAGTTGGGCCATGGCCGCAACCTGGGAGCGCTCAAGGCCGAGCTGGGCGCGCAGGCGCGCGGCGCATTTCAGGCGCTGGCGGGGATCAAGCTGGCGCAGGTGGGTGGGGCCAGCGCTCCCATGCCAAATTTAGCATCAAATGTGGCTCTAGCCCCCGTGGAACTTGCGCAAGTAGCTATTAAAACAGGAGCAAAAAAGACCGCCTCTGCTGCTCCCAAGCCGGGTATCACCGAACAGCGCCACACTGCCTGGACCTTTGGCGAACTGCCCGAACTGCTGGAAATTCGCAAGGGCGGACAAACGCTGATCGGTTTTCCAGCGCTGATCGACCAGGGCGATGCCGTTACGATCGAGGTGTTTGACGAACCCGAGGTGGCCGCAACAAAGCACCGCGCCGGCCTGCGCCGCCTGTTTGCACTGCAGATCAAGGATGCACTCAAGTATCTGGAGAAAAACATCCCCGACTTGCAGAAGATGGCTGTGGCGTATATGCAGGTCGGCAGGGCAGAAAATGGAACGGGTGGAGGCACGGTTGAAGAACTGCGCGACCAAATCATCGCCGTGGCGCTGGAGCGGGCTTTCTTGCTGGACCCGCTGCCGACAGACGAATTTGCCTTCAAGCGCCGGGTGGAGGAGGGTCGTGGCCGCCTGACGCTGATCGCCAACGAAGTGGCGCGCCTGGCCAGCACGATTTTGCTGGAGTACGCCATTGCGGCGCGTAAGATCAAGGACACTAAGAGCGCCCCCGACGCCGTGGCAGATTGTGCGCAGCAGATCAGCCGCTTGGTGCCCAAACGTTTCTTGCAGGCGGCCCCCTGGCCGCGGCTACAGCATCTGGCACGCTACCTCAAAGCCATCACCCTGCGATTGGAAAAGTACCGTGCGGACCCGGCCCGCGACTTCGCGCGCCTGAGCGAACTGCGTCCGTTGGAGCAACGCTACTGGCGTCTGGTGGCCGAGCGCAAGGGCGCTGTGGACGAGCGCATGCAGGAGTTTCGATGGTTGATGGAGGAGTTGCGGGTGAGCTTCTTTGCGCAGGAGTTGCGCACGCCGCAGCCGGTGAGCGTGAAACGGTTGGATAAAGCCTGGGTCCAGTTGAACGGATAACGGCCAGCGACCCGCGCAGCGGTGGAGCGTGGGGGCTAATATTCCAGCCGTTCCGGGTGGATTTCCTGCAGGATGGTGGTGGCGATTTCCTCGATCGACTTGGTCGTTGTGGAAAGCCAGCGTATGCCGGCTCGCCGCATCATGGCCTCTGCCTCGTTGATTTCCATTCGACAGTTTTCTATCGAGGCGTACTTGGAATGGGGCCGCCGCTCGTTGCGGATCTCACTCAGCCGTTCGGGCTGAATGGTCAGGCCGAAGATCTTGGCCTTGTGGTGCAGCAAAGCCGGGGGCAACTGTCGGCGCTCAAAGTCCTCTGGAATCAGCGGGTAGTTGGAGGCCTTTAGCCCGTACTGCATCGCTAGATAAAGCGAGGTGGGCGTTTTTCCACTGCGGCTCACCCCCACCAGAATCACATCGGACTGCTCGAGGTCACGGTTGCTTTGACCGTCGTCATGGGCCAGGGAAAAGTTGATGGCTTCGATGCGGCTCTGGTATTCCTTGCTCTTGCTGGCATCGCTGAAGCGGCCGATGCGGTGGTTGGACTTGAGTTTGAGTTCCTGCTCAAGCGGGTGCACAAACATGCCAAACATATCGAGCAGCATGCCCTGGCAGTCGTCCTGAATGACCTTGAGCACATCCATGTTGACCAGCGTGGTGAAAACGATGGGCCGATGGCCGTCAACCAGCGCCGAGTGGTTGATTTGACGCACCGCCTGGTGCGCTTTGTCCACCGTGTCGCAAAAAGGCAGACGCACATGGCGCGCCTTGGCTTCAAATTGGGCCAGGATGGCGTTGCCAAAGGTTTCGGCGGTGATGCCTGTTCCATCGGATACAAAAAATACGGTACGGTTTGTCATGGTGTTGGATGGCCCGGTTGTCAGTTTTCTGCAAGCGCAGAGTGATCACTGTTGCCACAGATTTGGGTGTGCGGCCCCTACAATCGCGCTAATTGATGCATTTTCTCATTCCCCGCAGTCCCCCAATAGCAACAATATCGGGCTGAAGAGGAATGATCGCTGCTGGCTTGGCGCGGCACGTGCCGGTGCAGGGCGCAGCGAAACGGTTTTTAACTTCCGGAGCTTAGCCATGTCAACATTATTTAGCCAGACCGATCTGGTCGTACCTTTTGAGAGTCTGCGCATGACCGACGTCGAGTCGGTCGGCGGCAAGAATGCCAGCCTGGGCGAGATGATTTCTCATCTGCCGTCAGGGGTCAAAGTACCGACCGGATTTGCCACCACGGCCCATGCCTTTCGTGAGTTTCTGAAATTCGACGGCTTGACCGACAAGATCAATGCCAGACTGCAGAAGCTCGATACAGAAGATGTTCGCGCGCTGGCCGAGGCAGGGGCTGAAATTCGTGCGCTTGTCGAAGAGCAGCCTTTTCCTCCGGCGCTGGAGCAGGGCATTCGCGATGCGTTCAAAGTCCTGAGTGCGGACAATGCAGACGCGACTTTTGCCGTTCGTTCATCTGCCACGGCGGAGGATTTGCCGGACGCGTCTTTTGCCGGTCAGCAGGAAACGTTTCTCAATGTGCATGGCATAGAGGACATCCTGCACAAAATTCGGGAAGTGTTTGCTTCGCTCTACAACGACCGGGCCATCAGTTATCGTGTGCACAAGGGTTTTGCACACGAGCATGTGGCTTTGAGCGCCGGCATCCAGCGCATGGTGCGCTCGGATATCGGTGCGTCCGGTGTGATGTTCACGATCGACACCGAGTCCGGTTTCTCGGACGTGGTTTTTATTACGTCAAGCTATGGCCTTGGCGAAACCGTGGTGCAGGGCGCCGTCAATCCGGACGAGTTCTATGTTCACAAGCCGATGCTCAGGGCAGGCAACCGCGCCGTGATCCGGCGCAGCCTGGGCTCCAAGCTGATCCAGATGCAGTTCACCACCGCCGAGGAGAAGGCGCCTGGCGGAAAACTGGTCAAGACCATCGATGTGCCCACTGAATTACGCAACCGCTATTCCCTGACCGATGCTGACGTGGAGCAATTGGCGCGTTATGCGCTGGTGATTGAGGAGCATTACGGCAGGCCCATGGACATCGAGTGGGGCAAGGATGGAATCGACGGTGAGCTTTACATTCTCCAAGCCCGTCCCGAAACCGTGAAAAGTCAGGCCGTGAACCAGGCGGAATACCGTTACAAGCTCAAGGGTTCTGGCACCGTACTGGTTGAAGGGCGCGCCATCGGTCAGAAAATTGGAACGGGCCCGGTGCGCATCGTGCACAACACCGCAGAGATGGACAAGGTTCAGGCTGGCGACGTCCTGGTAACGGACATGACCGATCCCAACTGGGAGCCGGTGATGAAGCGTGCCGCGGCCATCGTGACCAATCGGGGCGGGCGCACCTGCCACGCGGCCATCATCGCGCGTGAACTGGGTATTCCCGCTGTCGTCGGATGTGGCCACGCCACCGAGGCCTTGAAAGATGGCATGTTGGTCACGGTCAGTTGCGCGCAGGGTGACACAGGGTTTATTTATGACGGATTACTGGAAACCGAAGTGTCCGAAGTTCAGCGCGGCACCATGCCCGAGAGCCCGGTCAAGATCATGATGAATGTGGGCAATCCGCAGCTGGCCTTTGACTTTTGCCAATTGCCAAACGAAGGCGTTGGCCTGGCGCGCCTGGAGTTCATCATCAACAACAACATCGGTGTGCACCCCAAGGCGATTCTTGACTACCCGAATGTGGATGCAGACCTGAAGAAGGCGGTCGAGTCGGTGGCGCGCGGCCATGCTTCACCCCGGGCGTTCTATGTCGACCGGGTAGCCGAAGGCGTTGCCACCATTGCTGCAGCCTTTTGGCCTAAGCCGGTCATTGTTCGGCTGTCCGACTTCAAGAGCAATGAGTACCGCAAGCTTATCGGCGGCAGCCGTTACGAGCCGGAAGAAGAAAACCCCATGCTGGGTTTCCGTGGGGCTGCTCGGTATGTGAGCGCAGAATTCGGTGAAGCGTTTGCGATGGAATGCGAGGCCCTGAAGCGGGTCCGCAACGACATGGGATTGAATAATGTACAGGTCATGGTGCCATTTGTCCGGACTCTGGGTCAGGCTAAAAAGGTGACCGAATTGTTGGCTCGCCATGGTTTGAAGCGCGGTGAAAATGCGTTGAAGCTGGTGATGATGTGTGAGATACCGAGCAATGCCATATTGGCCGATCAGTTCCTCGAGCACTTCGATGGCTTCTCGATCGGGTCCAATGACCTGACTCAACTCACCTTGGGCCTTGACCGTGACTCGGGTCTGGAACTGCTGGCGGCTGATTTTGACGAGCGCGACCCTGCCGTCAAGGCTTTAATCAGTCTGGCGATTGCCGCATGCAAGCGCCAGGGCAAATACATCGGCATATGCGGGCAGGGACCCAGCGACCATCCGGACTTCGCCCAGTGGCTCGTAGGCGAGGGCATTTCTTCCATTTCGCTTAACCCGGACTCGGTTATTTCTACCTGGCAGAAGCTCGCCGCACAATGACGCAGTCAGCGACCAAACGCCGGTGGAGCCTGCATGCAGGTTTGCTGGCGCTTTGGTTTGCGGCGTCCTTTGGGTTGGTTTTTTTTGCCAATGACCTCCAGATGGTGGTGGCCAACTGGCCGGTAGGGTTTTGGTTTGCGGCACAGGGCTCGGTACTGGTCTTTATTGTTATTGTTGCAATCTTTGCCTGGGTCGCCAATGGTCGCGAGCCCCCACAGGCAGGCTTTGATTCGGTCACCTATGCCGTCTATGCGCGTACCCTGCATCGCCGCTTTGCCTGGTATGTGGTTTGCCTGCTTTTCTTCCTGCTGGCATTGGCGTTCGCCGAGCGCATGGGCATGTCGAAAGTCTGGGTCGCAGGCACGTTTCTCTCGGCAACCCTGGTTCTGTATGCGGTGATTGGGGTGTACGGGCGAACGGCGGAGGCATCTGAATATTACGTGGCCGGGCGGCGTGTTCCTGCGGTCTACAACGGAATGGCCACGGCCGCCGATTGGATGAGTGCCGCATCGTTTATCAGTTTGGCCGGGGGCTTGTATTTGCAGGGCTTTTCCGGCGTCACCGGTGAGGCTGGCGGTCTGGCCTATGTTCTGGGGTGGACCGGGGGGTTTTGCCTCGTTGCGCTTTTTGTAGCACCGTATTTGCGGCGAATGAATCTATACACCGTTCCGGACTATTTTGCGGTTCGCTTTGGTGGGCGTTGGCCTCGCATCATCGCAGCCCTGGCGGCGGTTTTGTGCTCCTTCACCTATGTGGTTGCCCAGATTTATGGTGTGGGACTGATCACCTCCCGTTTGACTGGTGTGCATTTTGAAATCGGCATTTTGCTTGGGCTGGGTGGTGTGCTGGTGTGTTCATTTTTAGGCGGCATGAGGGCGGTGACTTGGACCCAGGTGACGCAGTATGTGGTCATTATTCTGGCGTTTTTAATCCCGGTTTCGTGGTTGTCGTACAAGCAGATGGGAAATCCGCTGGCGCCACTGGCCTACGGTCAGCAACTGCAGAAGATTGCCGCCATGGAACTGGAGTTGCGCGATTCCCCAGTTGAAAAGCAGGTGATCGCGGAGTATGCCAAACGCGCACGCGCCTATGAGAGCAAGCTCAAGGATGTCGATGGCGCGCTGCAGGCAGAGCGTCAGGAATTGCGCCGCAAATTGCGCGCATTGGGTGATTTGAGGGCCGATGACGAGCGCGCAGTGGCATTGCGCCGGGATCTGGTCGCGGTACCCAAGGATGCCAACGCTGCCCGTGAGTTGTGGACTCGAGCAATGGCGGAAAACTGGGCGCGCGCCAAGCCGCTGGGCGGCATGCCGATGCATTCAAACCCGTTTTCAGGTGACCCAGTCGGTTCGGCTGACCAGAAGCAGGAGTTTGAGACCTCCCGAATGAATTTTCTTGCCTTGATGTTTTGCTTGATGGTCGGCACAGCCGGTTTGCCACATTTGTTGACGCGTTTCTACACAACCCCGACGGTTGCCGAGGCGCGCAGTTCGGTGGCCTGGTCCTTGTTTTTCATCGCATTGCTCTACCTCTCCGCCCCCGCGTTGGCTGTTCTTGTGAAGTATGAGGTCATGGCCCATTTGGTTGGCCAGCCATTTGATAGTTTGCCTGCGTGGGTCGGGCAGTGGGCCCGCGATCCCAGTCTGCTGGTGGTGTCTGATGTGAACGGCGATCACATACTGCAATTTGCCGAATTGAAAATTGGCGCCGATCTGGTCATGCTGGCAACCCCTGAAATCGGCGGGCTACCCTATGTCGTCTCTGTTTTGGTTGCCGCCGGAGGGTTGGCGGCGGCTCTCAGCACCGCGGATGGGCTGCTCCTGACGATCGGCAATGCCTTGGCCCACGACGTCTACTTTGAGGGCGAGAGCGACAAGGCTCAGGCCATGCGCCGGGTGATGTGGTCGAAGTTCGCTTTGTTGGTGGTCGCACTGATCGCGGCGTACGCTGCGGCGCAGCGGCCGGCCGGCATTTTGTATTTGGTGTCGGCCTCGTTTTCGCTGGCTGGCGCTGCCTTTGTGCCAGCCATGGTTCTGGGCATATTCTGGCAGGGTGCCACGCGCGCCGGCGCAGTCAGTGGCATGCTGGCTGGCTTGAGCGTCACCATCTACTACATGGCGATTAATTTTCCGGCAGTGCGGTCAGCACTTGGATTGGCCGGGGACGGTCTTTGGTGGGGCATACAGCCGGTGTCCGCGGGTGTTTTTGGCGTGACAGCAGGTCTGGTTACGACCGTGCTGGTCAGTCTGGGTTCGCGACCTCAGCCGACAGGCTTCACCGAGGTTGCATGACGTCTCCAATCTAGGCTAGAATCGAGGGCTTCGCCTTGCCGCACCTCAATTAGACGCTGAGGGCGGCTTTTCTTACCCCCTGAGGGGATATCCAAAAGGAGTATCAATGCGTCACTACGAAATCATTCTCATGATCCATCCGGATCAGAGCGAACAAGTTCCAGCCATGCTGGAGCGCTACAAAGGCATGATCACTGCCGGCGGTGGAAAAATCCATCGCGTGGAAGATTGGGGTCGTCGCCAGTTGGTCTACATGATCAACAAACTTGCCAAGGCCCACTACCTGTGTGTCAACATTGAGGCAGACCAAGCCGTCATGTCGGAACTCGAACATGCGTTCAAGTTCAACGATGCCGTGCTCCGTCACCTGACCGTGTCGAAGAAGAAGGCTGATACAGGCCCTTCTTCCATGATGAAGACCGTTGAGCGCGAAGAGACGCGCAAGACCCAACAGGCTGAATACAACGCTTAACGACTACTTTGTTGACGGAGAGTGCCTGCCAATTCACTTGTTTTGAGCGCATGCATTGCAGAGTTAGAAGCACTGCGATACACGCCTGCTGGAATTCCCGCTTTGAATTTACGACTCGAGCACGAGTCGGAAACACAGGAAGCGGGGCAAGTCAGGCAAATCAAGGTGGCAGTGAAGGCGGTGGCTTTTGGTTCATTGGCTGAGCGGCTCGTAAAGCAGGCTATTGGCAGTGTTTGGAAGTTTCACGGTTTTTTAGGCAATACCCGTCACGGTAAAAGTATCGTTTTGCATATTCAAGAATTTTCGCAAGATTAGTTTTTTTAGGAGGCCCATATGGCCACGTTCAAAAAATTCAATAAAGACAAGCGCCCCAAGCGCCCCGCACAGAATCTGCTGTTCAAGCGCAAGCGTTTTTGCCGCTTCACAGTGACCGGCGTCGAAGAAATTGACTACAAGGACATCGACACGTTGCGTGATTTCATTGCTGAAAACGGCAAGATCATTCCTGCACGATTGACCGGAACCCGCGCAATTTTCCAGCGCCAGCTCAACACTGCTATCAAGCGTGCGCGTTTCCTCGCCATGCTGCCGTATAGCGACCAGCACAAGATCTAAGGAGTACGACCATGCAAATTATTCTGCTCGACAAGGTCGTGAACCTGGGTAACCTGGGCGATATCGTCAAAGTTAAAGATGGCTATGCTCGCAATTTCTTGATTCCTTCTGGCCGTGCACGTCGCGCCACAGAAGCCGCCAAGGCTTTGTTTGAAACCAAACGCGCTGAGCTGGAGAAATCCGCCGCTGCCAAGCTTGCCGAATGCCAGGCGCTGGGTGAAAAGCTTGCTGGTACGACCATCAAACTGACCCAAAAGGCCGGTGTGGACGGCCGTTTGTTTGGTTCAGTGACCAATGCGGACATCGCCGAAGAACTGGTCAAGAATGGCTACAAAGTGGTCAAATCCCAGATTCGCATGCCCAATGGCCCGATCAAGACCGTGAGCGAGACATCGGTGGCAGTTGCTCTGCATACCGATGTGGTGGTCGATATCAACGTGTCTGTGTACGGTGAAACTGCCTAAAGCAAGTGCTTTTTCCAGGACCTGATGGCAGGTTTCTGGTTGTAGATGAATAACGGCCGCCAGGGTTGCCCCTCGCGGCTTTTTCATTTTGAGATCCAGTTATTCATTGATTTCCACAGTTTGTACACACGATTTTCCTGACTTGTGCCCAGCTATTCACTCGACACAAACGGGGTAGCCGCGTAGCATCCAACAATCAACCCGAGCACACCATGTCCGCCGTACTTTCTGCCGTAGATGAATACGGTCAAGACCGCCAGATTGCGCAACTGCGAGTGCCACCGCACTCCATTGAGGGCGAGTCCAGCGTGTTGGGTGGCCTGCTGCTGGACAACAGTGCCTGGGATCGGGTTGGCGACATCTTGATGGATGGAGACTTCTATCGATACGAGCATCGGTTGATCTATGCAGCCATTGGTGCACTGGTCAACGCCAGTAAACCGGCCGACGTAATCACTGTGTTTGAACACATGCAAAACCAGGGCAGAGCGGAAGAAATCGGCGGCTTGGCCTATCTGAATTCGCTGGCACAGTACGTACCCAGCGCCAGTAATATCCGCCGCTACGCAGAAATAGTTCGCGATCGCTCGCTATTGCGCAAACTGGTCAGTGCCAGCGATGAAATCGCGACCAACGCATTCAATCCTAAGGGCCGTCCGGTTGCCGATATCGTGGACGAGTCGGAACAAAAAATCTTCAACATCGGAGAGCAGGGCAAGCGAAACAACCAGGGCTTTCAGGCCATGGACTCGTTGGTAGTGAAGCTACTCGATCGCGTGCAGGAGATGGCCGACAACCCAAATGACGTGACGGGAGTGCCCACGGGTTTTTACGATTTGGATCGCATGACGGCAGGCTTTCAAGCCGGCGATCTGATTGTGCTGGCGGCCCGTCCATCCATGGGCAAGACGGCGCTGGCAATCAATATTGCGGAACATGTTGCTTTGAATGAAGGCTTGCCTGTGGCAGTTTTTTCCATGGAAATGGGGGCAGCTCAGCTTGCAGTGCGCATTGTTGGCTCCATCGGTCGTATTGATCAGGGGCATCTGCGTACGGGCAAGCTGACCGATGACGAGTGGCCACGATTGTCGGAGGCAATTGAGAAACTTCGCACCATTTCGCTGCACATCGATGAGAGCGCCGGTCTAACCTCCAGCGAGCTGCGGGCCAATGCGCGCCGTCTGGCGCGCCAATGTGGTCAGCTGGGTTTGATCGTGGTCGATTATTTGCAGTTGATGAGCGGCTCAAGCAGTGACGGCGAAAATCGGGCGACTGAGCTCGGTGAAATTTCCCGGGGCCTGAAAATGCTGGCACGCGAACTGCAGTGTCCGGTGATTGCACTTTCTCAGTTGAACCGAAGCGTGGAACAGCGCCCCGACAAACGCCCGATGATGAGTGACTTGCGCGAGTCCGGTGCCATCGAACAGGATGCCGACATCATCATGTTCATTTACCGCGATGAGTACTACACCAAAGACGCTTGCAAGGAGCCGGGAGTGGCCGAAGTCATCATCGCCAAGCAACGAAACGGGCCAACCGGAACCGTGAAGTTGGCCTTCTTGAAACCCATCACCAAGTTCGAGAGTCTGGCGTCGGGCGGCGGCGGAGACTATTAAAGGACTTCACTCGCAAAATCGGCTAGACGCGAACGCTCGCCGCGCGCCAGGGTGATGTGCCCGCCATGTGGCCAGCCCTTGAACCGGTCGACTGCAAACGTCAGGCCCGAGGAGCCCTCTGTTAAGTAGGGTGTGTCGATCTGGGCCAGGTTGCCCATGCAGATAATTTTGGTCCCGGGCCCCGCCCTGGTGATCAGGGTCTTCATCTGTTTGGGGGTCAGATTTTGAGCTTCATCGATGATGACGTATTTGTTCATGAATGTGCGACCACGCATGAAGTTCATGCTTTTGATTTTGATACGGCTGCGGATCAATTCATTGGTTGCCGCACGACCCCATTCACCTGCGCTGGTATCGGTCTTGCCGAGCGCCTCCAGGTTGTCGTCCAGCGCGCCCATCCAGGGACCCATTTTTTCTTCTTCAGTGCCGGGGAGAAAGCCGATGTCTTCACCCACGCTGACGGTGGCGCGGGTGACGATGATTTCGGTGTAGCGCCGGTCGTCCAGCACTTGCGTAAGTCCGGCGGCCAATGCCATCAGGGTCTTGCCTGTGCCTGCGGTGCCGGTGAGCGTTACAAAATCGATTTCGGGATCCATCAGCAGATTCAACGCGAAGTTCTGTTCGCGGTTGCGTGAGGTGACGCCCCACACCGCGTTCTTCAGGTGGGTGAAATCGCGAAGTGTCCTGATGACCGCTGTGCTGCCCCGAATTTCAGTCACACGGGCATACAGGCTGGGCTCTCCGGGGGATTCAAAATACACGAACTGGTTGATGAGCATGCTCGGCACAACGGGACCTGTGATTTTGTAGAAGGTGTGCTGGCCTTGCTGCCAACTTTCCACGGTTTGGCCATGGGTGGCCCAGAAATCTGAGGGCAGGGCAAGGGAGCCGGCGTACAGGAGGTCGCCGTCTTCAAGCGTTTTGTCATTCTGGTAATCATCGGTTGCCAGACCGAGGGCGCGAGCCTTGACCCGCATGTTGATGTCTTTGGACACCAGGACCACCTCGCGCGGTGCCATGACCTGGCGCAAGGCCTCCACCACTCCCAGGATTTGGTTGTCCGCTTTGCCTTGCGGCAGACTGGTGGGCAAGGCGTAGTTCAGGGGCTGGGTTTGGAATAGCAGCTTGCCCCGTGCATCACGGTGTCCGGTACTGGAGAGTTGAAAACCTGCAGCAATGTCAGCGCCGGGTGCGCCAGCCAATGCGTCCAGCGTACGGCTGGTTTGGCGTGCATTGCGGGCAACTTCAGTCATGCCCTTTTTGTGACCGTCCAATTCTTCCAGAACGATCATGGGCAGATAGATGTCGTGTTCCTCAAAACGAAACAATGACATCGGGTCGTGCAACAGCACGTTTGTATCGAGGACAAAGAGCTTGGTCGGGCCACTTCGCGCGGCCTTGCGGGCGCGGGTTGGTGTGCGGTCGGTTGCGGGTGGCGTCGCAACTGCGGCAATCGCTACTGGTGCAATGGGGGCGGAATTCATTGAGGCGACTGGCGTCTTGCGCGGGGCTTCCCTGGCTGCCCTCTTGTTGACACCAGGTTCCGCCGCGACTGACCTCTTTGCCGGAACTTCCTCGGTTTGCGACAACGGGCGATTGGCGCTGCGAACAGTCGCTGCAAAGGCTTTGGGGGGCAGCCGGTCAGCAGGTTTTGTGGGGGCAGGTGGCAGGGGCATGGGTATGGCTTACAAAAAGGAAAAGAGTGTGGTCGTGCATAGCAAAAGCAAAAAAGCCACCTTGACCCAAGGTGGCTTTTTGTCGGCGCGCGGTTGCGATGTTCAACGGCATTGGATCATTATGCATGAGCCGTGTGACACCACCGTCCCGCAGTGTGTCAAAACAACGGTAAGTATCAGGCCGCCTTTTTCAGCGCCTTCACTGCCTTGAGGACATCGTCCACATGGCCGGGCACCTTGAGGCCGCGCCACTCTTCTTTTAGCATGCCATCGGCACCGATGAGGAAGGTGCTGCGTTCAATGCCCTTGACTTTCTTGCCGTACATGATCTTGTTCTTTACCACGCCAAACATATGGCACATTTTTTCTTCGGTATCGGCAATGAGTTCGAAGGGGAGTTCAAGTTTGGACTTGAATTCATCATGCGACTTCATGTTGTCGCGGGAAACTCCGAACACGGTGGCCCCAGCCTTGACAAAATCCTTGTACTTATCCCGAAACTGCATGGCCTCAGTGGTGCACCCAGGGGTATTGTCCTTGGGGTAAAAATACAACACCATGGTTTTTCCGACATGGGTAGTATTGCTAACTTTGATGCCGCTGGTAGCATTGGCTTCAAATTCGGGTAGGGGCTTGTTGACAATGATCGCCATAGGGTACTTTTAGTCTCGCGTTCTTAGGTGTCAGTCAAAGTTAAGGCATCCAAACGTGACAGCGTTTATTCAACCTGGACTGCAACCCACGAGTTTACTCTGAAAAGCACTCTCTCCGAGTGCTGGACGCGCGCGCTTACAACAAAAGGGCTGCGACAACCTTACGACCTTCACTGGCAAGAAAATTGTAGGTTCTGCAAGCAGCGTGTGTGTCCATGGTTTCAACGCCGATTTTGCGTGCGTAGAGCGCCTGTAGAAGTTCAGGCTTGGGGAACCGCAGGCGTTCCCCACTGCCGAAAATAATCAGATCAGCGTCCATCTCGGCCAGACGATCAAAGTGACTGGTCTGCAGCTCGTCAAACGTCGCGCAGTTCCACTCAAAACGCTCTCCCCCGGCGCTGAAAACCAGGCTGGTGGAGAATCTTTCTCCATTGATTTCCACCCACCCGGGGCCGTAACCGGTGACTGTAGGCCCGTAAGTTGCGTCTGGGTGAAGTTTCATAGTTTGCCTTGGGTGAAATTTGAATGCTGCAGCGCACTAAGTGTGTGCGGAACTGTGGTCAAATTATAGGTTTCGCCCTGTGATCCTGATTTTTCCGGAGGCTCTTTGAGAACCATTCAAAAATCTGCCAAGTTGGCAAACGTGCTCTATGACATTCGCGGCCCCATCATGGATGCGGCTCGCCAGATGGAGGATGAGGGCCAGAAGATCATCAAGTTGAACCTCGGCAACCTCGCGGTTTTTGGTTTTGATGCGCCCGAAGAAATCCAGCAGGACATGATTCGCAACCTGCCCAACTCGGCCGGCTATTCGGACAGCAAAGGCATCTTCGCTGCACGCAAGGCGGTGATGCACGAGACCCAAAAGCAGGGTATTGCCGGCGTCACGCTAGACGATATCTACTTGGGTAATGGCGCCAGCGAGTTGATCACCATGGCGACCAATGCGTTGCTTGACAACGGCGACGAACTGCTGCTGCCCATGCCAGACTACCCGCTGTGGACCGCTGCGACCAGCCTGTCGGGCGGCACGCCGGTGCATTATCTGTGCGACGAGGCGAATAACTGGATGCCCAATCTGGACGATATCCGCGCCAAGATCACACCACGGACCAAAGGCATCGTCGTGATCAACCCCAATAACCCCACGGGTGTGATGTATTCCGATGCCTTGCTAAAGAGCATTGTCGAGATCGCCCGTGAACATGGTCTGGTGATCATGGCCGATGAGGTGTACGACAAAGTTTTGTACGACGGCGTCAAGCACACCGCGCTGGCATCCCTTTCCACCGATGTATTGACGCTTACCTTCAATTCGCTGAGCAAGAGCTACCGTTCCTGCGGCTACCGGGCCGGCTGGATGGTGGTGTCGGGCAATAAGAAGACCGCGGCTGACTACATCGAGGGGCTGAACATGCTCTCGAATATGAAGTTGTGCTCGAACGTGCCCGGGCAGTGGGCTATTCAGACGGCTTTGGGCGGCTACCAGAGCATCAACGATCTGGTGTGTGAAGGTGGTCGCCTGCGCCGCCAGCGTGACCTGGCATATGAGCTGATCACTGCAATTCCTGGTGTTACCTGCGTCAAGCCCAGCGCGGCTTTGTATATGTTTCCCAAGTTGGACCCCAAGGTTTACCCGATCAGCGATGACCGCCAGTTCTTCCTGGAACTCCTGAAGGCAACCCGCGTGATGCTGGTTCAGGGTACGGGCTTCAACTGGAAGCAGCCTGACCATTTCCGCATCGTGTTCCTGCCCCATGAAGACGACTTGCGGGAGGCCATTTCGCGTATTGCCAAATTTTTGGAAAGCTACCGCAAGAGCCACGGAACCCAAGATGCCCAGACACCGTCGTCTGCTATTAAATTGGTAGCTGCTCGCGCTTAATTTACGGGGGCTGCAGCCCTCTTTTACCTAGAGAATTTATGAAACCGATACAAGTAGGCCTGCTGGGCATTGGCGTTGTTGGCGCCGGCACTTTCAACGTACTGAAACGCAACCAGGAGGAAATCCAGCGCCGTGCCGGCCGCGGCATCGAGATCACCATGGTGGCCGATCTGGACGTGGCCCGCGCCCAATCGATCGTCGGCGCTGGCGTGCAGGTGGTGAATGACGCGCGCGCCATCATTGCCAACCCCGACATTGACATCGTCATTGAGCTCATTGGTGGGTACGGCATCGCCAAGACCCTGGTGCTCGAAGCGATTGCGGCAGGCAAGCATGTGGTTACGGCCAACAAGGCTTTGCTGGCAGTGCACGGAACCGAAATTTTTGCTGCAGCCTCTGCCAAGGGGGTGATGGTGGCGTTTGAGGCGGCCGTGGCCGGTGGCATCCCGATCATCAAGGCTTTGCGTGAAGGTCTGACGGCCAACCGCATTCAGTGGATTGCCGGCATCATCAACGGCACGACCAACTTTATCCTGAGCGAGATGCGCGACAAGGGCTTGGACTTTGCCGTGGTGCTCAAAGAAGCTCAGCGCCTGGGCTATGCCGAGGCCGATCCGACATTCGACATTGAAGGCGTGGATGCCGCACACAAGGTCACGCTGATGTCGGCTATTGCGTTTGGCATCCCCGTTCAATTTGACAAGGCCTACGTCGAAGGCATCACCAAGCTGGGCGCGGCCGACATCAAATATGCCGAACAATTGGGCTATCGCATCAAATTGCTGGGCATTACCAAGCGCCGCGAAGCCAATGCGGCCAAGGGTTACTCGGCGGGCATTGAACTGCGGGTGCACCCCAGCCTGATCCCGTCCAAGCGCCTGATCGCCAATGTTGAGGGCGCCATGAACGCCGTTGTCGTCAATGGTGATGCGGTTGGCAACACCCTGTACTACGGCAAGGGCGCAGGCTCCGAGCCAACTGCCAGTGCCGTCATTGCCGACCTGGTCGACATCACCCGCTTGCATACCGCTGATCCGCTCAACCGCGTGCCGCATCTGGCATTCCAGCCCGGCTCCATGAGCGACTTGCCGATATTGCCCATGGGCGACGTGGTGACCAGCTATTACCTGCGTTTGCGCGTGGCCGACGAGGCTGGTGTGTTGGCTAAAGTTACCGGCATCCTGGCCAGTGCCGACATCAGCATTGATGCCGTGCTGCAGCGCGAAGCCGACGAGGTGGGCGGCGAGGGCGCAACCCAGACAGACGTCATCATCCTGACGCACGACTGTCAGGAGGCCCGCATGAACCACGCCATGGCGCTGATGCAGGCCCTGCCAACCGTGCTGCAGCCCATTGTGCGCATCCGCAAGGAAGAGTTGGCCTGATGAAGTACCTCTCCACACGGGGAAACCCCGAGCGCAAGCGCTTTTGCGAAATTCTGCTCGAAGGCCTGGCGCCCGATGGCGGTTTGTACCTGCCAGAGAGCTATCCGCAGGTCAGCGACGCCACCTTGAGCCACTGGCGCACGGTTTACCACACACAGGGGTACGCGGCGCTGGCGTTCGAGATTTTGTCGCTTTACATCGACGACATTCCCGCAGCCGACTTGCGCGCCATCTGTGAGAAGACCTACACCGCCGAAGTGTTTGGCACCGGCGAAATCGTGCCCCTGCGCCATCTTGAAGACGGCCTGTGGCTGGAAGCCCTGTCCAATGGCCCCACCTTGGCCTTCAAGGACATGGCCATGCAGTTGCTGGGCAATCTGTTCGAGTTTGAGCTGGCCCGCCGTGGCGAAGAACTCAATATTCTGGGCGCCACCAGCGGCGACACCGGCAGCGCCGCCGAGTACGCCATGCGTGGCAAAAAGGGCGTGCGTGTCTTCATGACCAGCCCGTATGGCCGCATGAGCGCCTTCCAGCAGGCGCAGATGTTCAGCCTGATGGACGCGAATATCTACAACATCGCCGTCAAGGGCGTGTTTGACGATTGCCAGGACATGGTCAAGGCCGTGTCCAACGACCTGGAGTTCAAGCGCAAGTACCGCATCGGGACTGTCAACTCGATCAACTGGGCACGTCTGCTGGCGCAGGTTGTTTACTACTTCGCGGGCTACATACAGGCCACTGAGCCGGGAGCAGGGCAATTTTCCGCTGGGCCGCCCCAAGGAAAATTAGCCCCCTCGGGGGGCAGCGCAGTACGCGAAGCGACAAGCGTGGGGGCACGGTTCGTCAGCTTCACCGTACCCAGCGGCAACTTTGGCAACGTTTGCGCGGGCCATGTGGCGCGCATGATGGGCCTGCCGATTGCGCAACTGGTGGTCGCCACCAACGAAAACGACGTGCTCGACGAGTTCTTTCGTACCGGCGTCTACCGCGTGCGCGGCAGTGCGGATACGCACGAGACATCGAGCCCCTCGATGGACATTTCCAAGGCGTCGAACTTCGAGCGCTTTGTGTTCGATTTGCTGGGACGCGATGGCGCGCGTACCTCTGATCTGTTTGGCGCCCAACTGTCAAAATCTGGCCGGTTTGACCTGAGTGCCGACCCGGCCTTTGCAGACTGCGCTCAACGCTACGGCTTTATCAGCGGCAAGAGCTCCCACGCCGACCGTCTGGCGACGATACGCGACACCTGGCAGCGCCATGGCGTGATGATTGACACCCATACCGCTGACGGCGTCAAGGTGGCCATGGAGCACCTGCAGCCTGGCGTGCCCATGCTGGTGCTGGAAACGGCCCTGCCGATCAAGTTCGCAGAAACCATTGTTGAAGCCCTGGGGCGTGAACCCGAGCGGCCGGCCAAGTTTGTGGGAATCGAGTCCCTGCCCAAGCGGGTGCGGGTGATGGAGGCTGATGTTGCCGCCGTCAAGGCCCTGATTGCCGGTGAATGCACCATTTCTTAACAAAAAGTGCCACTAGCCCACGTCAAATAAGCGTTGCAAGCTATCAATAATATAGCAATCGGAGACCCAGTGCATGACAGTCCCACAGCGTCCCCCCCTGTTGCCACTCGATGACGCGTTGTCCCGTCTCTTGTCATTTGCCGACCCTGCACTGAGCCCCGAATCGGTGCCCGTGGGAGACGCCGATGGCCGTGTCCTGGCACAGGACGTGGTGTCCGCACTGCACGTGCCACCGCACGACAACAGTTCCATGGACGGCTATGCCCTGCGCTGTGCGGATGCGGCTGTGCCAGGGGTGCAATTGCCGGTTGCGCAGCGCATTGCGGCCGGGTCCAGCGGGACGCCGCTGCAAACCGGTACCCTTGCGCGCATCTTCACTGGTGCGCCGGTGCCTCTGGGTGCTGATGCCGTGGTGATGCAAGAGGAGTGCCTTGTGTTGCCGAATGGACAGGGCGATGCTGATCGGCCTCAGGTTCAGATCAACGCGCAGCCCACACCCGGTCAAAACATCCGCCGCGCAGGCGAAGACGTTGCCCGCGGCGACGTGGTTTTATCGCGCGGACAGCGCCTGGGCCCAGCCGAACTGGGCCTGGCAGCCAGTATTGGCATGGCTTCGCTGACCGTTGCCCGTCGGCCCCGCGTGGCCCTGTTTTCCACCGGTGACGAGTTGGTCATGCCAGGCAGCGTGGCGCCGCAGGACATGCCGCCAGGCGCTATCTACAACTCCAATCGATTCTTCCTGCGCTCGCTGTTGCGTCGCATGGGCTGCGTGGTGAGCGACCTCGGTATCGTGCCCGACCAGCGTGAAGCGACGGTACAGGCGTTGCGGGAGGCTGCGCAGGCGCATGACGTCATTCTTACCAGTGGTGGTGTCTCGGTTGGGGAAGAAGACCATATCAAGCCGGCGGTGCAGTCCCTGGGAACGCTCGATCTATGGCAGATTGCGATCAAGCCCGGCAAGCCCTTTGCACATGGTCGTATTGGTGATGCCCATTTTCTCGGCCTACCCGGCAACCCGGTGTCCAGCTTCGTGACTTTTCTGGTGCTGGTGCGGCCGTTTCTGTTGCAGTTGCAGGGCGCGCGCAATGTCGCCATGACAACCGTGGCGGCTCGCGCCGACTTCACCTGGGCCAAACCCGACAAACGTCGCGAGTTCCTGCGTGCGCGGCGCAATGCGAACGGTGGGTTGGACCTGTTTCCCAACCAGAGCTCCGGCGTGCTGACTTCGGCGGTCTGGAGTGATGGCATGATCGACAACCCGCCTGGATGCGCCATTGCACCGGGTGACGCGGTACGTTTTGTGCCATTTTCGGAAGTGCTAGCGTGAAAGTTCAGATCAAATACTTTGCCTCCATTCGTGAGGCCGTGGGCAGCGGGGCCGAAACACTCGATACCAGTACGTTGACCGTTGCGGCCCTGCGCGACCAACTGATTGCCCGGGGCGGCGCCTACGCCGAATCCCTGGCACGCGGAAGAGCAGTGCGCGTGGCGCTCAACCAGACGCTGAGCGATGAATCCGCTGCGTTGGCAGAGGGTGCAGAAGTCGCCTTCTTCCCACCGGTTACCGGTGGATGATGCGGTAAGTATGCTATGTTTTTTGTAGCTACTTGCGCAGTATTGGCGAGGGTTGGAGCCACTTTTCATGCATAAAAATCCCCGTGTTTCGATTCAGACGGCTGACTTCGACGTCGCCACCGAAATTGCTGCGCTGCGCGCCGGCGACCACCGCGTTGGTGCGGTTTGTAGCTTCATCGGTACCGTGCGGGATAGAAATCAGACCAGCATTGACCCGGCGGGCTCGGTGCAGTCCATGGAACTGGAGCATTACCCGGGCATGACCGAGAAGGCCATTGAGGCCATGATCGATGACGCCCACCGCCGGTTTGACATCTTCGCAGCCCGTGTGATCCACCGCATCGGCTTACTGCAACCACCCGATCAAATCGTTCTGGTTGCCGTCACCTCTGCCCACCGGGGCGAGAGTTTCAAGGCTTGTGAATTTCTGATGGACTACCTCAAAACCCAGGCCCCGTTCTGGAAAAAAGAGCAGACCGCGGCAGGTGCCCATTGGGTCGATGCGCGGGTGAGTGACGATGCCGCTTTGGCCCGGTGGGGCATTCAGTCCAGCAACGCGTAGGGCACACTCAATTCAAATAGGTTGGCCGGGTTGCATCCGGGCTCATGTCAACCTCGTCACCCACATCGTTCATCACGCTGGGCGCGGCCGTTAGCGGATCGCGCGCTATCTCCCACTGGGATTGATCCAGCGCCTGTTTGAGCAGGTTGATGACACCAAAGACCAGGTCCGCGGGCATGTTGAGCTGAAAGCCGCGGTTTGCCGACGACTCTTGCAGCGTCTCTTTGAAGTTCATCTGCATTTGTCCGTTGCCGTGGGGCGTCAGGTTCACCTCTGTTACCAGCAGCGGTGCTTCACCCAGCGGTCGATTCGCAGGCTTGCCTTGGTACGGTGTGGCAAAGTCTGTCGACGCTATCACTTCCTGTTGTCGCATCTCGGCCAGCAATTCGCGGGTTTTGGAGCCCATGGCTGCCAGATCCACGTAGCCGTCGGTGTTGGCATCCGGCGGAATGGCCAAGTGGTCGATCACGATCCGGTTGATCAACGGCCACAACCGCATGGTCATGCGCCGGGTGAGCCACATTTGCACTTCTTCACTTGCAGTTGTGCTGATGCATACCAGGATGCGATCCTGATCTGCGTGGTACCGGACCGAGAGTTGACGGATGTCCATCATTTGATTTTAGTCAGGTGCCATTCACGCACCAGCCCTTGAAATTAATGCGTTGGTCCCAAGTTCTTAGCCAACCGGAGATTTATATGCGAATTGAAAAACTCACAACCAAGTTTCAGGAGGCGTTGGGCGAGGCGCAGACGCTCGCTCTGTCGAACGACCACGCCTACATCACGCCGGCCCACGTGCTGGTGGCCATGTTGCGGCAGGAAGACGGTCCCAAGGCGCTGTTGCAGCGCGCCGGCGTAAACATTGCGCAGTTGTTGAGCGCAGCTGAGACCTACATGAAGAAGCAGCCCCAGGTTCAAGGGCAGGAGCAAATCTCGGTCGACCGCGATATGGGGATTCTTTTGCAGGCTGCCGAGAAGGAATCCATCAAGCGTGGTGACCAATTTGTGGCGGGCGAGTTGTTCTTGCTGGTGTTGTCAGACAGTAAGGCGGAAGTGGGCAACATTGTTCGCGCCAATGGCATGACGCGCAAAAGCCTGGAGAGCGCTATTGACGCCGTGCGGGGCGGCCAAAATGTCAACAGTGCCGATGCTGAAGACCAGCGCGAATCGCTCAAAAAGTATTGCATTGACCTGACCGAGCGCGCCCGGATGGGCAAACTTGACCCGGTGATTGGCCGCGACGATGAAATCCGCCGTGCCATTCAGGTGCTACAGCGCCGCACCAAAAACAATCCGGTGCTGATCGGCGAGCCCGGCGTCGGCAAGACTGCCATCGTCGAAGGCTTGGCGCAGCGCATTGTGGATGGTGCGGTGCCCGATTCCTTGAAGGGCAAGCGTGTGCTCAGTCTTGACATGGCCGCGTTGCTGGCCGGTGCCAAGTTCCGTGGTGAGTTTGAAGAGCGCCTGAAAAACGTACTCAAAGACCTGGCCAAGGACGAGGGCCAGACCATCGTTTTTATCGATGAGTTGCACACCATGGTGGGCGCCGGCAAGGCCGAAGGTGCCATGGACGCGGGCAACATGCTCAAGCCCGCGCTGGCGCGTGGCGAATTGCATTGCGTGGGTGCCACGACGTTGGATGAGTACCGCAAATATATCGAGAAGGACGCCGCACTGGAGCGCCGATTCCAGAAGATCTTGGTGGGCGAGCCTACGGTGGAAGCCACCATTGCCATCCTGCGTGGCCTCAAAGAACGCTATGAAACCCACCACGGCGTGCAGATCACCGACCCGGCCATTGTGGCCGCCGCCGAACTGTCTAACCGTTACATCACTGACCGCTTTTTGCCGGACAAGGCGATTGACCTGATCGATGAGGCGGCCAGCAAGATCAAGATCGAGCTCGATTCCAAGCCCGAGGTGATGGACAAGAAGGATCGCCGCCTGATCCAGTTGCAAATCGAGCGTGAAGCCGTCAAGCGTGAAAAGGACGAAGCCTCGCAAAAGCGACTGGAACTGATCAACGAAGAGATCAACGCCCTGCAGAAAGAAATCGCCGATCTGGATGAAATCTGGAAGGCCGAGAAGGCCCAGGCCCAGGGCTCCAAGACCATCATGCAAGAGGTCGAGAAGCTGCGTTTCCAGATCAAGGAGCTGACCGACAAGGGTGACTTCAACAAGGCCGGTGAGTTGCAGTACGGCAAGCTGCCCGAGTTGGAAAAGCGCCTGAAAGACGCCCAGGCGCAAGAGGCAGGAAAGGCAAAAGATGCGAAGGACGGTGGCCGCGCACAGCTGCTGCGTACCATGGTCGGCGCCGAGGAAATTGCAGAAGTCGTCAGCCGCGCGACCGGCATTCCGGTGGCCAAGATGATGCAGGGCGAAAAAGACAAGCTGCTACAGATGGAAGCCAAGTTGCACGACCGCGTGATCGGGCAGAACGAAGCCATTGCCGCCGTGGCCAATGCCATTCGCCGTTCGCGTTCGGGCTTGTCCGACCCGAATCGCCCGACCGGCTCCTTCCTGTTCCTGGGCCCCACCGGTGTTGGCAAGACTGAACTGTGCAAGGCGCTGGCGGGTTTCCTGTTTGACAGCGAAGAACACCTCGTGCGCATCGACATGAGTGAATTCATGGAGAAGCATTCGGTGGCCCGTCTGATTGGCGCGCCCCCCGGATATGTTGGCTACGAAGAGGGTGGCTACCTCACCGAAGCCGTGCGCCGCAAGCCCTACGCCGTGCTGTTGCTCGACGAGGTCGAGAAGGCCCACCCGGATGTGTTTAATGTGCTCTTGCAAGTGCTCGACGATGGCCGCCTGACCGATGGGCAGGGTCGCACGGTGGACTTCAAGAACACCATCATCGTGATGACCAGCAACATCGGCTCGCAGATGATACAGAGCATGGTCGGGCAGGATTATGAGGACATCAAAGATGCCGTCACGGGTGAGTTGAAGAACCACTTCCGCCCCGAATTCCTGAACCGCATCGACGAGACGGTGGTGTTCCACTCGCTGGACGCAACCCACATCGCCAACATTGCCAAGATTCAGCTGGCGGTGCTGATGGCACGCTTGGCCAAAATGGACTTGGGTTTGGTGGTGTCCGATGCGGCAGTGGCTGAACTGGCCAAGGTCGGGTTCGACCCCGTCTTTGGCGCGCGGCCGCTCAAGCGTGCAATTCAGCAGCGCATCGAGAACCCGCTCTCCAAGCTGCTGCTGGAGGGAAAGTTTGCCCCCAAGGACACCATCAGCGTGGGGGTGGACACGATTCAGGCGCCGGGGCAGTTCAGTTTTTCACAGGGCTGAGGCCCGGGGCCTGAACTTGTTATGTTTTTATGTAGCCGCAGGAGGGCGACAGCGTTCCGCCCCGCTGGATGGCCACGGCGCAATATTTGAACTCGGGGATCTTGCCAAAGGGGTCCAGCGCGGGGTTGGTCAGCAGGTTAGCGGCGGCTTCGTAGTACGCAAAGGGGATGAATACGGCACCGGTCGGGGTGCCATCGTCCTGGCGCACCTGTAGCGTGACCTGGCCGCGGCGAGAGCGCACGGTCATGACGTCACCCGGGTCCAGCCCCAGCGCTTGCAGGTCTGCACCGCACAGGCAGGCAGTGGCGGTTGGCTCGAGCGCGTCCAGCACGGCGCTACGCCGGGTCATGCTGCCGGTGTGCCAGTGCTCCAGTTGGCGCCCGGTGATCAGCACAAAGGGGTAGTCGGCGTCGGGTCGTTCGTTGGCTGGAATGATGTCGGCTGGCACCAGGTGGATGCGCCCGTCCGTTGTGGCAACACGGTCCTTGAAGACTGTGTGCTCGCCGGGGTCGTCTGCGCTGTGACAGGGGTAGGTGACGCTGGATTCGCGCTCCAGCCGTTCCCACGTAATGCCTCCAATGGCGGCGTGCATGGCCTGGCGCATTTCTTCATAGACCGAGGCTACGCCATGGTGATCCCCTGGGTAGCTCCATTGCACTCCCATGTGCCGGGCGATTTGCTGAATGATCCACAGGTCAGCCCGCGCCTGGCCGGGCGGGTCGATCGCCTGTAGGCCCAATTGCACCATGCGGTCGGTATTGCTGACGGTGCCGGTCTTCTCGGGCCATGCGGTGGCTGGCAGCACCACGTCCGCGAGCCACGCGGTTTCGGTCATGAAGATGTCCTGCACCACCAAATGCTCCAAATTGGCCAGCGCATGGCGCGTGTGGTTCAGGTTGGGGTCACTCATGGCCGGGTTTTCGCCCATGATGACCATGCCGCGCACCTTATGCGGATCACTGTCTGGCGCCAGGATCTTGTGCATGATCTCGACAACCGTGTAGCCGGGCTGGTTGTCCAGCTTGGTATCCCAAAATTTCTCAAACCAGTCCTGCACGGCAGGGTCGGCGACGCGCTGGTAGTTGGGGTACATCATGGGTATGAGACCGGCGTCGCTGGCGCCTTGAACATTGTTCTGGCCGCGCAGCGGGTGCAGGCCGGAGCCTGGTTTTCCCAGTTGCCCGGCCACGGTAGCCAAAGCGATCAGACAGCGCACGTTGTCGGTGCCGTGCACATGTTGACTGACGCCCATGCCCCACAAAATCATCGCGCTCTTGGCAGTGGCGTAGGCACGAGCCACCTCGCGCAGCGTGTCAGCGGGTATGCCGCAAATGGGTGCCATCGCCTCCGGGCTGTAGTCTTTGACGTTTTCCTTCAATGCTTCGAAATTAACAGCGCGCTGCGCAATGAATTCGTGGGCTACAAGGTCTTCTTCAATGATGGTGTGGATCAGTGCATTGAGCATGGCGACGTCGGTGTCGGCCCTGAACTGCAGGGTGCGCCAGGCGTGTTTACCCAGATCGGTGACGCGCGGGTCTGCCAGCACAATCTTTGCGCCCTTTTTGGCCGCGTTCTTCATCCAGGTGGCCGCTACAGGGTGGTTGTTGCTGGGGTTGGATCCAATCACAAAGATGAGGTCCGAGTGCTCCACGTCGTTGACCTGATTGGTGACCGAGCCCGAGCCCACGCCTTCAAGCAGTGCCGCTACGCTGCTGGCATGGCACAAGCGCGTGCAGTGGTCGACATTGTTGGAGCCAAAACCGGTGCGCACCAACTTCTGGAACAGGTAGGCCTCTTCATTGCTGCCCTTGGCCGAACCAAAGCCTGCGAGCGATTTTGGGCCGTGGGTGTCACGCAAGGTCTTGAGCGGGCCAGCTGCCAGCGCCAGCGCTTCGTCCCAGGTCGCTTCGCGGAACACCGCGGACCAGTCGGCCGTGTTGCGGTTCAGGTGTTGCAGGGCCGCCGGGTCCTTGGGCACACCGGCCTTGCGCACCAGCGGCACCGTCAGGCGCTGCGGGCTGTGGGCGTAATCAAATCCAAAGCGCCCTTTGACGCACAGGCGGCCACGGTTGGCCGGGCCGTCGCGCCCATCCACGCTGACGATTGCGTTGTCCTTGACGTTGTAGGTGATCAGGCAACCCACCCCGCAAAACGGGCACACCGAGTCCACTTTTTTATCTACCGCCTGCGAGCCGATCTGCGTCTTCGGGCTCAGCGCACCCGTCGGGCAAGCCTGCACACACTCGCCGCAGGCCACGCAACTGCTGGCTCCCATGGCATCGTTCAGGTCAAACACGATGGCGCTGTGCGCGCCGCGATGGGCGTAGCCGATGACACCGTTGACCTGCTCCTCGCGGCAGGCCCGCACGCAGCGCTTGCACTGGATGCAGGCGTCGAGGTTGACCGCCATGGCTGGGTGTGACACGTCAGCCTTGGGTTGTTCGCGGCGTAGCGCCCTCAGTGCAGGTCGAACGGTGACGCCCATGCGCGCGGCCCAGTCGCTGAGTTCCCCGTGCTGCCCCATTGGTGCAGCAGCGCCAGAACCAACGTCAGAGTCATTCCACTTGTATCCCACATCGGGCATATCGGACAGCAACATCTCCATCACCATGGCCTGGCTCTTCAACGCACGCGGGTTTGTGGCCTTCACATCCATGCCCGCTGTAACGCTGCGGCAGCAACTGGGCGCCAGAGAGCGCTCGCCGTCAATCTCGACCACGCAAGCACGGCAGTTGCCATCAGCGCGCAGTCCATCTTTAAAGCACAGGTGGGGAATATCGACCCCATGACGCTGCGCGGCTTTGAGGATGCTTTCGCCGGCATGGGCTTGGGCTGGCTTTCCATCCAGCGTGAATGCAATGGGTGTGCTCATGCGGCACCACCAATCTCGTGCGCAAAGTATTTTTGAACCGAACGCACAACGTTGGGCGCCGCCTGACCCAGCCCGCAAATGGAAGCGTCCACCATCACCTGGCTCAGGTCTTCCAGTGTGGTTTGGTCCCAGACGCTGGCTTGCATCAAAGTGGCGGCCTTAGCCGTACCCACACGACAGGGTGTGCACTGCCCGCAACTCTCCTCTGCGAAGAAGCGCATCGCATTGAGCGCCGCATCGCGCGCACGGTCATGCTGACTGAGCACGATGACCGCCGCTGAACCGATGAAGCAGCCGTAGGGCTGCAGGGTGTCAAAGTCCAGTGGAACCTGGTTCAGGCTGGCGGGCAGAATGCCGCCGGATGCGCCACCGGGCAGGTAGGCATACAGCGTGTGGCCTTCAGCCATGCCGCCGCAGTATTCGTCAATCAGCTCCTGCACCGTGATGCCGGCGGGCGCGAGTTTGACGCCCGGGTGTCTCACGCGGCCACTCACGCTGAAGCTGCGCAACCCTTTGCGGCCGTGGCGGCCAAAGTTTGTGAACCATTGAGGACCTTGTTCGACAATGTCGCGCACCCAATAAAGGGTCTCAAAGTTGTGTTCCAGCGTCGGGCGGCCAAATAGGCCGACTGCGGCGATATAGGGCGGGCGCATGCGGGGTTCGCCGCGCTTGCCTTCAATGCTCTCAATCATGGCGGACTCTTCACCGCAGATGTAGGCCCCTGCGCCACGGCGCAGTTCAATCTGGGGTAGCGGGCAGGGCGGGTCGGCCTGCAGCCGGGCGAGCTCTGCCTGCAGCAAGGCGCGGCAGTCATGGTATTCGTCACGCAAATAGATATAGCAGGCCTCGGTCCCGGTAACCTGGGCGGCGATGAGCATGCCCTCCAAAAAGCGGTGCGGGTCACGCTCCAGGTAGGTCCGGTCCTTGAAGGTGCCGGGCTCGCCCTCGTCAATGTTGACTGCCATCACGCGCGGGGCAGGTTGCTCGCGCACGATGCGCCATTTGCGCCCGGCCGGAAAGCCCGCGCCCCCCAGCCCGCGCAGACCGGAGTCTTCCATGGCGGCAATCACCTCCAAGGGGTCCATTTCGTTTTGCACCAGGGCGGCGGCCAGGTTGTAGCCGCCGTTGGCGCGGTAGGTGGCATAGTCCGTGGCCGCAGTGGGCTCTGACTGCTGGCCAGCAGCTGGTGTGACACTGCGCTGAGCAAGGTCAGGTGCTACAAAATGAATAGCTGTCTGCGCAGGTAATTCGGGGGCTACAGTCGGATTTTGCTTGAATTTTGTAGCTGCAGCGGCGATCAGACTGGCCGTGGTGCATGCCAGCGCGCTGTGGTGCACAGCGGCGGCTGGTGCCTGTTCGCAACGGCCCAGGCAGGGCGCTGCAAGCACCCGGATGTCGGCTGTTTCCAAGAGCGCAGGCAGGCGCGCCAGAATGTCCTTGGCACCGGCCATCTCGCAGGCCAGCCCGTCGCACACGCGCACGGTCAGACCGGGCGCACTGGCGTTGTCTGGCAGGACTTCAAAGTGGTGGTAGAACGAGGCCACCTCAAAGACCTCGGCCATGGGGATGTTCATCTCATGGGCCAGTGCGACCAAATGGCGTTCAAACAACGCGCGGTAGTGGTCATTGAGGGTGTGCAGGTGTTCAATCAACAGGTCACGGCGGTGGCCATCTGCGGGTTTTTGGCCAATCAGGGTACGCACTTGCTCCAATGCCTCGGGGGTGACCTGCCGACCCTTAAGCTGGCTGCGACTTTTTCGCAGACTCTGGCGCAGATCGTCCGGGGTTCCCAAAGGCTGGTGCGGGCCGTGTGAAAGAGCGTCGTTCATGCGCAGAGCATACCCACTGAAGTAGGGCTGGATAGCCCCAACGTGTCACATTTTTGCGATGTTTCAAGAAATCAGTTCACCATTACCAGTTTGCCCATCACTCCCCGTGAGCCCATATGGGCGTAGGCGGCTTTGAGTTCAGCCATAGGCATGGTGCGGTCGATAACGGGCTTGATCTTGCCCTGTCCATACCACTGCGCCAGTTCACCCATCATCGCGGCATTGGCCTTGGGTTCGCGTTTGGCAAAGTCACCCCAGAAGACGCCGACGATGGACGCGCCCTTCAGCAGTGCCAGGTTGAATGGCAGGGCCGGTATGGGGCCGGACGCAAAGCCCACCACCAGATAGCGACCGCGCCAGGCGATCGAGCGGAACGCCGGCTCGGCAAAATCACCCCCCACGGGGTCATAGATCACGTCAGGACCTTTGCCATCGGTAAGCGCTTTGAGTGCGTCACGCAGGTTCTCGGTGGTGTAGTTGATGGTGGCATCGGCGCCAATTTTTCTGCACAGGTCGCACTTCTCCTGGGTGGAGGCGGCCGCGATCACCTTGGCGCCTACAGCCTTGGCAATCTGGATGGCCGAGGTGCCCACACCGCCCGCGGCACCGAGCACCAGCACGGTTTCACCGGCCTTGAGCTGTGCCCGGTCTACGAGTGCGTGGTGCGAGGTGGCGTAAATCATGATGAAGGCCGCAGCGTCGACCATGGGAAAGCCTGGTGGCAAAGGCATACACAACGCGGCTGGGGCGAGCGTGTGCGTCCCAAAGCCGCCGGTGCCACTGAGGCAGGCCACGGCCTGACCCACTTTCAGATGCGATACGCCTGCCCCGACTGCCTGCACCATGCCGGCATATTCGGAGCCTGGTACAAAAGGCAGTGCGGGTTTCATCTGGTACTTGTTTTGCACGATCAGGATGTCCGGAAAATTCAGGCTAGCGGCCTTGATCTCGATCAACACCTCACCGGCCTTGGGCTCGGGGGTGGGCAGTTCCTTCCAGTTCAGGGAGTCGATACCGGTGGGGTTCTCACAAAGCCAAGCGTGCATGGTCGATCCTAGTCAGTTGGGGGCAAACCGGACAGCCTGTCCCACAAGGGTTAAATCGCAGGATCATAGGGCCTGCGCGCGGCGCAAATAGTCTCTGGAGTGACCCGGGCGTGACCGGGGCGCATACCGGAGCGGCCCCTACAATGGCCCTTCAACCCCCTTCAGATTATGAAAATTCTTATTTCCAACGACGACGGTTACCAGGCGCCCGGCATTGTGGCGCTGTACGAGGCCTTGAAGGATGTGGCCGAGGTCGAAGTAATTGCGCCCGAGCAGAACAACAGCGCCAAGTCCAACGCGCTGACCCTGCATTCACCCATGTACGTAACCCGAGCGGCCAATGGCTTCCGTTATGTCAATGGCACCCCTGCCGATTGCGTGCATATCGCCCTGACCGGGCTACTGGACTACCGGCCGGACCTGGTGGTCTCCGGTATCAACAACGGTGCCAATATGGGGGACGACACCATTTACTCCGGCACCGTGGGGGCGGCCATGGAGGGCTTTCTATTCGGCATACCGGCCATCGCGTTTTCGCAGGTCGAGCGCGATTGGCACCACCTGGACGCCGCCGCCCGCAAAGTCCGCGAGCTGGTGCAGTCCATGGCGCAGCAGCAGCTGATTGGGCACAGCCCCTATTTGCTGAATGTGAATATTCCCAACTTGCCGTATGAGCAGATTGGCGCCCTGAAGTTGTGCCGATTGGGCCGCCGCCATGCTGCAGAAAAAGTGATTCAGCAGGTTAGCCCGCGCGGTGAGACGATGTACTGGATTGGTGCTGCCGGCCCGGTCAAAGATGACGCTGACGGCACCGATTTTCACGCTACCGCCCAGGGCCATATTTCGATGACGCCGCTCAAGGTGGACTTGACTGACCATGATCACCTGAGCTACTGGGCGCAGACGGCTTCGCGTCTGGCTGCCAAGGCACACATCACTGCACCATGAAGCAGCGGCCATCCTTTCCCGCCAAATTGGACTCCACGCTGGCCAGAAACCGGCCCAATACCGTTGGCGTGAATGCGCCCGCGATGGCCAAGCCGGCAGTGACCGCATCGCCAGCTACTCCATCCGAGCGGGTCAGGCCTGTGGCGGTTGCGCAGGTTTCGCAGGGACATGGCATGGAGTCGAGCGCGGTGCGTGCCCGGATGGTGCAAAAGCTGGCCGGGCAGGGAATTACTGACCCGCACGTGCTGGGTGCCATGGGCTCGATTGAGCGCCATCGCTTTGTCGACAGTGCTCTGATCAATCAGGCCTATGAGGACACCAGTCTGCCCATCGGACTGGGGCAAACCATTTCGAAGCCGGGAGTCGTGTCCCGCATGGCCGAGTTGCTGCGTAACGGGCAGGTCGGCAAGCTGGGCCGTGTGCTGGAAATTGGAACGGGGTGCGGCTACCAGGCAGCCGTGTTGAGCCTGCTGGCCACGGAGGTTTACAGTATCGAGCGTCTGCGCGGTCTGCATGACCGGGCGCGCGAAAACCTGCGCCATTTGCGACTGGCAAATCTGCATTTGCTGTTTGGTGATGGTATGGATGGGTATGCCAAAGGAGCCCCTTATGCGGCCATCATTGCCGCAGCAGGGGGTGAGGCGGTGCCCCAGGCATGGGTGGATCAGCTGGCGATGGGCGGACGACTGGTGGCTCCTGTGGTGACGGCAGGCGCATCGGGTGGTGCACAGGCGCTGTTGGTGCTGGATAAAACGCCGCAGGGCGTGCGCCAGACCCTACTGGAGGCGGTGCACTTTGTCCCCCTAAAATCAGGGATTGCTTGAAGGAAGTGTTTATGACTGGTCGTTTGCGTTCGGGTTGGTGGTTGGCAGGTGTCGCCGTGGTGCTGTTGTCGGCTTGCGGCTCCAAGCCCATGAGCCGTGCGCCGGTTGAAGACCGTGCTTCCGTGCCTGCACGCGTGGAACTGTCTGCGCCCACGGCCCCGGTCAAGCAACCGCCCGGTTTTGAGAATGCTGGCAAGGCGGGCTACTACACGGTCAAACCCAAAGACACCCTCATCGGCATTGGTCTGGAAACCGGGCAAAGCCACAAAGACATAGCGCGCTGGAATAGTCTGGAGAACCCCAACCGCATTGAAGTGGGCCAGATATTGCGGGTTGTGCCACCGGTAGCCGAAAGTGTTGCCGTGACCAAGGCCGTTACCGCAGGGACCGCGACCGCTACCCCCATCGCGGCGGGTTCGGCAAAGCCATCTTCAGCACCGGCCTCTGCCCCTGCGACGACAGCCCCGTCCACAGCACCCGTTGCGGTCGCCGCCGCGACCCCGGAGGACGATATCGGCTGGATCTGGCCCAGCAACGGAACGGTGTTGGCAGGATTTGACGAAGCGAAAAACAAAGGCTTGGACATTGGTGGTGTCGCCGGCGAACCGGTTTTGGCGTCTGCTGACGGCAAGGTGGTGTATGCCGGTGCAGGATTACGGGGCTATGGCAACCTGATCATCCTTAAACACAACAATGTGTTCTTGACAGCGTATGCGCACAACCAGTCCCTTCTGGTCAAGGAAGACCAGTCGGTCAAGAAGGGGCAGAAGATTGCGGAGATGGGAAATACCGATGCCGACCGTGTCAAATTGCACTTTGAGGTGCGTCGCCAGGGCAAGCCGGTTGACCCGGCCAAGTACCTGCCGTCCCGCTAGCATCCTTACCATGAGCACGCCTTTCACGGATGGTTTTAACGGCGTGCCGGCGATGCCAGGGCTGACTGATCAGCCCTCTGAAGCAGATGAGTCGATACCCCTCGTGGAGTCCGACTCTCATGCAATTGAGTTGGTAGCAATCGAGGGGCTCGATCGATTGTTGGCAGGTGATGGGACGACGCACTCGCTGGCCGATGAGTCAGCCGACGCGCTGTCACTGTATTTGCGCGGTGTGCGCCGCACCGAATTGTTCACCCCCGAACAGGAGTTTGAGTGCGCCACCCGCGCGCGGGCCGGCGATTTCGCAGCGCGCCAGAGCATGATTGAGCACAATTTGCGCCTGGTCGTGAGCATTGCCAAGGGTTATATGGGCCGTGGAGTGCCTATGGCCGACCTGGTGGAAGAGGGCAACTTGGGCCTGATGCACGCCATCGACAAGTTTGAGCCCGAACGGGGTTTTCGGTTTTCTACCTACGCCACCTGGTGGATACGCCAGTCGGTAGACCGTGCGTTGATGTATCAGGGCCGGGCCGTGCGATTGCCGGTAAACGTCGTTCGCGAACTGCAGCACGTATTGCGTGCCCGGCGCATGCTGGAGAACGATGGGGAACTGGTCGCCCGGCGACCTGAAGGCATTCGGGTAGAAGACATTGCGGCACTGCTTGGACGCGAACCCAGTCATGTGGCAGATTTGTTGTCCATGGCCGAGACCCCTCGCTCACTGGATGCCTCCCTGGATCGCAATGACGGAGATCTCAGCCTGGGGGATGGTTTGGTGGACCATCTGACACTGGGACCTGAAGATGTGACGCTATCCCATGAGATTGATCAACTGTTGGAGGAATGGATTTCCACCCTTACCCCGCGTGAGCGTGAGGTGCTGGAGGGCCGTTTTGGCTTGCACGACCATGACCCCGAAACGCTTGACACCCTGAGCCTGCGCCTGGGGCTGACACGCGAGCGCGTGCGGCAGGTGCAGAACGAAGCGCTGGTCAAGCTCAAGCGCTACTTGAGTCGCAGGGGCATCACCCGACATTCCGTGATCTGAGTTCGCACGGTTGCCGGGACCTGAGACAATCCCGGTATGACTGACACGCATTCGACCGAAAAGCAACTGCCCGAGGGCTGGCTACAAGTGAAATCCCTGGACCTGGAAGCTCAGGGGGTCGCCCACAAGCCGGACGGCAAGGTGGTATTTATTGATGGCGCACTACCCTTTGAGGTGGTGAGTGCCCAGATACATCGCTCCAAAAGCAGCTTCGAAAAGGGCACTCTGACCGAGATTCACCGGGAGTCGTCTCAACGTGTGCGCCCCGAATGTCCCCACTTCGGTTTGCATGAGGGAGCCTGTGGCGGTTGCAAGATGCAACACCTGCATATTGGTGCGCAGGTGGCCGTTAAGCAGCGTGTGCTGGAAGACAATTTGTGGCACATCGGCAAAGTCAAGCCCGACAACATCCTGCGTGCCATCGAGGGCCCGGCCTGGGGCTACCGCTATCGGGCCAGGTTATCGGTTAAGCACGTGCGCAAAAAGGGTGCGGTCCTGGTGGGTTTTCATGAGCGAAAGAGCCGCTACGTGGCTGACATGAAGGAGTGCCGGGTGCTGGCACCGCACGTCAGCGATCTGCTGCTGCCGCTGCGTGAACTGATTGCCTCCATGGAGGCGGTTGAGGCGTGTCCACAGATCGAACTGGCGGTGGGCGACATGGAGGGCAAGGGGGGCGTGGGGGATGTGACCGCCATGGTGCTGCGCCATTTGACACCCCTGTGCGATGCGGACCTGAATCGTCTGCGTCAATTTGCAGTGGCGCACCCCGGCGTGCAATGGTGGCTGCAACCCAAGGGTCTGGATACCGTTCACCGACTGGACGAATCGCCCGGCCACGAGACGGCGCAACTGGCCTACGTCTTGCCCGATTTTGGCATCATCATGCCGTTTCGCCCGACCGATTTCACCCAGGTCAACCCCCACATCAACCGGGTGCTGGTGTCTCGCGCCTTGGGTTTGTTGAAGGTCAATAGCGGCGAGCGGGTGATTGACTGGTTTTGCGGACTGGGTAACTTCACCCTGCCTTTGGCCACCCAGGCGCGCGAAGTGCTGGGTGTCGAGGGTGCCGAAGCGCTGGTCGAGCGATCACGGGAGAATTTTAAGTCAAATCAGGCTGCAGCCCCCGTAAAACGTGCGCTAGCTGCTACTAAGTTTGTAGCAAGAAATTTGTTCGAGATGACGCCCGAAGTGCTGGTTGCCGATGGTACGGCAGAGAAGTGGCTGGTAGACCCTCCGCGTGAAGGCGCTTATGCCCTGGTCCTGGCCATGGCCGGCGTGCGCCAGCGCATCGATGAAGGAGTGGCCAGCGCCGCCGAACAGCAGTGGACGCCGCCCGGGCGCATTGTGTATGTCAGCTGCAACCCGGCCACCCTGGCGCGTGACGCCGGCGTGCTGGTGCAGCAGTGCGGCTACCGTTGCTCGGCGGCCGGTGTGGTCAACATGTTTCCCCACACCGCGCACGTGGAAAGCATCGCCGTGTTTGATTGGGTCGGCTGAGGTTAGTGGGCTGCCTTGTCGGCCGCCTTGGGCTTGGGCTTGGCTTTGGCGTCTGATGCCGCAGCCTTGTCCTTGGGCACGCTGTCGCTGGCCTTTTCATCGATGATCTCTTCGGCTGGCGTGGCGGGCTTGGTCCCCTTGGATGCAACACCGTCGATCTTGTTGTCGCGCATGTACTGGTCCATCTCCTTCCAACCGTCAAACACAGAGGCTTTGGAGGCCTTCTCGTTGAGCGCGTAGCAATCCTCAATGCTGCGCATGCCGTACCGGCAGGCGCTGCCGATGGCCTTGGAGTCGGCTATGCGCTGGGCGACCTTGGGGTCGGCCATGAGGGCTGCGATGTTGTCGCAGCCCGCCAAAGACAGCGTCATCGCAAGAAGAAGCAGGCGTGCAATCATGAAATATTCGGCTTATATATGGTTGATCTATCGGCAAATTGAATCATCCACTGAATGATCGCGCCGATATGACGAGAAAAAGGCCCATTGAGGGCCTTTTTTTAGGGTTAGGGACCCGGCGCCGGGACGCGATACCTTAGTCGCGCTCACCGCCCATGATTCCCAGCAGGGCCAGCAGGCTCTGAAACACGTTGATGATGTCCAGGTACAGGGCCAGCGTGGCGCTGATGTAGTTGGTCTCACCGCCATCAACGATCTGCTTGAGGTCATACAGCATATAGGCGCTGAACACCCCAATTGCGGCCACCGAAATGGCCAGCATGCCGGCCGTTGAGCCCACAAACACATTGATGATGCCGCCCACCATAATGGCCAGGGCACCAACAAACAGCCACTTTCCCATGCCCGACAGGTCGCGCTTGATGACGCTGGACAATGAGGCCATCACAAAGAATACGCCAGCGGTGCCACCAAAGGCCGTCATGACCAAGTCAGGGCCGTTCTTGAAGCCCAGCACCATCGCAATCATTCGGGAAAGCATCAGCCCCATAAAGAACGTGAAACCCAGCAGCACGGGGACGCCCATGGCCGAATTCTTGGTCTTCTCAATGGCGTAGATGAACCCGAAAGCACCTCCCAGAAACAGGATCATGCCCAAGCCACCGCCCAGTGATTGGGTGATGCCGGTGGCAACACCAATCCATGCACCCAACACGGTGGGCACCAGGCTCAAGGCCAGTAGCCAGTAAGTGTTGCGCAGAACCTTGTTGCGCTCGGCGCCGGAGGCAGCATAGCCCTGGTTAAGGTCCAAAGTAGTGATGCGGTCGGTCATATAGATAACTCCTTCTGTGTCTGCAGGTGCAGATGGGGAGATTCTAGGGTTTCTCAAGCCGCAACCTTTGAATATTTCTCTGTATTAACCACATATTTGCAAGGGTGTTGTGTGGAGAGAGACGGATTAAACAGCAGGGGCAGGTGGCGTTATGCTTGCGTCCTACAACCACCCGGAGCATTTTCCAAAAATGAAAACCAAATCTGTTCTCGAATTTTCCGATGTAAAAGCAATGGCAGCGGCCGCAGAGGCCGAGGCAATGAAGCACAACTGGGCGGTCAGTATCGCCATCGTGGATGACGGTGGTCACTTGTTATGGTTCCAGCGGCTCGATGGCGCGGCCCCGATTTCTGCCTCTATCGCGCCCGGCAAGGCCCGTACGTCCGCCATCGGTCGGCGCGAGAGCAAGGTCTATGAAGACATGATCAACGGCGGGCGTGCTTCGTTCTTGAGCGCTCCCGGTCTTGACGGTATGCTGGAAGGAGGCGTACCCATTCTGAAAGACGGCCATTGTCTGGGCGCCATAGGGGTGAGTGGTGTCAAGTCCAGCGAGGATGCGCAAATTGCCAAGGCGGCAGTGGCGGCTTTGCCCAACTGAAGGAGTAAACCGAATGTCCCAAGAGGAAGTGTCATTGGCTCGTAAGCTGCTGATCGTGGACGACAGCAAGGTCTCGCGAATGCGCATCAGGGCATTCTTCACCTCCCATTGCCCAAACTGGACGATTCAGGAAGCCGGTTCCGGGGATGAGGCGATTGCGATGGCTGCCGGTGTTCCTCCTGATTTCGTGACGATGGACGTCAACATGCCTGGCATGAGCGGCTTCGAGACGGCTCAGCTCATGCTGGTGCGAAATCCTGATATTCGCGTGGTCATGCTGACCGCGAATATTCAGGAAGGTAGCCGCAAGACAGCAGAATCACTGCAAATCCATTTCGTGGCCAAACCGGCAACGGAAGCATCCCTGCAACAGGCGCTGGACTATCTGCTGGCTCCCCGATGATCGAACTCCATGATTTGGAGCAGGACGCGCTGACCGAGATATTCAACATCGGCGTCGGCATCGCCGCCGACGCGCTTTACCAGATGGTGGGCGAACAGGTTCCATTGTCGGTACCCGTCGTTGAATTGACCAGCCACAACGCTGCAAGGACGCGGCATCTCGATCAGGGGCACCGATCCCTGTACGCGATTCGGCAAACCTACTGTGGCGAGATCACCACCGATGCCGTTTTGATGTTTCCCGAAGAGAGCAGCGCGGCGCTGGTGCGCATGATGGTGGGTGGCGACCTGCCCCAGGATGAACTGGCCGGGGTGACAAATGATGCTCTCGGCGAGTTGGGAAACATTATTTTGAATGCCGTGATTTCAGAGCTGGCATCGGCGTTGGCGATGCGGCTCGAGGGCTCTTTGCCCGAGGTGAGCATCGTCAATTCAGAAGCCATCTTTGATCAGCCGGGCGGCCATGGCGACCATGCATCGGAGTCGCCCGTACTGGTTTTGATGATCGATTTCGAGTTGAGCACCCAGCGGGCGCAAGGCTATTTGGCATTCATGCTGGACACTGCCTCGACAGAAAATCTCGTCGGCCGGCTGACGCAGTACGTGAACGTTTCCTGATCAAGGCAAATATGCTCATTGAACGCCGCAAAGCATCGATCCCGAGTTCCGGGTTCAAGGCTGCTGCCACTGAACTGATGCCGGGTCATGTGGTGCTCGGGCGCGCGGGTGATCAGCTAAAAACCCTGCTTGGATCGTGTGTCAGTGTCATCCTGACGGACCCCAGGCGCACGGTCGGTGTCATGTGTCACATCGTGCATGTCGGCCGCCCCACGGCGGCGAATGCCCATAACACCGCTTATGGGGAGGTTGCCATGCAGGAGATGTTTGACCTTCTGATTGACGTCGCAATCCCTCCTGGGCGTTGCCATGCTTTTGTTTATGGCGGCGGCAATATGTTCCCGCACATGTTTACCACCACCCACGTGGGAGCCAACAATGCCAACTGGGTCATGAATTACCTGCATGACTGCGGCATCACGGTGATTGATGAATCCTTGGGTGGAAATGGATACCGCAAGGTGGCCTGGACGGTTGGGCGAGAGATGCCGTTCGTAGAGACTGTTCTGTCTGACATGGCGCCGGCTAAGCTGCCCGGCACATCCGCACGGTAGATCAGGCAGCACCCCGCTTCGCGAGGCATGCGGCGCTTGCGAATCATCAATTGCCTTGATGACCCGGGTCCTATAGTCAATCCGGTACACGCGTAGCGGGGGCTTGGCGCCAACGCTGTGCGCCACTAGCGACCCCTTTGCGAGGAAGGATTCACCATGCTTGATTCCCTGAAACAAACCGGAAAGACTATCGGTCGTGAGATCAGTCGCGCCTGGGAGGGGCTTTCGGACGGCTGGCGCGAGTTGCTTAGCCGCAGCAGCAATGCATTGACCCACTTTGGCCGCCATAAGGAGCAGGTTGCGCAAGAGGGGGGCGCACTGGCTGCGTTCCCGAGTTGGAGCCTGTTGGCCGGCGAGGTGGAGGAGACATCGAGGGACATCGTGGTCCGGGTCGAACTACCTGGCATGAACAAGGAAGACTGCCAGATCACCATTGACGGCAACATGTTGCATGTGACGGGCGAAAAAGCGTTCGAGCGGGACACCGGGGACAGCACATACCATGTCATGGAACGCGCATATGGCGCCTTTCAGCGTTCCATTGCACTGCCGCGCAATGTCAGTGTCGACAAGGCCGAGGCGCGTTACAGCAATGGTGTGCTGACGGTTCGGTTGCCCAAGGTGGGGTCAGACACGGCCCGATCGATTCCGGTGGACTGAAGCATGAATACCATCGGAATCGATCTGGGCACCTCCAACTCGAAAATTGTTGCGAGGGGCAGCAACCATCCGGTCCGCAGGGCAAGGTAGTTGATGCCCAGTACCGTGAAACCAGCTGACCCCGACATCCTGCCGCTGGAGCCGCAACAACTCCACCATGCATGTGACACGTCGCAGTTCAGCTTTCAGACGACTGCTGAACTCGACGGGTTGACCGAGTTGATCGGACAGGTGCGCGCCATGGACGCCGTGCGGTTTGGAGCAGGCATTCGTCGCGATGGTTACAACATCTACGTGCTGGGACCATCAGGCATGGGCAAGCGCAGCATGGTGCAGCAGTTCTTGTCTCGAAAAGCTGCCGAAGAAGCCGGATCCTTTGACTGGTGCTATATCAACAACTTCACCCACCCGCACCAGCCTCAGGCGATTCGGCTGCCATCGACCCGCGGCGCACAACTGCAGCAGCACATGGCGCGGGTGGTCGATTATTTGCGCACGGCCATACCGGCCCTGTTTGAAAGTGACGATTACCACGAGAAGACCCAGGTCATCCAGCAGGAATTCAACAAGCACCAGGAGGCCGCTTTTAAACAGTTGGGCGAGGAGGCAGGCAAGAATCACATGGCGCTGCTGCGCACGCAGGGTGGCTTTGCCTTCGCACCGGTGCGCAACGACGAGGTGATTCCGCCCGATGAGTATGCCAAGCTGTCGGACGAAGAGCGTGAGCAGATCACTACCACCATTGCCAATTTGCAGGAACGGCTGGAAGCGATCCTCAAGCAAATTCCTCAGTGGTGGAAGGAGCGCAGTGAACGCATCATGCAACTCAACCGGGAGACGACGCAACTGACCGTCAATCATGTCATTGACGAGTTGCGCACCCATTTTTTGGATCTACCGGAAGTTCTACAGTACCTCGATGCGGTGCAGAAGGACATGATTGACAACGCGGACGATTTTCGCAAGCAGGAGGAATCCACCAGTCTGTCGGGCATTACGGTCGTTACACGGGAGAGTTTCCACCGATACCAGGTTAACGTGCTGGTGACCAATGGCAAGCAGAC
>JAIPDC010000176.1 GCA_021737865.1 Rhodoferax sp.
ACGTGACGTGACGTGACGTGACGAAAGGTAGTTGAATCACCCAACAAAAAAATCATTACATGGAGTAAGTCATTGGGTAGCTACAAGTCAATCCGCCACTATAGATGAGGGTCTGAACGCTCTTTCCCGACCCGGCTGTAGCCCCTGTCATGGTCAGTACGCCGCTTTCCGTAAAGCTGCCGGAAGAGCCCGTACTGGTACTGAAATTGCCATTCAGATTTATCGAACCGCTTGTCGTTACAGATCCCTGTTGGGTAATTCCATAAGCGGGGGGAAGCAAGAATGCACCTGTCGACGAGACCACTATCGTATAAGGCGGAGTGAGGCTGGTGTTGGTGTTGCAAGGACCCGGTCCAGGTGTCACAGTCCATGTCCCTGCAAACGGGTTGGCATTGCTCGAAGGGGTAACAGGGGCGACAGGGGCCACAGGTGTGGACGGGGTTCCTGGAATAACAGGAGCTGGAGCAGCACTGCCGCTGCCGCTGCCGCTGCTTCCACCACCGGCTGCTGCAACGCCGACAAGCCCTGCCGCTGCCGCTGCGATCGTCACTGTGCTCATTCCCGCGGTCGCTACCGAAGCAGTGCCAGCGTTAGTTGCACCCGCCGCTGCACCACTGGCGGTGGCAGCACCCGACGCTCCGTAGAGCTGGGCCACCAAACCAAAGCGTGCGCCTGACTCGACCACGTTGAGCGATACCGAGTCGGAGAACGAAGCAGCCACTGCGGGTGCATCCGGGACTTCGGTGAACAACTTGACTGATTCATCGCCATTAACCATTTGCCAACTCGGCACGTCTGACGAGTTCTTGGCCTTCACCACAAAGGGTTCTGTCTTGAGAACTTCGTTGGACCCGTTGACCACCAAGAACAGATACTGGATTTCGTCGTTGGACTTGGCCATCGCAGGGAGTATGGCGACATAACTGTCCTTGGCGGTCTGTTGTGCATCCATTGGGACGAAGACATAGTCAGCCTGGGTCTTGCCTTTGAAGTAGGCCCGCACCATCGTCACACCTTTGGAATCTGTCACTGCCGCATCCAGGCGGATGCGCTTTTCGGGAACGAAGAACTTGATGGCTTCATGCGTAACCTTAGTGCCAACAGTGGAATCTGCAAACGCCGCGCCTGGAACCTGTAGCACCAACAATGCCAGCATTGCAAAACAATTCAGCCATTTTCCGATCAAGCTCTGCCGCATCTGACTCATTGTTGTTCTGCCTTGAATTCTGTCAAAAAAATGACCCCCCCCCGTCTGAGGTGCTCCATTTGATGGTGCAGGGTGACGTTCCGAACTCATTGCCTGTTGAAGTCGGTAGTCGTGACCATTATCTGGCTTGGGTGTTCAACACCGAATAGGGGTAAACCGCCAAGAAAATGTTCGCTTGATTGAAGTAAGTTGCTGCGGGAAGCTGGACTACCCGCGTGGAAGACTGCGGTAGACAAGCTCGGTGAGAAGCAACCCGACTTCTTGCTTCTGACGCTCTACACGGGCTTGCGACGCAATGAGTCTCGGACTCTGAATCACACTGCACCCAAGACCGATGTGCTGCATCGGCATTGCGTGGGGTTGTCTTATGGGCTACTGGGCAAGGACTACCAAGCGCGCCCACTCCGACATAATTGCCCAGAATGAAGCAAATTGTTGAAAGAAAGATGTATGGCGTTACTTTGGCGTAGTCAGTTCAGCGTGGGCAATGACCTGATCGATTCGGATCATCAGTATTTGCTCGAGATCATCAACCGTGCCGAGGTTTGCCTGAAGTCGGTTGATACCGTCGCGCTCACATCGGTGCTTAACGAACTAGCCAACTACGGCAAGTCTCATTTTGAACGTGAAGAGCTTGTGGCAAAAGCCGTCGGCTATCCAAAGGCAGACCTACTCCATGAGTCGCATACTCGCTTAGTGGAACAATTGACAAAATTCCGTGAGGGGATGGAATCAAACAGGACGAAAATCAACGCGGATGAAGTTACTTCGTTTTTGCGAGACTGGCTGATTCAACACGTCATCAAGGAAGATATGTTGATGAAGCCCTGGCTAACCAAACACTCCCCTCGGTTTGACCCCAGGCAATAGTCAAATGCCGCCGGACTAAGACCCGAACTCAGGGGCAGGCTTGCGTTTGGCAGCTTTGCAGGCGACTTTGATGGGTATGCGCAGCCCAGGCCGAAATGATGACTCTGGCGTCGGCCCAGTCGGAGGCAGCTGCGACCGAACAAAACGATTTGCGACTTGCCTACTCAACACCGGACATTCGGATCACGCCCCCGGGGCTAGTTGGAAGTGGAAGATGACTGCGAGACGTTACCCCGCACGCCATATGATGAGCATCCTATTCATTTACCGTAAGCACGCCCTATGAGCACTGAATTGCCACCGGACGCGAAGGTTCGCTTCACGCAGGAACGTTTGTCCGTCTTGACACCACGCGACAGGCAGGGTCTAGCCGGACGCATCGGTGTTGTTGAACCTGATAGCAGATCTACTGGTAAACCGACAGTCTATTTTCCGGCCAGCGGCGACAAGCCTGAGCTTCGCCTGTTTCGTGTCGACCCGCGCCACTTTGAACTGGTTGAGAGTCCACCCGATCCCGTGATCGCCCCCGGTCTCAACGAAGTCGCAAATCCCTCCGACCTTTCAAAAGGCTCTGGTGACGTTGAACCCACGTCGCCTGGTGACGGAGAAAAACTATCCCAGAGTGACCTGGACAACTTTTTTGATTGACCCACAGGGACTGTGGCAGCTTGGGCACTCTGCGCAATGCCGATCAGTTCAAAAACTTGCTCCAGGTTCCGATGTTGTGAACGTCCTGGTAACCATTCTTCTTGAGCAAGAGTTTCGCCATGCCGCTGCGTGTTCCGCTTGCACAGCAAAGAACAACGGGAGCGGACTTGGGTATCTCACTGAGCCGGCTTCCGAGTTCCTGAAGCGGAATGTTGATGGTTCCGGGTGCGCTTCCGCTCGCAAACTCCGCGGCCGACCTGACGTCGACACACGTCGCACCGTTCTTGCGCAGGTCGGGCAGCATGCCAATGACTCGTCTGGTGTTCCACCACTTGTACGCAAACCAAAGCCCCAAGGCCATGAATGGCCAATAATTTTGAAAGAGATCCAGAAAATCCATATATATCCTTGCCGAACTGAAGGCATGGAGTATCGGTGTAAATAATTGCGTCCGGCTTTTACAATGCAACCATGACAAGACCGTTTGACATCTGTATCCGGGGCGCAGGCATCGTCGGACGCACGCTGGCGCTGCATCTGGCGGGCAAGCAATTGCGCGTAGCCCTGATCGCCCCTGCGGCCTCCGCAACGGATACCACAGCCACCGGCGCGTCGGACGTGCGCGCCTATGCTTTGAGCCAGGTGTCGCGCCAATTGCTGGAGGCGGTGCGCTGCTGGCCTGATGTGCAACACGCCACTCCCGTACTCACCATGCAGGTGCATGGCGATGGCGGCGGGCAGGTGGCATTCAACGCCGACGACGCCCCCGCTGAGGCGCTGAACTGGATCGTGGATGTGCCCGTACTGGAAGCCCGCCTGGCGGAGGCCGTGCGCTACCAACCCCTGATTGAAGTGTGTGAGACGCCGCAACCCGCAACGCTGACCGTGGTCTGCGAAGGCCGTGCCAGCAGCACGCGCGAGGAATGGGGGGTGCAGTGGGACGTCACCCCCTACGGTCAATCAGCCCTGGCCACGCGGGTGCGGTGCACCAACGCGCACGCCCAAGTGGCGCGCCAGTGGTTTCACGAGGGCGAGATCCTGGCTTTTTTGCCAATGGATGGTCCGCAGGGGAACTTATGCGCCGTCGTGTGGTCAGTCAGTCCGCAGCGGGCGCAAATGCTGCAAAACGCTCCAGATGATGATTTTTGCAAGGCGCTGGAGTCCGCCAGCCATGGCGTGCCCGGAGCGATTTCGCTGGTCGGTGACCGCAAGGTGTGGCCATTGCAGCAGGCGCTTGCACGCCGCTGGACCGGTGTTGCGGCGCAGGGCGCATGGGCACTCGCGGGTGATGCCGCACACAATATGCACCCGCTGGCCGGTCAGGGCCTGAATATGGGTTTGGCCGACGTAGCCGAATTGACGCGCGTGCTGACCGAGCGGCCCTATTGGCGCAGCGTGGGCGACCCCAAGCTGCTGCGCCAATATGAACGTGCACGCAAAGCAGATTTTGCGGTGATGGGACAGGCCAATGATGCGCTCCAGCAGCTATTCACCAACCCCCATCCGGCATTGCAGGCCATGCGCAACTGGGGTATGAACCGATTTGAGAGTAGCGGACCGATTAAACAATGGGTTGCACGGCGCGCAATGGGTGCGCTTGGCAAACCGGCAACACAAGGCAAAAAGCATCCATGAAAAACATTTTTAAATCCCTGCTGGCAAGCACCCTGGTCATATGGTGCTGCGGCGCCCAGGCACAGGAGGCGGCCATCCGCAAGAACTTGACCGAACGTCTGCCACAACTCAAGGCGATCGACGAGGTCAGCAAGACGCCCATCCCCGGCCTGTATGAACTGCGCGTCAATGGTGCCGACATCTATTACACCGACGCCCAGGGCAACTACCTGATCGAAGGCAACATCATTGATTTGCGCGCCAAGCGCAACCTGACCGAAGAGCGGGTGACCAAGCTGACGGCCGTCAAGTTTGAAGAGCTTCCCTTCAAGGATGCCTTCACCATCGTGCGTGGCAACGGCAAGCGCCGACTGGCGGTTTTCGAAGACCCCAACTGCGGCTACTGCAAGCGTTTTGAGCGCGACATGCAAAAGATCGACAACGTCACCATTTATATGTTTTTGTATCCCATTCTGGGTGCGGACTCTGGCGAGAAGTCCAAAGCTATCTGGTGCGCCAAGGACCAGGGGAAAGCATGGCAGGACTACATGGTGCGCGACCAGCAGGTTCCGGCCATTCCCGCCGGTTGCGACACCACCGCAGTGGCGCGCAATGTCGAACTGGGCCGCAGCCACAAAATAACCGGCACACCAACGCTGATTTTTATTGACGGCTCACGTGTGCCCGGCGCAGTGGATTCAAAGCAGGTTGAGAAGCTGCTGACAGATGCCAAGGGCTGAGCCCGTGGATGGCATCCGCTACCGTGTGGAGGTCGTCGACCTTCATGCCCATCTGTTTGGCATCACGCTCACCGTGGCGGCACCCGCCGCCCGCCAGACCTTGCGGTTGCCGGTGTGGATTCCGGGCAGCTACCTGGTGCGTGAATTCGCAAAAAACCTGAAGGGACTGCAATGCCGACAGGGCGGCCGTATTGTGCCCACCCAGCAACTCGACAAAGCGAGCTGGCTTGTAGACTGCGCGCCCGGCAAGCCGCTGGTGGCGCAGTACGAGGTCTATGCCAATGACCCCTCGGTGCGCACGGCCTGTCTGGACGCTACCCGCGGCTTTTTCAATGGCACCAGTCTGTGCCTGCTGGTTGAGGGCCAACAAGATCAACCCCACACACTGGAACTGGTCGCTTCCGAATCCATAGCGCACTGGTCAGTAGCGACTGGCGCTTGCGCCCTGAAAGTCAACAAGAACGGTTTTGGCGTCTACCGCGCCGACGACTACGACACGCTGGTCGACTGCCCGGTGGAAATGGGTCCGTTCTGGAGCGGCAACTTCACCGCCTGCGGCGTCGTGCACCGCTTTGTGGTCGCCGGCGCTCCGCCCAGCTTTGACGGCGCCAAACTGCTGGCCGACACCCAGGCCATTTGCGAGACGGAAATCCGCTTCTGGCACGCTGAGAACATTAAAAACCATAGCGCCTCACGCAAGAAGGACGCGGGCCAGAGCCCTATTCCTTATAAAAGCTACGTGTTCATGCTGAATGCCATGGCTGACAGCTACGGCGGCCTGGAGCACCGAAACTCGACCGCGCTGATCTGCAAGCGCCAGGACTTGCCCCGCCTGCCGCGCACAACGCTGGCGCCCGCCACACACAAGCAACCCGAGGGCTACACCACGCTGCTGGGGCTGATCAGCCACGAATACTTTCACACCTGGAACGTCAAGCGCTTGCGCCCGGCGGAGCTGGCAACCTATGACTACACGCAAGAGAATTACACCGAACTGCTGTGGTTTTTTGAAGGCTTCACCAGCTATTACGACGACCTGCTGCTGCGCCGCGCGGGCTTGATTGACAACGCGACCTACCTGAAACTGTTGACCAAGACCATCAACGGTGTAGCGCAAACGCCCGGGCGCAAGGTGCAATCCGTTGCCCAGTCCAGCTTTGATGCCTGGGTTAAATATTACCGCCAGGACGAAAACTCGCCCAACGCCACGGTGAGCTATTACACCAAGGGCTCGCTGGTCGCCCTGTGCCTTGACCTGACCCTTCGCACCGAGGGGAAAACCACGCTGGACGCGGTGATGCGTGGGCTGTGGACACGGTGCCATGGCGGCCCCATGACCGAGCACGATTTGCTGGCCGTGCTGGCACAGTTGGGCGAGCGGTCCTTCGCGCCTGAATTGGCACAGTGGGTTCATGGCACCAAGGACCTGCCCATAGCCGCGCTGCTGGACGGTCACGGCATCCAGACCCACCAGGAGCCCGACCAGATTGCCCAACAACTGGGCATCAGGGTCAGGGAAGGCAACGGCCTGTTGATCCAGAACGTACTGCGCGGCGGTGCCGCTGAAAAGGCCGGGTTTGCCAGTGGCGATGAGTGGGTCGCCGTGCAGCCTGTCGGCACCAGCGCCAGCGGTGCTTGGCGAGTGCACACGCTGGACGATTTCACCCTTTTCGCCGGCAACGCGGCGAAAGTCACCGCCCTTGTTTCCCGCGACGAGCGATTACTGCCATTGACGCTGACTCTGCCCAAAGCCAGCCACGCTGTACGCCTGGCCGTGCGCGACGAGGCGATGGTCAACGCCTGGCTGAGCCAGACGCCAGCATCACGCTAGATCTCTTATCTTTTCAACTGACCCAACTGACTGTGCCCACACCATGAACTACGAATGCATCACCACCCGCATCGAAGGCGAAAAAGTAGCCATCATCACCCTGAATCGCCCCAAGCAGCTCAACGCACTGAACGACCAGTTGATGGACGAACTGGGGCATGCACTCAAAGGCTTTGACGCCGACCCCGCCATCGGCTGCATGGTCATCACGGGTAGCGAAAAGGCCTTTGCAGCCGGTGCCGACATTGGCGCCATGGCGACCTTTACTTTCGCCGATGCCTACAAGGGCGACTTCATCACCCGCAACTGGGAAACCATCCGCACCATCCGCAAGCCGGTCATTGCTGCGGTCAGCGGATTTGCGCTGGGCGGGGGCTGCGAACTGGCCATGATGTGCGACTTCATCATCGCATCCGACTCCGCCAAGTTCGGCCAGCCCGAGATCAAGCTGGGCATCATCCCCGGCGCCGGTGGCACGCAGCGTCTGCCCCGCGCCGTGGGCAAGGCCAAGGCCATGGACCTGGCGCTGACCGGACGCATGATGGACGCCACCGAGGCCGAGCGCGCCGGCCTGGTGAGCCGCGTGGTGCCGCAGGACAAGCTGATGGACGAGGTGCTGGGCGCAGCGCTGATGATTTGCAGCTTCTCGCAGATTGCCACGATGGCCGCCAAAGAGACCGTGAACCGCGCCTTTGAAGGTAGTCTGGCAGATGGCCTGATGTACGAGCGCAGGCTGTTCCACGCCCTTTTTGCCACCAAAGACCAGAAGGAAGGCATGGATGCCTTCGTCAACAAGCGCAAGGCAGAGTTCATCCACCAGTGATTTTTTGGCTATAATCATGCGCTTCGGTGATATAGCTCAGTTGGTTAGAGCGCAGCATTCATAATGCTGATGTCGGTGGTTCAAATCCACCTATCACCACCAAATTTGAAAAAGACTGTTGGCCCCAGGGGCTAATGGTCTTTTTTTTAATCAGCCTCTGGATATACACCATGAACCGCTGTGCCGGATTACTCACCGAATTACACACGCCACGACTTCCCGCACCCGTCTCCTCGGTTGCGCGCACCGCTCCAGTACACACCTCATTCTGCGCACCTCGGCGTCCATCCAACTCCGCGTCCCACAAGCAGTAGGAAATGCCTGCGCTGGCGGCAGAAATTTTTACGCCAAATGTGCCTCTGTCCCGCATACGCACTGCGTAGGAAGCTACTAAATTCATAGCATTTTCGGAATCCCTCGCCATGACCAAAAAAGTATTCATCAAGACCTTTGGCTGCCAGATGAACGAGTACGACTCTGACAAGATGGCCGACGTCCTCGGCGCCGCACAGGGTTATGAGC
>JAIPDC010000177.1 GCA_021737865.1 Rhodoferax sp.
AGTTTCCGCCTTGCTCCGCGGCCATATCCACGATGACGCTCCCCGGTCTCATGGAGCGCACCATCTCGGCCGTGATAAGTTTGGGCGCAGGCTTACCGGGAATCAGCGCGGTGGTGATGATGATGTCGACCTCCTTGGCCTGCTTGGCGTACATATCACGCTGGGCTTGCTGGAAGCCCTCACTCATCACTTTGGCGTAGCCGCCACCACCACCACCACCGCCTTCTTCCTCAAACTCGACCTTCACGAATTCGCCACCCAGTGACGTGACCTGGTCAGCCACTTCCGCACGGGTATCGTTCGCCCGCACGATGGCACCCAAACCAGCGGCGGTACCGATCGCAGCCAGTCCGGCCACGCCAGCGCCGGCAATGAAAACCTTGGCTGGCGGCACCTTGCCTGCAGCCGTAATTTGACCGTTAAAGAAGCGGCCGAAAGCGTTGGCAGCCTCGATGACGGCACGGTAGCCCGTGACGCCGGCCTGCGATGTCAATGCGTCCATCTTCTGGGCACGGCTCAGCATGCGCGGCAGGGCGTCGATAGCCAGCACGGTCGCCTTCTTGGCGGCGAGTTGCTGCATCAATTCGGGATTTTGTGCCGGCCAGATAAAGCTGATAAGCGTGCTGCCTTCGCGCAGCAGGGCAACTTCTTCGGCGCCCGGGCCGCGCACCTTGAACACAATATCGGACGCTGCCCACAGAGCGGCAGCACTCTCGACCACCTCTGCGCCCGCGGCACGGTAGGTGTCGTCAATGAAATTGGCCAGATCGCCAGCCCCGGACTCAATGGCCACCTTAAACCCCAGCTTGGTGAGCTTCTCCACCACCTCGGGAACCGTCGCAACACGTTTTTCCCCAGGGAAAATCTCACGCGGAACGCCAATGCGCTGTGCCGTTCCTGCAGATACACCAGTTTCCATGAAGCGACTCCTCAACTAAGTTATTTCAACAGACCATACTCATCGCACCACCAGAAACTCCGGTCCTGCGTAAGCCACCGGAAAGCTTAACTGAAAACGACCCGGTTCCGATAGAGGCAAGGCATGATGTGGGTCAAATAGGCGCAATATAGAGGCCACCCATGTGAATTCAGGTGCATCCAGCGCGGTGGCGCTTGGACGTCCGTAAAATCATGCGATGAGCAAACAACGTGTTGTGGTGGGCCTAAGTGGTGGCGTCGATTCGGCCGTTACCGCACACCTGTTGAAAGAACAAGGGCACGAAGTCATCGGTATTTTCATGAAAAACTGGGAGGACGATGACCGCCCGTCCGATGCCGCCAGTGACGACCCCGGGTACTGCACATCGAACATCGATTTTGTTGACGCTGCAGCCGTTGCGGATGTTCTTGGCATCGAAATTGAGCATGTCAATTTTGCCGCCGAGTACAAAGACCGCGTATTTGCCGAATTCCTGCGCGAGTACCAAGCCGGGCGAACCCCCAACCCGGACATCCTGTGCAACGCAGAGATCAAGTTCAAGGCCTTCCTGGATCACGCCATCCGACTGGGTGCCGAACGGATTGCCACAGGGCACTACGCGCGCGCACGCCAAAACACTGCCACGGGGTTGTATGAGCTGCTCAAGGGGCTTGATCCATCCAAGGACCAAAGCTACTTCTTGCACCGCCTCAACCAGGCCCAACTCTCCAAAACCCTGTTTCCCATCGGGGAGTTGCACAAGACCCAGGTACGCCAGATTGCACAAGATATCGGGCTACCCAATGCCAAGAAGAAAGACTCCACCGGCATCTGTTTCATTGGTGAACGCCCGTTTCGGGATTTTCTGAACCGCTACATCGCCAAAGAGCCAGGGCCCATTCGGGATGCAAGGGGCCGAGTTCTGGGTGAGCACGTCGGTCTGAGTTTTTACACACTGGGGCAGCGTCAGGGCCTGGGCATTGGCGGCATCAAAGCGAAGGGCGCCCAAAAGGGCGGTGGCGAGCACGCGCCCTGGTTCGTGGCGCGCAAGGATATGCAGACCAACACACTGTGGGTGGTGCAAGGCCATGAGCACCCGTGGCTACAGTCAACATTTCTGACCGCGCAAGATGCGAGTTGGGTTGCCGGCGTTGCTCCTGCGCATTCAGCTTTGGCAGCCAAAACCCGCTACCGCCAAAGCGATGCACCAGCGCAGTTGCAAGGTGCAGACTCGCAGCGCTTTGCCCTGCAGTTCGATCAACCGCAATGGGCCGTCACACCCGGACAGTCTGCAGTCCTCTACGACGGTGATGTTTGCTTGGGGGGCGGCATGATCGCATAGGCTTTATCAGACGAATAGCCCAGTCATAGCGACTGTAAACCTGGGGTCGAAGCAGTCGCGAATCAGGGAGCGTGCCGGATTTGCGGTGAAATTTGGGGTGCTAACATATAACCGACGCACATCAGTCAACTCCGGTTTCTAACCACTTGCTCAGGGCACAGAACCCATGTTTCACGTTTTTCGAAATGCCAACGGTGTCATCCAATCGGTTTCACGGGAAGCGCAGCCAGGCAGTGAGTTGCTAGATGAAGGTGATCCGGAGATTCAACGTTTTTTCAAGTCGTCCGGCGAGCCGTCCTTCGATGATGTTGACGCGGGTTTCGTGCGGGTTTTGGAAGACTTGATAGACACGCTCATCCTGAAGAACGTAATTCATCACACAGATTTGCCTTCTGCAGCACAAAGAAAGTTGATGCTCAGAAAAGGGCTGCGCACCCGTATTCACGGGGCATTGAATTTATTGGGAAACGATGACCGGCTCATTTGACCGCTGTGAATGATTGGACGACAACCCAATGACCACATCTGAACCGATAGCTGCCAGCCAAAGTGCGGGCACATCCAGCGCCCCGACCATCGGGGAGCATGTCGTTCGTTTCGATCCTCTACTGGACAGTGTCATTGCCATCGCCACCATTTTTGGCATCACCACAACGCTGGAAGCGCTGTCAGCCGGTTTGCCGCTTGAAGGCAACCGAATCACACCCAGCCTTTTGCCACGGGCCGCCGCACGGGCCGGGCTAACAGCCAAGCTTGCACGCCGCTCACTAGACAATTTACGCCCGGGGCTTTTGCCAGTCCTCTTACTGCTGAAAGAAAACCAGGCGTGTTTGTTATTGGAGTGGCTGCCCGCCGGTGAAGCTCGGGTAAGGTTTCCGGAAAACGGAGAATCATCTGACGTGCTGACGCGCGACGAACTGGAATGTCTTTACGCGGGCGTGGTCTGCTTTATGCGCCCAGTCTTCAAATTTGACGCCCGATCACCGGAAGCCGGAAAGTTGAAATCGCAACACTGGTTTTGGAGTGTGGTGTTTCAAAATTGGCGGTTATATCGCGACAGCTTGCTGGCCGCGCTCCTGATAAATGTTTTCGCTTTAGCGATGCCAATGTTTTCAATGACGGTGTATGACCGAGTTGTGCCAAACCGAGCGGAAGAAACACTGTGGGTGCTGGCCATTGGTGTATTCCTAATGATGCTATTCGACACACTGCTGCGAATACTGCGCTCCTACATATTGGACACAGCAGGCAAGCGCATTGATGTTACCCTTTCGGCCCAAATCATGGAGCGCGTTCTTGGCTTGAGTATGGCTGACCGCCCGCCCTCTGTTGGATCATTTGCCGCCAACTTGCGCGCATTTGAGTCGGTCCGTGAGTTTGTTGCCTCAGCGACAATTACGACGCTGGTCGACATTCCCTTTGTGTTTGTTTTCCTTTTTGTCATTGCATGGATTTCACCCTGGTTGATCGTGCCGCCTCTTTTTTGCATCGGCGTACTAATCCTCATCTCATTAGTCGTTCAGCAAAAAATGCAGGAGCTCGTTGAAGTGACACAAAGAGCTACTTCGCAGCGCAATGCAACGCTCGTCGAAAGCCTGGTCGGCATTGAAACCATCAAATTCATGGTGGCGGAAAGCAGCTTTCAGCGTAAGTGGGAGCAGTCGACCGTATTTCTGGCGCAAAACGGTACAAAGTTGAAATTGCTGTCGTCCAGCATCATGAGCATGGTGCAACTGCTGCAACAGTTTGTGTCTGTGGTGATGGTCATCGCAGGGGTCTATCTGCTGGTGGACAACCAGTTGAGTATGGGTGGCATCATCGCCGCATCGATGCTGGCGGGCCGGGCCCTGGCGCCTTTTGGACAAGTTGCGGGGCTATTGATGCAATACCAAAACGCGAAAAGTGGACTGTCGTCCGTTGAAAAACACATGCAGACCCGCCCGGAACGATCAGATGACTCTGCATTTCTGCATAGAACCGGATTTCAGGGAACCATCGAGTTCAAGAACGTCAGTTTTTCTTACCCGGGCCAGCAGCAAGCAGTATTGCGCAATGTTTCGTTCAAGATACAAGCTGGAGAAAAGGTGGCCTTCATTGGCCGTGTCGGCTCCGGCAAATCCACAATCCAGAGATTGGTTTTAGGTCTGTACCAGCCGACCGAAGGAGCCATCTTGATTGACGGCATCGATCTGCGCCAAATTGACCCCGCTGAATTGCGCCGTGCTGCAGGCTTTGTATCCCAGGATGTCAGTCTGTTCTTTGGCACGCTCAAAGAAAACATTACGCTTGGGGCACCTTTTGCAAATGATCAGGATGTGATAAACGCCGCTGAAATTGCCGGGGTAACTGAATTTGCCAACCGCCATCCCAGGGGATTCGACATGCTCATTGGGGAACGCGGCGAATCCCTGTCTGGCGGACAACGGCAAGCAGTTGGCATAGCCCGCGCCGTTTTGAACGACTCGCCCATCTTGCTGCTGGACGAACCCAGCAGTGCCATGGACCACCAGAGCGAAGACTTGTTGAAGGCCCGACTCCAGCGGTTCACGAAAAGCAAGACAGTAATTTTGGTAACACATCGAACTTCATTGCTGGAACTGGTTGACCGGTTGATCGTCATAGACAACGGAAAGGTCATGGCCGATGGACCCAAGGCACAGGTCATTGAGGCGTTGCAAAGCGGCAGAGTTGGCAGGGCTGCATAATGGAACAAAATGTACAACCCGTCGGGTGGTGGGTCAAAAATTGGGGTCGCTTTTACGACCGCTGCTCCAGCGCAATGGACCGTGCTATGCAGGCCCTGGGCGGCAAGCATAACGAATTGGATACCGACTTCGATGCCAACGCAGACTGGGCGATCGCCGAGCAGACCCCCAGAGGCGCCCGGATCTTGGTGTGGATCAGCCTGGCCACAGTGGTGATTCTGCTGCTCTGGGCAAATTTTGCGGTTTTGGACGAGGTTACACGTGGTGAGGGCAAGGTCATTCCCTCGCGCCAAGTGCAGGTCCTGCAAAGCCTGGATGGAGGGATCGTTTCTGAAATACTGGTCAAAGAGGGGCAAGTCGTAAAAGTTGGCGATTTGATGCTCAAGGTTGACCCGACCCGCATGGTGTCGTCGTTGCGCGAAAACCGCTCTCAATATCTCTCCCTGCTGGCAAAGGCCACTCGATTGAAGGCGCTTGCCGAGGGATCGCGGTTTCAGCCACCTGACGAAGTGGTTGCTGAGGCACAGGAAGTCGTGGCGCAGGAACGCGCACTTTACGAATCGCGCAGATCCGAGTTGGACGCAACCATTGGCGTGGCGCGGCAGCAGGCCTCGCAACGGGCTCAAGAATTGATTTCAGTAAGAGCCAAGCGTGAGCAAGCTGCCCAAAGCTTCAGCCTCACCGCCAGAGAGCTGGAAATGACGCGCCCCTTGGCAAAATCCGGCGCCATTTCAGATGTAGAACTCCTGCGACTGGAACGTGACGTCGCACGCTACCGGGGCGAACGTGACAGTGCAAACTCCGACATTCCCAGATTGGAGTCAGCCGTCGCTGAAGCCAGTCGCAAAATCCAGGAAGTTGAGTTGACCTTCCGAAACATCGCCCGATCGGAGCTCAGCGAAACCAGCGCAAAACTGAACGCTTTGCTGGAAGGAAGTTCAGCGCTTGAAGACCGGGTCAAACAAACCGAAATCAGATCACCTGTGAACGGAACTATCAAGCAACTCAAGGTCAACACCGTGGGAGGGGTGGTGCAGCCCGGCAAGGATCTGGTTGAAGTGGTGCCGTCCGACGATGCGCTGTTGCTGGAAGCACGCGTATTACCGCGCGACATAGCGTTCCTGCATCCGGGTCAAAAAGCATTGGTTAAATTTACAGCCTACGACTTTGCAACCTATGGCGGTCTGGAAGCGACTTTGGAGCACATCAGCGCGGATACCGTTGTAGACGAAAAAGGTAATGCGTTTTTTCTGGTTCGCGTGCGCACCCTTTCCAGCAGCATTGGCCTCCAGAAATTCCCGATTATTCCCGGCATGGTGGCCGAAGTCGACATTCTTACCGGGAAGAAGTCAGTGCTTGCTTATTTGATGAAGCCGATATTGCGTGCCAAGGCGAAAGCTATGACAGAACGATGAAGCCAGTTCACACCACGTTACTTGTCACGCATGACGGCGGACTACTGGCGCATTGGCAAAGGGCATTCGGCAAAGCAAAACCGATCGCGATCAGTCAAATCGACGACTTCTTCCATCACAGGCTAACGGTGCCCTGCGTCGTCTGGATGGACATGTCAATCCCGATGCGACCCAATTGGGACTCCGATGGTTGGAGCACATTTCTGCGAAATGACCATATTCGAGTCATCGCGGCAAGCTCAAACCCAAATGATAACGAAGCTATGGAGGCGCTTGACGCCGGCTGCGTGGCGTACTGCCACGCCTTCTCTGACGCTTCAACGCTCAAACAAGTCAAGGATGTGGTCGAAGCAGGCCAAGTCTGGATTGGCAAGAGCCTGATGCAACGACTTTTACATGGCGTCAATCGACTGGTACCCAAACCGCCAACCCCGAGCGCAGCTTGGCGTGAAGGCCTGACCATTCGCGAAATTGAAATTGCCATTCTTGCCGCCAACGGGGCGTCCAACCAGTCCATCGCTGATCAATGCGCAATTTCCGAGCGAACTGTAAAAGCCCATTTAAGTGCGGTGTTTGGCAAACTCATCATCACCGACCGGCTACAACTCGCGCTGAGGGTCCACGGCATTCAATAGCTGAGGTGGTCCTTACCTGTACCCAAGGACAATAGGCAAAGGGGGCCCGGTTATCTACAGTATGGCAATCTGATATTGCTATTTCTGAAAGACTACCCATGGCTACCACTCAAATCTCCGCTCAGGCTCGTGGCATCGTTGTTATTTTGCAAGGCAAGGCCTGGGTGGTCGATGCCAATGGCAATCGCCACCCGCTAAAGGTGGGTGATGAAGTGCAGGAAGGGCAGCAAATCGTCACCGAAGACGGTGCCCGGATGGAGCTGGCACTGCCCAACGGGCAACCCGTGAGCATTGCATCAGGACGGGAACTGCTGATCGATGCAAATCTGCTGGGATCAGCGCCAAGCGACAAAACTGAGGCGGCGCTGCAGGATTTGAACAGTGGGTCGGCCGAAGTTGCCAAAATCATTGCATCCGGTGGTGATCTATCTGCACAACTTGAATCCACCGCGGCCATCCTTACTGGCGGCGATGGAAGTGATGCACACAGCTTTGTGCGCCTTCTTCGTATCCAGGAAGATGTGGCACCGCTGTCTATGGACAGAACTGACCAACCTGTAAGCCCTCCGGCAGACCTTTCTCCGGCCACTACCCAAGGGATCAGTCCATCCGAACCTGCGCAGCTTGAGACCACGCCAGAAACTGCTCCTGCTCCTGCTCCTGCTCCTGCTCCTGCTCCTGCTCCTGCTCCTGCTCCTGCTCCTGCTCCTGCTCCTGCTCCTGCTCCTGCACCACCAGTGCCATCCGTCGTGGTGAAAAGCGTTCCGGTTGCTGTGGCAGACAGTGCCACCATCAGAGAAGATGCGGCACCCAATTCAATTTCCGGCTCGGTCTTGTCCAACGACACTGTAGGAACCGACATCAATCCGAGTCCAGTTACGCCCGCTAACGTCACACTGACCTACGGCTCTCTCGTGTTGAATAGCGATGGTACATATGTATACACGCTCGACAACACCAACCCGACAGTCAACTCACTGAAGGATGGCGGAACGCTAACCGAAACGTTCACATACACACTAACCGACGGTGATGGCGACATCAGCACTGCAGCACTGACCATCGCGATCAACGGCAACACCGACACCGCCACCCTGTCCATCACCGGCGCGGCCTCCGTGGTCGAGGGCGAGAACGCCTCCTACACCGTCTCCGTGGACAAGGCCCCTGCTACCAACTTGGTGGTCAATGTGGTCACCGGCCACGTCACCACCTCCGACG
>JAIPDC010000178.1 GCA_021737865.1 Rhodoferax sp.
GAAAAAATGGCCGGCCAGAGCCACCACCAAGGCCACTGCAAGGGCGGGCGCCAGAAAATTGGCCAGGTGATAGATTTGGTCCAGAGGGCCCATGCGGCTGGGCCCAAAGGGCCTCACAGTTGGTTGACGTGTTGACGATTTTATAATCGGACTTAAATCCCACCGACAACCCTGAACGGTTGCACCAAAACAATACATGGCAGTCTGGACTTTAGGCATCAATCACACCACCGCACCACTGGACGTGCGCGGTCGGTTTGCGTTCGCCATGGACCAGATTGCGCCCCATCTGCAGGGCCTGCGCCAGTCGCTCAGCCGCATGCCCGAAGCGGCGATTGTGTCGACCTGCAACCGCACCGAAATTTATTGCGCCGGCGAACACTCTGAACTGGAGCCCACCCTGGGCTGGCTTGCTGGCTCGGCCGGCATTTCTGCGGATGCCCTGCGCACCCACACCTACAGCCTGCAAGACGGCCATGCCGCCCGCCACGCCTTTCGGGTTGCCAGCGGGCTCGATTCCATGGTACTGGGCGAGCCCCAGATTCTGGGTCAGCTTAAGGACGCCGTGCGCGCTGCAGAGGCGGCCGGAGCCCTCGGCACCACGCTGTCGCAGTTGTTTCAGCGTTCATTTGCGGTCGCCAAGGACGTGCGTACCTCCACCGAAATCGGCGCCCACTCCATCAGCATGGCCGCAGCGGCGGTGCGCCTGGCAGGCAATCTGTTTGAGGACCTGGGCCGGGTCAACGTGCTGTTTGTCGGCGCCGGAGAGATGATCGAGCTGTGCGCCACGCACTTCGCTGCCAAGAACCCCAAGTCCATCGCCATCGCAAACCGCACACTGGAACGCGGCGAAAAATTGGCCAGTCGCTTTGGCGGTGAAGTCATGCGCCTGGGCGATTTGCCGGACCGCCTGCATGAGTTTGACGCCGTGATCAGCTGCACCGCCAGCACACTGCCCATCATCGGGCTGGGTGCTGTCGAGCGGGCACTCAAAAAGCGTCGGCACCGTCCCATGTTCATGGTCGACCTGGCCGTGCCGCGCGACATCGAATTCGAAGTCAAGTCACTCGAAGATGTGTACCTGTACACGGTGGACGATCTGGCCGGTGTCGTGCAGACCGCACAGGCAAGCCGCCAGGCCGCCGTGGCACAGGCCGAAGCCATCGTCGACGCGGGCGTGCAGAGCTTTCTGCACTGGGTCGACCAGCGCAGCAGCGTGCCCCTGATCCAGCAACTCAACGCCCAGGCCGATGCATGGCGTGCGGCCGAACTGGCCCGCGCCCGCAAAATGCTCGCCAAGGGTGAGTCGGTGGACGCCGTCCTCGAAGCCCTGTCCAAAGGACTGACCCAAAAAATGCTGCACGGCGCCATGGCCGAACTGCGTGCCGCGGAACCCCAGGCGCGCGATCGCGCCAGCCATGCGATCGAGCACTTCTTTTTGCGCAACGAGCGTTAGCTACGCTTTTTCCTTCTTCTTTACCCCCCCTCTCTCCCCCCGCCCTCTCCCACCCCGCCGGGTGGAAGAGGGAGCTAACAGCCTCATGTGGCCGCGTCTTTAAAGCAAATAAGTACCCGCACACAGGCACGTTGGGCCAAAGGTTGATTCACTTTTCCCGTATTTGCAGATCATTTTGGTGTTACATGAAAGCATTTTTCCGTCAACAACTGGCCCGCTACACCGACCGACAGGCCGAGCTGGAATTCCTGTTGTCCCGCGAGGACATCATGAAGGACATGGAGCAGTTCCTCAAGCTGTCGCGCGAGCACACTGATGTGGCGGCAGTGGCCAGCCGCTGGGCGCGTTACCAGCAGCGTGAGGGCGATCTGGCGGGTGCGCAGGAGATGCGCAGTGACCCCGACATGGCGGAAATGGCCGAGGAAGAAATCACCAGCGCAACGGCCGAGTTGGCGCAGCTCGAAGGCGAGTTGCAGCGCATGCTGCTGCCCAAGGACCCCGACGACGCCCGTCCGGCTTTTGTCGAAATCCGCGCTGGCACCGGCGGCGACGAGTCCGCGCTGTTTGCCGGCGACCTGCTGCGCATGTACATGCGCTACGCCGACCGCTGCGGCTGGAAGTGCGAGATCGTCAGCGAATCCCAGAGCGAGTTGGGCGGCTACAAGGAAGTGGTGGTGCGCATGGAGGGCCACCACAACGGCACCGGTGCCTACGGCGCGCTCAAGTTCGAGTCCGGCGGCCACCGTGTCCAGCGCGTGCCCACCACCGAGACGCAGGGCCGCATCCACACCAGCGCCTGCACCATTGCCGTGCTGGCGGAGCAGGACGAGGCCGAGGCCATCAAGATCAACCCATCGGATCTGCGCATCGACACCTACCGCGCCAGCGGTGCCGGTGGCCAGCACATCAACAAGACCGACTCGGCGGTGCGTATCACCCACCTCCCCACCGGCATCGTGGCCGAGTGCCAGGACGGGCGCAGCCAGCACGGCAACAAAGCCCAGGCGCTGAAAGTCTTGACCGCCCGCATCCACGAGAAGGAACGCAGCGAACGCGCCGCCAAGGACGCGGCCGAGCGCAAGAGCCTGGTCGGCAGTGGCGACCGCAGCGACCGCATCCGCACCTACAACTTCCCGCAGGGCCGCCTGACCGACCACCGCATCAACCTGACGCTGTACAAGCTGCTGACCATCATGGAAGGCGATCTGGACGACGTGGTACACGCGCTGCAAGCCTATGAGGCGGCGGAACAACTGGCCGCGCTGGAGATGGGTAATGTCTAAGTTTTTTTGCTGTTTTAGGCCGCTAGCCCTCGTCAAATATGCGTAAGCAGCTACTACTTTAATAGCAAATGGGAACTCCCCAAACACCCTCTACCATCGCTCAGGCACTGGCCTGGGCCCAGGCACAGGGGGTTGATCGTCTGGACGCACAGCTGCTGGTGTTGCACGCGCTGGGCCGCCAGCAGCGCGAACGTGCCTGGCTGCTCGCGCATGACACCGACAGCCTGCCCGAGGCGCTGCATGCGGCGCTGCAAGCCACCGTGCAGCGCCGCGCCCAAGGTGAGCCACTGGCCTATATCACCGGTCACAAAGAGTTTTATGGTCTGGGCCTGCTGGTGAATGCCCACGTGCTGGTCCCCCGCCCGGATACCGAGACCTTGGTGGACTGGGCGCTGGAGGTGCTGGCAACCATCGATGCCGCGCCGCGCCTTCCCGCCCGCATCCTTGACCTGGGCACCGGCAGCGGCGCCATTGCGCTGGCGCTCAAGCACACGCGCCCTGAACTGCAGGTCAGCGCAGTGGACTTCAGCACCGATGCCCTTGCCGTGGCCCGGGCCAACGCGCAGCAATTGCAACTGGACGTGTGCCTCATCCAGGGCAACTGGCTAGCCGGCGTGGCAGACCGCTATAACGCCATCGTGTCGAACCCACCGTACATTGCCGCCGCCGACCCCCATTTGAGCGCATTGACCCATGAGCCGCTGCAGGCGCTGGCCAGCGGCGCCGATGGGCTGGACGACATCCGCGCCATCGTGGCCCAGGCCCCGGCGCACCTGCTGCCCGGTGGCTGGCTGCTGCTGGAGCACGGCTATGACCAAGCCGCAGCGGTGCGCTCACTACTGACTACCGCCGGCCTGCAAGACGCCCAATCGCGCCGCGACATTGCCGGCATTGAACGCTGTAGCGGTGCGCGTCTGGCAATGGCCTGAGCCGAACCACAGATTTATGATGATTTTGGCCTCCAGCCCCCGTAAAATATGCGCAACGCGCTATTAAATATATAGCACGCATAACCCCCTGAACACCATGTCCAACACCTCCCCCGCCTGCCCGCAGTGCACACTGCAAAACACCTACCCCGATGCAGTCAACTTTGTCTGTGCAGACTGCGGCTTTGAGTGGCCCATGGCCCCAGTCGCGGCGAGTGACGACGATACAGATGCCGTGGTGAAAGACTCCAACGGCCAGGTGCTGCAAGACGGCGATGCGGTGGTGCTGATCAAGGACCTGAAGGTCAAGGGCTCATCCACCGTGCTGAAGATGGGCACCAAGGTCAAGAGCATCCGCCTGGTCGGTGGCGACCACGAAGTGGACTGCAAGATGGACGGCGGCAGCTTCATGCTCAAAGCGTGCTTCCTGAAAAAGGCCTGAATTTTTCGTGAATCCGAAAACCGCCCAATGGTTCATTCTGTTCATCATCAACATCCCCGTCTATTTGGCGCTGGGGCGGTTGATCTTTGGGGGTTGGGGTGGGTTCCTTGAGGCGCTGCGCCTATGGTCGTCAGCCGACTGGTGGTTCACGCTGGAAAAAGAGTGGCGCGAAGACCGCTGGGGCACGAGCAAGCTGCCGGTTTTCATCGTGTTGTGCATTGCTCTGCCGGTGATCGAGCACCTGATGTTTGGCAAAACCACCGTCATCAAACCCGCAGCGCAGGTCATCGGTCTGCTATAGGCCTGCGCAGGGCCGCTTCTACATGCAAGCCCGGTAAATCTCGGCCAGCGACACCACCCCAGTGCGGGCAAGTTTGATGCCATTGGCCGGCAGGCTATGCATACGGCTGGCCAAGGCACTGTCGCGGTATACGTCCGCTGAGACCCCCACGTCCACCCGCTCGGCGAGTTGCTTGTCCATCACCAGCAACTCGTAAATGGCCTGGCGACCCGAGAAACCGGTGCCGTGGCAGCGGTCACAACCTTTGCCGCGCCAAAAGACATCTTCCGGCCCGATATCCAGATTGGTCCGCATCAGCGTATCGACGGGCTCGACCTCGCGGCAATGTGTGCAGTTGGTGCGCACCAGGCGCTGCGCCAGCACGCCGATCACCGCCGAGCGGATCAGGTAGGGCTCCACCCCCATTTCAATCAGCCGCACCAGGGCACTGGGTGCATCGTTGGTGTGCAGGGTGCTGAACACCAAGTGGCCGGTGAGCGCGCTTTCGACCGCAATCTTGGCGGTCTCGTAGTCGCGCATTTCGCCAATCAAAATAACATCCGGGTCGTGGCGCAGGATGTGTCGCAGTGCTTTGGGGAAACTGAAATCGATAACCGGGTTGATCTGAATCTGGATCACGTTGTCGAGCTCGTATTCGATGGGATCTTCGACCGTGATGATGTTGACGTTCTGGCGCACGACCTCCTGCAGCGCAGCGTACAGCGTGGTGGTCTTGCCCGAGCCGGTCGGACCCGTCACCAGCACGATGCCCATGCTGCGCCGTAACAGGTCGCGCAACCGCGCCAGATCAGCGGCCTCGAATCCGATGGCGTCCAGGCTGCGCATGTCTGCCGTGCGTGCCAGCACCCGAATCACCACACTCTCTCCAAACTGGGACGGAATAATCGAAATGCGCAAATCAATGCCCGCGCCGTTCTCATTGATGCGGATGCGTCCATCCTGCGGCAAACGGTGCTCCGAGCTGTTCATGCTGGCCAAAATCTTGATGCGCCCCACCACCGGAGGCAACAACGCGCGGCGCAGCCGGCGCACCGGCACCAGCGTGCCGTTGATACGAAACAGCACCTCAAATGTTTTTTGACCCGGGCGGATGTGGATGTCCGATGCCCGCCGGCTCACGGCATCCGCCAGCAGGTTGCTGACCAGACGCACGATGGGCGCCTGTCGGGCCAGGAGTTCGGCCTCGCTCCACACGCGCAGCTCTTCTTCTTCTGAGCCGGTCTCCATTTCACTGATGGCCAAAGACTCCAACTCATCGGAATCGCTGTGCGAGGCGTAGCAGCGACCAATGGCGTGCTGCACATCGCCAGCAGCGGCCAAAACAGCCACGACACGGCATTGGGTTACGAAACGGATCAGGTGCTGCTGCTCGGCGTCGATGGGCTCCGCCAGCGCCACCATCAAAACCTCGCCTTCGCGCATCAAAGGCAGCACATTGAGCCGCGCCGCCATTTCGGCCGGAAGGCTCTGCAAGGCCTGCAATTGGGGCTCGAAATCGGTCAATACGGCAACCGGCACGTGGATAAGCACATCAACCACCCGGAGGGCATAGCCCACATCACTTTGGTTGTGTCCATCCATCGACAACTGGGTAACCAGCCGTGACACCAGCTCGGCCGCATCCTCCATGGGGTACAGGGTTCGGGAATGAAAAGCTGCGACCAAGCAGGCAGGCCCGACCCCTTTTTCTAATGAGCCCGTGCTCTCCAATGGCAACACCCTGAAGTTTTCTTGCTCCAGCACATCCTGCAACTCGTCGAGGTTGTGGGCCACACCCATGCGAAAGGGCGTAATCACTGCAGCGCCACCATCGAAGGGAACCGGTGCAGTGTCATGTGCAGGCCAGTCGCCCGATGCGCGCACGTGATGGTGCGCGAAATCGTCGCTCAGCAGCACATCGTGCGGGAGGTCGGTATCGGGCTTTGTCATGGTGAGGCGTGCGGAAGTAGCCAACGCGTCCATGCTGGCACCGAATAGGGCAATCCAGTTTGACCTGAATCAACCATTCAGCAGCACTGCTGGAGTGAGCACCTTTCCCGCACTGCCAGCATGGTCTGGGATAATGCGGATTAACGAAAACAGTGGGTCGGTTTGGCCTGATTACATGGAGTTTTGCAATGAGCGATACACAACAACGCATCGATGAGCTGGTCAAGAACAATGAAGTCTTGTTGTTCATGAAAGGCAATGCCAGCTTCCCCCAATGCGGTTTTTCAGGCCGCGCTATCCAGATCTTGAAGGCCTGCGGCGTGGACGCTAAAGCCATCAAAACCGTCAATGTGCTGGAGGACGACGCCATCCGCGCAGGCATCAAGGACTACAGTAACTGGCCCACGATTCCGCAGCTCTACGTCAAGGGCGAGTTCATCGGCGGCTCCGACATCATGATGGAGATGTACGAGAACGGCGAGTTGCAAAAAGCCATCGGAACTCCAGCCGCCTGAGTTTTATCGCCGACTTCGGGCGGTAGTTCGCAGGTGCACCTCCACGCAACTTCAGATCAGTGGGGTTGTGCGTTTTGCGTAGGTCAAGGAGGAAGCCATGCCTGCATGGCCGGGGGACACGTAGCAAAACGTGCAGCCCAACTGATCCAGCACAAAAGTAGCGCCTAATTACTGGGAGTAGCGCCTACTTCGCAGGAACAGACTCCCACAACCTCTTATTGGCAAACACCGCATCCGGATACTGCGGTTTGCCCCGCGACCCGTTGTAGCGGCCCAGCGCCATAAACAGGTCGCCATTCTCCCGGTCCAGGTAGTGGCGCAAAATCACGCAGCCAAACCGCAGGTTGGTCTGCATGTGAAATAGCTTGCCCGCGTCTCCATCCCCCAGCGCACGGGTCCAGAATGGCATCACCTGCATATAGCCCCGTGCACCCGCCACCGACACGGCGAACTTGCGAAAGTTGCTCTCCACCTGGATGAGCCCCAGCACCAACGACACATCCAGGCCCGCACGCTTGCTTTCGTACCAGACGGTCTGAAGGAATTCCTTTCGGGTTTCCCAATCAGATTTCCTCTTTTTAAGCCGCTCGCCCATGGCGCCCAACCAGCGCAGATACTGCAAGCGCGACTCGGTGTTACTGAATTCCGGTATGGGGGGCGCTGCGTTACGCACGGCGCTGCTAAGAGCGGAGCGCACGGAGTCAATCAGCGGCTCTTCAATTTGCCCGCCCGCCCATGCGGGCTCACCTACGGCAAATAACCCCAGACCCGCCACCAGCGGTACAAGGCACGCCCTGCGAGAAACGGTGTACGTGGGGCCCGGGGGTGGCGTCATACCGCCAGTTTGGACCTGATCAGTGCCATCACATCGCCCACCGCCACCTTGCTGGCCGCGGCGTCCCGACGATGCTGGTATTCGACCTGGCCTTCCTTCAAGCCACGGTCACCAATGGTGACGCGGTGTGGAACGCCAATCAACTCCCAGTCAGCAAACATGGCACCGGGACGCTCGCAGCGGTCGTCCAGCATCACGTCCACGCCCGCGGCCATCAGATCGGCATACAACTGGTCTGCGGCGGCCTTGACGTCGGGGAATCGGTCGGGGCTGATGGGGCACAGCACCACGGTGAAGGGCGCCAGCGCATCCGGCCAGATGATTCCTTTTTCGTCGTGGTTTTGTTCGATGGCTGCGGCAGGCAGGCGGGTAATGCCAATGCCGTAGCAACCCATTTCCATGAACTGGGGCTTGCCGTTCACATCGAGAAACGTGGCGTTCATGGCCTTGCTGTACTTGGTGCCCAAATAAAACACATGCCCAACCTCGATGCCGCGCTCAATGGCC
>JAIPDC010000179.1 GCA_021737865.1 Rhodoferax sp.
CCGTCGGTGTGGTCACCGTTGCCAATGAGGCGGTGGCGTTGCAAACCGAATTGCCCGGTCGGGTCAGTGCCGTGCGCGTGGCGCAGGTGCGCGCCCGCGTGAATGGTGTCGTGCTGCAGCGCCTGTTCCGCGAAGGCAGCGAAGTTAAAGCCGGGCAGCAGCTCTACCAGATTGACCCTGCCATTTACCGCGCCGCGCTGGACAGCGCGCAGGCCAGCGTGGCCAAGGGACAGGCCAATCTGGCACAGGCCACGGCCCAGGTGGAGCGCTACAAGCCGCTGGTGGAAGCCAACGCGGTGAGCAAGCAGGAATACACCACACTGACAACTGCCCAAAAACAGGCCGAGGCCGACCTGGCCACAGCAAAAGCCGCTGCGCAAACGGCGCAGATCAACCTGGACTATGCAGCCGTCTACGCGCCCATCTCCGGACGCATCGGCCAGGCGCTGGTGACCGAAGGCGCACTGGTGAGCGCCGCTGAGGCCACACAACTGGCCGTCATCCAGCAGACCGGCACCGTGTATGTGAACTTCACCCAGTCCAGCACCGAGGTGCTGCGCCTGCGCAAGGCGATTGCCGCCAAGCAGTTGCGCAGCGCCGGTGACGGCTCGGTCGCGGTGCGCGTGGTGCTGGAAGACGGCAGCGAATTGCCGCGCCCCGGCAAGCTGCTGTTTACCGACCTCACCGTGGACGCAACCTCGGGCCAGATCACGCTGCGCGCCGAAGTGCCCAACCCCGATGGCCTGCTGCTGCCGGGCCAGTACGTGCGCGTGCGGCTGTCGCAGGCCGAGCTGCCCTCGGGTATGTTGCTGCCACAGCAAGCGGTCACCCGCACCAACCAGGGTGACACCGTATTGGTGGTGGGCGCGGACGGCAAACCCGGACCACGCCCGGTCAAGGTGGGCAATGCCCAGGGCAACCAGTGGGTGGTGCTGGACGGACTCAAGCCGGGTGAGCAAGTCATCGTGGACGGTTTCCAGAAGATGATGGTGCCGGGTGCCCCGGTCAAGGCGGTGCCCTGGAAGGCTGGCGCTGCCAACGCCGCTTCGGCACCCGCTGTGCCGGCCAGTGCCACGGCTTCGGCTGCCAAGTAAGGGCACCGCACATGGCCCAGTTCTTTATCAACCGACCCATCTTTGCATGGGTGATCGCCCTCTTTATCCTGGTGGCCGGTGGTGTTGCCATTACGCAATTACCCATCGCGCAGTACCCGCCGGTGGCGCCTCCTTCCATCGTGATCACGGCCGGTTACCCCGGTGCTTCGGCCCAGACGCTGGAAGACAGCGTGCTGAGCGTGATCGAGCGGGAAATGAATGGCTCGCCCGGCCTGATCTACATGGAGTCGGTGGCGCAGGCCAACGGCACCGGCACCATCACCATCAGCTTTCAGCCTGGCACCAGTCCGGACTTGGCCCAGGTGGACGTGCAAAACCGCCTCTCGCGCGCCGCACCGCGCCTGCCGGCCGCAGTGACCCAGGCCGGCGTGCGGGTGGACAAGGCACGCTCCAACTTCCTGCTGTTCACCATGCTGTCCTCGGACAGCCCGGACATTGACATCGTGGCCCTGGGCGACTACGCCTCGCGCAATGTGCTGCCCGAAATTCAACGACTACCCGGCATCGGTCAGGCCCAGTTGTTCGGCACCGAGCGTGCAATGCGGATCTGGATCGACCCTGCCAAGCTCACCGGGTTCAACCTCTCTGCGGCCGAAGTGAACAGCGCCATTCGTGCGCAGAACGCCCAGGTATCGTCCGGAAGCATCGGCGACCTGCCCAACATTCTGGGCCAGTCGATTGCGGCCACCGTGGTGGTCGATGGCCAGCTCAACGGGACAGCCGAATTTGGAAACATCATCCTGCGCGCCAACACGGACGGCTCCGCCGTGCGACTGAAGGACGTGGCACGCATCGAGCTGGGCGCGCAGACCTATGCCACATCCGCGCGGCTGAACGGCAAACCGGCTGCCGGCATCGGCGTTCAGCTGTCGCCCACCGGCAATGCGCTGGCCGCCGCCCAGGCCGTGCGTGACCGCATGGCCGAGTTGCAGCCCTATTTCCCCAAGGGCGTGAAGTGGACCATCCCCTACGACGCCTCGCGCTTCGTCAAGATATCCATCGCTCAGGTGGCCGAGACGCTGATCATCGCCGTGATTCTGGTGTTTCTGGTGATGTACCTGTTCTTGCAGAATTTCCGCTACACCATCATTCCCACCATCGTGGTGCCGGTGGCCTTGCTGGGCACCTTTGCCATGCTGTTGGCACTGGGGTTCTCGATCAACGTGCTGACGATGTTCGGCATGGTGCTGGTGATCGGCATTGTGGTGGATGACGCCATTGTGGTGGTCGAAAACGTGGAGCGGATCATGAGTGAAGAGGGCCTGGCGCCGCTACAAGCTACGCGCAAGGCCATGGGTCAGATCTCGGGCGCCATCATCGGCGTGACGGTGGTGCTGATTGCGGTGTTTGTACCGCTGGCTTTTTTCAAGGGCTCGGTGGGCAACATCTACCGCCAGTTCTCGGCCGTGATGGTGTGCTCCATCTCCTTCTCGGCCTTTATGGCGCTGTCGCTCACGCCGGCCCTGTGCGCAACCCTGCTCAAGCAGGTCGAGGCCGGGCACCACCATGCAAAGACCGGATTCTTTGGCTGGTTCAACCGGGGTTTCTCCCGCACGGCCAAGAGTTATGAAGGCTGGGTGGCGCGCATTCTCAAACGCGCCGGGCGATACCTGATCATTTATGTCGCCATCATTGCGGTGGTGGGTGTGATGTATGTGCGCCTGCCGACCTCCTTCCTGCCCAACGAAGACCAGGGCACCATGCTGGTCAATGTGCAACTGCCACCGGGCGCGACACGGGAACGCACACAGAACGTGATGGAGCAGGTTGAGGGATTTCTTCTCAAGCAGCCTGAGGTGCAAAGCATGGTCGGAGTGCTGGGATTCAGCTTCTCGGGTCAGGGGCAAAACGCCGCGCTGGCTTTTGTGACGCTGAAGGACTGGTCCGAGCGCGCCGGTCCGGAGCACTCGGCACAGGCACTGGCTGGCCGCGCTTTTGGTGGCTTGATGGGTATACGCGATGCCTTCATCTTCCCCTTAAGCCCACCCTCCATTCCCGAACTGGGCACCGCGTCGGGCTTTACGTTCCGATTGCAGGACCGCGGTGGCAAAGGTCACGACGCGCTGGTGGCAGCACGCAACCAGCTACTGGGCATGGCGTCCAAGAGCAAGGTATTAACCCAAGTGCGCCCCGACGGTCTTGAGGATGCGCCCACACTGCAAATTGACATTGACCGTGACAAGGCCAGCGCCCTGGCCGTGGGCTTTGACTCCATCAACAGCACCATTTCCACCGCTCTGGGCTCTGCCTACATCAATGATTTTCCCAACCAGGGGCGCCTGCAGCGCGTGATGGTTCAGGCTGATGCGATGTCGCGCATGCAGGGCGATGACATCCTCAAGCTGACCACACCCAATGCGCGAGGCTTGCAGGTGCCGCTGTCGGCCTTTGCCAGCACGCGCTGGATCAAGGGCGCCATGCAGACTGTGCGCTACAACGGCTACCCTGCCATGCGCATCGGCGGCAATGCCGCGCCCGGATTCAGCACCGGAGATGCCATGGACGAGATGGAAAAACTCGCCGCCCAGCTTCCCGAGGGCTTTGCTTTTGAGTGGACTGGCCTGTCGCGCGAAGAAAAGCTTGCCGGCTCCCAGGCCATGGTCTTGTATGGCTTTGCCATTCTGGCGGTGTTTCTGTGTCTGGCCGCGCTGTACGAGAGCTGGTCGATCCCGATGGCGGTGATTCTGGTGGTGCCGCTGGGGGTGCTGGGGGTGCTGCTGGCCACCGTGCTGCGCGGCTATGCGAACGACGTGTACTTTCAGGTCGGGCTGATCACCATCATCGGCCTGTCTGCCAAAAACGCCATTCTGATCATCGAGTTCGCAAAGGACCTGCAAGCCCAGGGTAAGACCGCAGTTGAGGCGGCACTGGCAGCGGCGCATATGCGTTTTCGCCCCATCCTGATGACCTCGATGGCCTTCATGCTGGGCGTACTGCCGCTGGCCATCTCCAGCGGCGCCGGCTCGGCCAGCCAGCGTGCCATTGGCACCGGCGTGATTGGCGGCAGCATGGTCGGGACAATTCTCGCCGTGTTCTTTGTACCGATATTTTTTGTTGTGGTGCGCAGCATCTTCAAGGGCAGCGAACGCCAGCACCAGTTTGATATGGAGCACGGTCATCAGATCGGAGTCGACAGCCATGAATAAGCGCTTCATAAAATCACCGAGTCTGCCTGCACTGACAAGCCTGATGGCCGCCATGGCCCTGGCGGGCTGCAGCTTCATCCCTGCCTACGAGCGCCCTGCCACCCCAGTTGCCGACACGTTTATCCCCACCCTGCACAACGCAGCGGCCAGCGACCGTGCCGGCACTGTGGCTGCAGACCTGCAATGGCAGGACTTTTTCAAGGACGCGCGCCTGAGGCGGTTAATTGAGCTATCCCTGCAGAACAACCGCGATCTGCGCGTGGCCGTGCTCGCCATCGAGCAAACCCGCGCACAGTTGCAGGTGCGCCGCGCAGATGAGTTGCCCACCGTCAATGCGGGGATCAGCGGAACCCGTGGGCCGGCAAGTTCGGGGGCTATTGCGAGCACGTACACCGCGGGCCTGAGCGTGACCGCCTATGAGCTGGATTTTTTTGGCCGGGTCCGTGCACTCAGCCAGGCGGCCCAGGCCCAGTTGTTGGGGTCACAAGAGGCACGCAAGACGGTGCAGATCAGCCTGATTGCGTCGGTCGCCAACACCTACCTCAATCTTCTGGCAGATGACGAACTGCTGCGGGTGGCGCGGGAAGCGCTGGCCACGCGGCAGGAGTCTCTGCGACTGATGCAGCTCAAGTTTGACAATGAGGCCGCATCCAAAGTCGACCTGAGCCAGACGCAGTCGCTACTGGAAGGGGCAAAGGTTGCACTGGCACAAGGCATGCGGCAACGCGCGCAGGACGAAAATGCACTGGTGCTTTTACTGGGTCAACCCTTGCCACCAGACTTGCCCCCCGGTTTGCCGATCACCAGCCAGGGCCTTTTGCCGGACCTGCCGGCGGGCATACCGTCCGAGATCTTGACCCGCCGGCCTGACATTCGCCAGGCCGAACAACAGTTACTGGCCAACAACGCCAACATGGGTGTCGCGCGGGCTGCGTTCTTTCCCCGCATCACACTGACCGGCAGCGCCGGAGTGGTCAGTAGCGATCTGGACACCCTGTTCAGCAACGGCACCACCGCCTGGACGTTTGTGCCGCAGTTGCTGCTGCCCATCTTTGACTACGGGCGCAATTCGGCCAACCTGGAATCCGCCAAGGTTGCCCGCGACATTGCCGTGGCGCAGTACGAAAAGGCCGTTCAGACCGGCTTCAGGGAAGTGGCCGATGCGCTGGCCGGCCGCGCCACACTGGGCGAACAACTGCGCGCGCAGAACGGCCAACTGGCCGCCGAACAAACCCGCATGCAGTTGACCGACCTGCGCTTCAAGCATGGCGCCGCCAGTGCTTTTGAGGTGCTGGATGCCCAGCGCTCGCTATTCGCAGCGCAACAGGCTGCCGTGCAGGTGCAGGTGCAGCAGGTGCAGAACCTGGTGACACTTTACAAAGTGCTGGGCGGGGGCTGGAAGGAATAGCGCACGCGGGATTCTTCGGGCATATACTGGATTACGCGCCGGGCTGTCATTTGTCCGGTGCGCCAGGGTTCGCACAAGAAGAAGGTCGCGTGAACATGTTCGATTCGTTTCGCCGGAAGCTTTTTCCGCAGCATACGGGTTACACCAGTTTGGGGGAGTGGCGTCAACACGTGTTTCGCGTGCTGCTGGCTGCTCTTGTGATATTGGCAACGGTCGTAGCAACCCCCAGCATTGTTCTCGCGCTCAGCAGAGGCATGTGGCACGTTGCAGTGACAGATGGGGCAGCACTGGCATTGGCATTTGTGCTGTGGCGTGCAAACCATCTCAGCTTTCACACACGGGCCTGGGCGCTGTGTGCCCTGCTCTACGCGGTAGGCATAGCCTTGCTGTTTGTCACCGGGCCAGCCAGCCAGATCTACCTGATCGCGTCACCGGTGATGGCGGCAATTTTTCTGGGGCTGAGGCCAGCCGTCTTGATATCGGCGCTCAACACCTTGACGCTTCTGCTCGTTGGTTACTTCTTCAACGCCGATATTCAAGTGGCCGGCCTGGAGGGTCAGCCCTTGCTGAAGTGGATTGTGATCGCCGTGAACTTCGCCTTTGTGAATGGCCTGGTGAGCATCTCGATTGGGCTGCTGCTGCGAGGACTGGAAGCATCCATGGGTACGGTACGAGACAGTGAGGAGCGGTTCCGGACAGCCTTTCTGACCAGTCCGGATGCGATCATCATCAACCGCTTGGCGGACGGAACCTTCCTTGAAGTCAATGAGGGCTTCTTGCAGATGCTGGGCCTCAAACGGGAAGAAATTATCGGCAAGACCTCCAAAGATATTCACATCTGGAGCGACATCAGTGCCCGGCGAACGCTGTTTGACATCGTCCAGCGTGAGGGGGAGATCAGGAATCTGGAAACCGATTTCCGCGCCAGCGATGGCTCACAGGTCACGGTGCTCTTGTCCTCCCACGTGATTACGGTCAATGCAGAAAAGTGCAGTTTGTCGGTAGCGCGTGACTTCACCGAGCGCAAGGTCGCCGAACGTGAATTGAGTAAATACCGCAGCCAACTGGAAGAGTTGGTGAGCGAGCGCACCAACGCGCTGCAAAGGGCCAACCAGGACGTAGTGGCGCAAACACAATTCATACGCATGATGGCCGATTCCTTGCCCAGCATGATTTCCTACTGGACGTCCAGTTTGCACTGCGGATTTGCCAACCAGGCCTACGGGTCGTGGTCTGGCATCAGTACGGAAAAACTGCCCGGCATGCATGTGCGTGATGTGCTGGGTGACGCGCACTTTGATCGTATACAGCCGCTCATGCTTGCCGCCTTACGGGGTGAGACCCTGCACTTGCAGCGTCGACTGGCCATTGCGGGCGGGCCTGACCGTTACTTCGCAGTGCAGTACCTGCCGCACAGGGTGCAAGACACGGTCCAGGGCGTCTATGTATTGGCGGAGGACATTACCGATCTGAAAGTCACGGAACTCAAACTGACGGAATCCAACCACCAGCTACTCGAACAGGTGAAGGTGGCTGAAGTGGCCAATCAGGCTAAATCGCGCTTCCTTGCGAATATGAGCCACGAAATTCGCACTCCGATGAATGGCATTGTGGGCATGATTGACATCTTGCAAACGACGAGCATGAACCATGAGCAGCACCGCATGCTGGGGACGGTGCACGTGTCGGCGCTGTCACTTTTGAATATCCTGAATGACATTCTTGATTTCTCAAAAATTGAGGCAGGAAAGCTGGCTATGGAGCTGCTTCCCACGCAATTGCGCCAGCTGGCTGAAGGGGTAACGCTGCTCATGCACACAGCAGCACAAGTCAAAGACCTGCGGCTGTCGGTTTTTATTGATCCTGGTTTACCCCACTGGTTTCTGACCGACCCGACACGCCTGCGACAGGTCCTGCTCAACCTGTTGGGTAATGCGATCAAATTCACATCGGCACGGGATGGCAAGCAGGGTGAAGTCACGCTGAATGTCAGCGGTTGCACCTTACCCGACGGAACCGCAGGGGTTGAACTCCGCGTGCGTGACACCGGGATTGGTATGTCACCGCAAAGCCTCGACAAGCTCTTTCAACCCTTCGTCCAGGCCGATGCCAGCACCGCTCGCAGGTTTGGCGGAACCGGGCTGGGCCTGAGCATCACCCACCGGCTGGTGGAAATGCTGGGCGGGCACATTGGCGTCACCAGCACACCAGGACAGGGTTCCGATTTCAGCGTGCAGTTGCCGATGCAGGCCTGCGCACCGGGCCCCGAACTGGAATCGCAGCACGACAGTAACACGGAGCGGAAGGCGGTACTGCCGAACACCAGCGGCCCTGAGCCGACCACTTCGAACAACGGTCTTATTCTGTTGGCCGAAGACAATGAAACCAACCGGGATGTGATGCGCCAACAGTTGGCCCTGCTCGGTTATGCCGCAGAAGAAGCCCATGACGGTGCAATCGCCCTGAGCATGTGGCGCAGCGGACGCTACCGCTTGCTGCTGAC
>JAIPDC010000180.1 GCA_021737865.1 Rhodoferax sp.
CGGTGTTGGGCCTGGTTCCGGCGGACACGGTTTACGACATCGGCTCGCAACTGTTTCCGGACCTGGTTGCCAACGGCCTGCCGTTTTACGCCCAAAACTGCCAGTTCAACTGGATCGACATTGGCCGCGTCAGCGACTACTGGGCGGTTTTGCAGCGGGTCTTGCGGGGCGAGGTGGCTGAGATGAAAATGCCCGGGCGCGAGGTCAAACCCGGCATATGGGTCGGACTCAACACGTCGATCCCGTGGCACCAGGTGCAGATTGAAGGCCCGGTGTACATTGGATCGAGCGTGCGCATCGAACCGGGTGCCAGCATCACCGGGCCGGCCTGGATTGGCCACGGCAGCCACATCCGCACCGGTGCCAAGGTGGTGCGCAGCATTTTGTTTGAGTACACCCGCATCGCCGCTGATATGCGCTTTTCCGAAATGATCGTCTCGCCCGACTACTGTGTTGATCGGCACGGCGAAACCCTGTACCGGGGAGACGACACCTCACAACTGCGCTGGGGTGATGCGCGCGCCTGAATACATGAGCCAGCTTTTCGCTTCGCGTGAGCGTCTGCAGGCCGCCGTGCCCGTTGTGGCGTTTGTGGTTTCAATGGCCCTATTTTGTGCCGCTGCGCTGTGGCGCGCCCAAGATATTCAGAGTGAAGCCCAGGTTGACATTGACTACATCGGTGAACGGGTAGCAAGCACCGTTGAGCAGCGCCTGAAATTGCCGGTCTATGGTCTGAATGGCGTCCGGGCATTCTTCGGTCATAGCGACAAAATTACCCGCGCCGAATTTCGTGCCTTTGCCGAATCGCGTGATCTGCCCAAGGAATTTCCGGGTGTGCTGGGGATTTCCTTCGACCAGCGCGTGCTGCGCTCCGGACTTGACGCTTTTTTGGCACAGGTGCGGGCTGACGGTGCCCCCGGGTTCACGCTGCGCCAACTGGAGGACAAGGAGCAACCAGACCTCTACATCGTCAAGTTCATTGAGCCGCTAGCCAAAAACTCTGCGGCCCTGGGGGTCGATATCGGCTCAAATCCGATGCGTCGACGCGCACTGCAGCAGGCCATTGACAGCGGTGCACCCGCCATGAGCGAGCCTATCACCCTGATGCAGAAGCAGATTCCGACACCCGGCGCGCTGCTCATGGTCCCGGTTTTCGCCAACGGCACGCACCCCATCAACGTGGCAGAGCGCCGCGCGGCGGTGCGCGGTCTGATGGCGGTGCCGATCGCATTTGGTGAGCTGCTCCGCGACCTGCCTGACGTGGCGGTCGGACTGGTCGATGTCGAGGTCTTGGATGCTACGGACGGGGATGGCGGCGGCACCCTGATCTATGAATCTGCCAAGGATAGAACCACGCTCGATGCGCGCGGCCCGACGATGCACAGCCATCTCTATTCAGCGCGAAAAACCGTGTCACTGATGGGGCGCAAATTGGATGTGCGTGTTAAAGCCACCCCTCGCTTCAACGCTGCAATCGACCACTATTCACCATGGATAGTAGCGGTCACCGGCCTGCTCTTTAGCGTCTTGCTCTGGCTCTACCTGCGCCGACGCTGGTATCAGCATGACCTAGTGGTGGGTATGGTTGAGCAGCGTACACGTGAGCTGAATCGGGAGCGCCTGCGTCTGAAAACCATTCTGGAAACTGCCACGGATGGGATCTATATTCTGGATGCCAGTGGCCTGTTGGTGGAAGCGAACCCGGCCATGTTGCGCCTGCTGGGCCGTGATGTCTCGGCGATTGGGCAGTTGCGCGTCACTGAATGGGACACTCTAATCGACAGTAGCACCATCCTGCAAACCATAACAATGCTGATCCAGAATCAATCCAGCAGTGTCTTTGAGAGTCAGAATCAATGCGGTGACGGCAGGGTGGTCGACGTCGAAGTCAGCGCACACGGCATCATGATTGAAGGGCAAGGACTTGTCTATTGCGCTTCGCGCGACATCACCGAGCGCAAGCGCACTGCGGATCAAATTAGGGAAGCCGAGATTCTGCTACGCAGCTCCTTTGACACCGTGGACGAAGCGTTTGTCCTCTTTGATGCTGATGACCAATTGGTCTACTGCAACAAAAAATACCGCGAAGTCTATGCCAGCATTGCACACCTGATGGTTCCGTGCGTAAAGTTTGAGGTGCTCATACGTGCTGCTGCGCAGCAAGGCGTCTACATGGATGCCATTGGCAGGGTTGAAGAGTGGGTTGCAGAGCGCCTTGCATCCCACCGCGAGGACAACATTAAGCTGATTCAACACCTCAGCAGTGGTCGCGTGATAAACATCATTGAACGCCATACCCCTGGTGGCCATAGTGTCGGCTTTCGGGTCGATGTTACCGAGCTCTACCGGGCCAAGGAGGCGGCCGAAGCAGCGAATATCGCCAAAAGTCAATTTCTGGCCAGCATGAGTCACGAAATCCGCACCCCAATGAATGGCATCCTCGGGATGGCGCAGGTGATGCGTAATCCCAATGTTTCAGATTCTGAACGGATTGACTATGCAGACACCATTTACAAATCCGGCCAAGCACTGATGACCTTGCTCAACGACATTCTGGACCTCTCCAAGATCGAGGCTGGCAGGGTTGAACTCGAAACCATCGATATCGCTCCCAGGCAAATTCTGGAAGAGACGCTGACCCTGTTTCAAGACACAGTAAAAGCAAAAGGTTTGCAGATTGCCATCGAATGGCGCGGGTCGGCGCGGCACTACTTGGGGGACTCGGCACGTCTACGTCAGATGCTCTCCAACCTGTTGGCCAATGCGCTCAAATTTACGCAACGGGGGAGCATCCGTATCGAAGGGAACGAAGTTGCCTGCACTGCACAAAGCGCCATTCTTGAATTTGCAGTCAGCGACACTGGTATTGGTGTTGCCGTGGAAAAGCAAGGAATGCTGTTTCAAAGTTTCTCGCAGGCTGACAGTTCTATCACCCGCCAGTACGGCGGTACGGGACTAGGCTTGTCGCTTGTTCGCAATCTTGCACGGTTGATGGGTGGCGAGGCCGGGTTTGAAAGTACGCAGGGTGTCGGGTCTCGTTTCTGGTTTCGGGTGGAAGTAGCCTGCGTCGACGGGACCAACCTGTCCTTGCCCGCCATCCTTCATGATGGGTTTAACGCCCCGGCGCAGTTACCGCAGCTGAGTGCGCGCGTACTGGTGGTTGAGGACAACTCCATCAACCAAAAAGTGGTACGCCTCTTTCTGCAACAACTGGGCGTGACGGCGCTCTTTGCGGACGATGGACAACAGGGGGTGGATCTGTTCAAGGCCGATGGGTCGGTGGACCTGATTCTGATGGATCTGGAAATGCCGGTGCTCGACGGCTACGCCGCTACGCAACATATCCGCCAGTGGGCGGCAAGCACCGGCAAGGGTCGCTGCCCCGTCATCGGCCTGACGGCCAAAGCCTTTGCCGATGATATTCAACACGCCCTTGACGCCGGCATGGATGAGGTGTTGAGCAAACCCGTTGAGTTGAGCCGCCTGACTGAGGCCCTATGCCGCTGGCTACCCCATGCGGTGTCCGAATTCACCCCCGGGGACGCAGAGCAAGGGCCGCGCAAGGAGCTTGATGTTGCGTCAGTGAGGGTTTTACTTGAAGAACTCATCCCCTTGCTGAAAGACCATCAGTTCAAGTCCGGCGCCCGCTTCAAGGCCGTGCAGGTGGCCGTTGCGGGAACGCCATTGGCACATCAGCTCGTGCCTGTTGCCAGTGCGTTGATGGAATTCCGCTTTGACGTGGCGCTGGTTCAGGTGCAACAGCTACTACAAATGCCGGCCCTGTCCATTGCCACCAGCAGCGGTAATCAGGAACCGGAATAAGCCAGTGAAGCACTACTCCACAGTCACCGATTTGGCCAAATTGCGCGGTTTGTCGACATCGGTTCCACGCGCACACGCCGTGTGATAGGCCAGCAATTGCAGCGGCACCACGTGCAGCAGGGGCGATAGCTCGCCATAGTGTTCTGGCATGCGGATGACGTGCAGGTCTTGCGCGCTGTCTATGTGGGTATCGGCATCTGCCAGCACATACAACACACCACCACGGGCGCGCACTTCATGCAGATTGCTTTTGAGCTTTTCCAGCAAGGCGTCGTTGGGTGCCACGGTAACGACCGGCATCGCGCTGGTGACCAGTGCCAGCGGGCCGTGCTTGAGTTCGCCAGCCGGGTAGGCCTCGGCGTGGATGTAGCTGATTTCCTTTAACTTCAAGGCACCTTCAAGTGCAATCGGGTAATGCAGACCGCGCCCCAGGAACAAGGCATTTTCTTTCTTCGCAAAGTCCTCGGCCCAAGCAATGAGCTGGGGCTCGAGCGCCAGCACGGCAGTCAATGCTACGGGCAAGTGACGCAAGTTTTTGATGTGGCGCTGCTCGTCCGTCGGGCTGAGGCGGCCCTTGGTTTTGGCCAAACTCAGGGTCAGCAAAAATAGCGCTGCCAACTGCGTTGTGAAAGCCTTGGTAGATGCCACACCAATCTCGACACCGGCACGCGTCACAAACGCCAGGCTGCACTCGCGCACCATGGCGCTGGTGGCCACGTTGCAAATGGTCAGCGTGTGCTGCATGCCAAGCCCTTGCGCATGGCGCAGCGCCGCCAGGGTGTCGGCGGTCTCGCCAGACTGGGACAGGGTCACCACCAGTGTGTTGGGGTTGGCAACCGATTCGCGGTAGCGGTACTCACTGGCGACTTCCACCTGCGTGGGAATTTTTGCAATGCTTTCCAGCCAGTACTTGGCAACACAGCCGCTGTAGTAGCTGGTACCACAGGCCAGTATCAACACTGAGTCAATGCGCCCAAACACCTGCGCTGCACTGGCGCCAGGTGAATGGTCTTTCTGCTGGTCGAATAGTTCAGGCGCGATGCATTTCAGGCCGGTTAGCGTGTCTGCAATGGCCCGCGGCTGCTCGAATATTTCTTTTTGCATATAGTGCCGGTAGGGACCCAGCTCGGCCGTTGCGCTGTGGACTTGCACTGTTTTTACCGGCCGTTTCGCAGGTGCAACTGCAGTGTGTGTTCTGTCGAGCAGCGTGTAGTGCCCCAGCGTGATGTCGACCATGTCGCCTTCTTCCAGATAGACGATCTTGTCGGTAACCCCGCCAAGAGCCATTGCGTCGCTGGCCAGAAAGTGTTCTTGCCCGTCTTTACCAATTCCCAGAATCAATGGCGAGCCGGCGCGTGCGCCCACCAGGCGGTGCGGTTCGTCGTTGCAAAACACGGCAATGGCATAGGCACCATGCAGTTGCACTACGGCTGCCTTGACGGCCGAAAACAGGTCGTTGTCATACAGGCTGTCAATCAGGTGGGCCAGAACCTCGGTATCGGTCTGACTCTCAAAAACATAGCCCTTGGCTTTGAGCGATGCGCGCAACTCGTCATGATTTTCGATGATGCCGTTATGCACCAGTGCCACCCGACCGGGCCTGCTACTGGCATCGGCACCGGGGCCATGGCTGAAATGCGGGTGCGCGTTGTGAACCACCGGCGCACCGTGGGTGGCCCACCGGGTGTGTGCAATGCCTAGGCGTCCCTGCAAGCTGCCCTTTGCCACTTGCTGGGCCAACTCCGATACGCGGGAATTGCTGCGCACCCGCTGCATGCTGGTCGCAGCGTTTTCCCCGGGCAGTGCAGTCTGTTGACGATGAACGGCGACCCCACACGAGTCATAGCCACGGTATTCGAGCCGCTCCAGCCCTTGCACCAGAACGCCAACGATATCGCGTGAAGATATGGATCCGACAATGCCACACATGAATTTTTCTCCTTGAAGCTTTGCGCAATAGTAGAGTTGGACCCAAAAAATATGTGATCAGACTGTGAAATCCAAGCACCCATTTGCAAGGGTCGACACGGGCTGACGCCGATTGCCCGAGTTCACACTTCTGTCACGCTATTTGCAGGGAGGTCCGTAGCATCGGGCCTCATGAAATCTCGATCCACCCTCCAAACAGCGGCACGCCTGCTGTTGCTTTGCCTCTCGGCAATCGCGGTCGGCTGCGCTGGTTCTTCTGGCGGGGTGCGCGCTGGTGCCAACGGCTCCATTGAGAACCCCAATTTCAAGCCCATTGCCAAGCCCAACGCAGAGGCACTGCTTTCCAAAGAAGATCTGGCTTTGCTGGAGGAGTCAATCAACCCGGTTTACCGCATCGGTAGCGGCGACATCGTCAAGCTGAGCGTGTACGGGCGCTCCGAGGTCAGCGGCACGCATGTGGTTGGCCCCGATGGAAAAATAAGCGTGCCGTTGATTGGCGATGTTGTGCTGAATGATTTGACGCGAGAAGCGGCATTGCAAATCATCGACACGCAGTTGAAGTCCTATTTCACCCTGCCCAATGTGACGCTGGCGGTTGATCAATACACCTCCAATCAGGTCACGGTGCTGGGGCGGGTGGAACGGGCGGGCATGCAAAAGTTTCCCCATCCACCTACGCTGGCTGAAGTGCTGGCCAGTTCAGGCGCCATGACTCTGTCTGACAAGGAGGCGTCGCTCACGCGCTGCGCCATCATGCGCGGGCGCGACAAGTTGATCTGGGTCGACCTCAAGGGATTGTTAAACGGCGACCCCGGCTACAACATACGCATGAAAAAGGGCGACATCGTCTTCATTCCCGACTCGTCCGACACCTCGGTGTATGTGCTGGGCTCAGTGGCCAGGCCGGGAGCTTACCGCTTGACACCGCGCATGACGCTGCTGGACGTTTTGGCTCAGGCTGGCGGCCCCAATGAAGATGCTTTGCCAGAACAAATCGGAATCTATCGAGCAGGTGCGCAGAAGGTTGAAGTGATAGCCTTCAAAGACCTGGTTGATGTGTCGCGCAGGGCCAACTATGCGCTGGAAGACGGCGACGTCATTTTTATTCCGAAAAGCAAGTTGGGAGAGCTGGGCTACCTGATGCGCCAGTTGTCGCCCGCCATTTCTGTGCTGACCTTCGGTGCCACCATCAATACGCTGCTCAAGTAGTCAACCCACCCAACCACAGGGAGTTCTAGCCGTGAATTCAACCAAACTATCAAGCGTCGATGTCTCGGTCGTGGTCATTGGGCGCAACGAGGGCGAGCGCCTGGAGCGCTGCCTGCGCTCGGTGGGTCTGACCAACTGGGGCAGCAGTAGTCATGAGTTGATTTACGTCGACTCGCGCTCAACCGACGCCAGCGTCACCCGGGCTCAGGCGCTGGGGGCGAGCGTGCTGGTACTGGATGACGCCAGTCCGTGTGCCTCCAAGGCGCGTAACCTGGGTTGGAAAGCAGCACGCGGTCAATATGTGCTGTTTCTGGACGGCGACACCGAACTGCACCCCGACTTTGTGCAGCGTGCATTGGCCACACTGTCCGAGCCCAAGTTGTGCGCCGCCTGGGGGCATCGGCGCGAGTCCAGGCCGCAGCAGTCGCTCTATACCAAGCTGCTCGATCTGGACTGGGTCTACCCCACGGGTCGCACCCTGTACTTTGGTGGCGACGTGCTGGTGCGTCGTGCCGCATTGGAGCAGGTGGATGGCTTTGATCCCACACTGAAAGCGGGCGAAGAGCCTGAGTTGTGCGCCCGCCTGCGCGCTGCCGGTTGGGAGATTGAGCACATCGATGCGCCCATGACCTTGCACGACCTGGCGGTCAACTCTTTCAGGGCCTACTGGCTGCGCGCCTACCGCTCGGGCATTGCCTATGCCGAGGTGGCGCAGCGCATGCGGGTGCGCGGCGATGTGCTTTGGCAGCACGAGTCGCGGCGCGACTTTCACCACGGCTTGCTCTTCACCGCATCGCCCGTGTTGTTGCTGGCCGCGGCGTGGCTGGAGCCTGCTGTGGCCATGACGCTGGTGGCATTGGCCTTGCTCTACCTGCTTCGCACCGCGCTGCGCTGCGCCTGGAAGGCCCCTGGCCAGCGCGTGTTGTGCGCGCAGTACGCGGTGCACGCCCATTTCCAGAAAATACCGGCACTTTTTGGCCAGATCAAATGGCGCCAGGCGGCACGCCAGCATTGCGAGATTGCGCTGGTGGACTACAAGCAAGACACTGCCCGCGCCGGTGGCATCAGCATCAAGG
>JAIPDC010000181.1 GCA_021737865.1 Rhodoferax sp.
TGACACACAGGCCACACTGCACGCAGTTCTTCTCGATGAACTTGAGCTGCGGCTCCAGCGGGTTGTCCTGCAGAGCGGCAGAGGGGCAGGCGTTGACGCAGCTCAGGCACAGCGTGCAGGCGTCCTTGTTGATGGCCAGTGCGCCCAGCGGCGACCCCTTGGCGGGCAAGGTAATCGTGGCGGGCTTCTGTGGCGCATGGGCAATCAGGTGGTCCAGCGCCAGTTCCAGCGTGGAGCGCTTATCTGCCTGCACGGCAAAGCCGCCGGGTTGCGCCACGCCTTGTGCCGGTGTGGCCTGCAAATCAGCATCCAGTGCTGCCAGGTCCCGCGCATCACGGGCGTGCAACAGGCGCAAGTGTGTACCGCTGTAGCCCAGGCCGCTCAGGATGGCCTGCGCCACGTCCATCTGGATTTGGAGGGCCTCGCGGTACTGGGGGGCATCCTCGTCCGTCAACAGCACCCAGACCTGCGACGCGCCATAGGCCACGGCGCTCAGCCACACATCCACACCCAGGGATGTACTGTGGTGCAGGGCCAGCGGCAGCACGCGTGCGGGCACGCCGCGGGTGGCAGGGTCAATACGGGCGGCACGGCCCAGGTCGCCGATCAGGCGCACTCCGCCCTCGTGACTGTGCAGCAGCACGGCCGCATTCTTGCCCCCGGCACGGGCATAGGTGGACAGCAGGGTCTTCAGGGTGACGCCCTGCTCGTTGGCACGCGGGTAGGCATAGGTCAGCGCGCCGCTGGGGCACACCGTGGTGCAAGTGCCGCAGCCCACGCACAGACTGGGGTTAACCACAATCTGCTGACCCTTGACGTCCGAGCGAATCGCAGACGCCGAACACACGTCGATGCAGGCGGTGCAACCGACCTGGGTGTTGCGGGTGTGCGCGCACAACTTTTGTTTGTACACGAAGAAGCGGGGCTTCTCGAACTCACCCACCAGGGCGCGCAGGCGAACCACGGCCTTCATCAGCTCGGTGCGCCCTGGTGCGGTGCTGCCCACCGAGAAATACCCTTGCGGCAAGGCGTGCTGGGTAAAAGCAGGCGTGGTGCGAAGGTCCAGCACCATGTCAAAGGTTTCAGTGTGAGCCTGGGGCGCCCGGCCAAAGTCAATGGCACCAGCAACCCCGCAGGCCTTCACACACGCGCGGTGCGATTTGCACGACGCGTTGTCAATCTGGTAATCAAAACCAATGGCGCCTTCCGGGCAAGCGGCCAGGCAGGCATTGCAACGCGTGCACAAATCCAGGTCAATGGCGTTGTTCTGGGTCCAGCTCAGTTCGAACGCGCCCAACCAGCCGGTAAGGCGGTCCAGCTTGCCGGTCAAAACCGGGTAGCGACGCTCCTGCGCGCCGCCGTTTTCACCAGCACCCACACTGAACAGGGTGACGTCGAGCGTATCGGCCAACAGTGCCGCCGCTTGCTCGGCTGCGTCCAGTGCGCCGATGACCAGCACGCGCCCGGCGCTCTGGTAGCTGACGGTGGCCACCGGTTCGGGCGCGGGCAAATGGGCCACGGCCAACAATGCCGCGATCTTGGGGCCAGCCTGGGCTGCGTCCTTGCTCCAGCCACCGGTTTCGCGGATATTGACGAAACGAATAGGCACGCTTGCCGCACCTTCCGTCTGCGCCGCAATCTCCTGAAACAGGCGGCTCTCCTGCGTGCAGGCCACCACCACGTCATCACCCGAGGCCAGCGCCTGCTGAAACGCACCGGCCTCGCGGCGGCACAGGGTGGAGTGCAGGGTCAGTGGCTCATTCAGTGCTGCGCCCAGACTCTCGGCCTTCAGTGGCATGGTCTGGTTGCAGTCGCAAATCAGTGTGGGCATGGTCTTCTTGTCTCGTTGTCGGGTCGGTTGTTGTGATGGATTCGCCTGCCGCCGCTGCGGGCTTGGGATGATCTGGCTCTTCATCGACCAGCTTCAAAAACTGCGCGCTGGCCATCTGTCGCAACATGGAGAGCGGTAGCGGGTCACTTTGCGAGTAGTCATCGATGTACGTATCAAGCCGGTCCATCACGTTGTAGTGCGGGTCGGTAAACAGCTTTTTCATGGCCGCATTGCGCACGGCCGGGTCGACACCGCGGGCGATGAAGGGCTTGAAGTCGGAGTCCTGCCCCAGCGCCTGTGCGTCTTGCAGGGTCAGGGGCGGTGCCTGCGGTTCAGCGTCGGCTACTGCGACGGCTTGGTTATCCACGGCTGCGCCAGCTGGCATGGCGGACAAGCTGCCAGCACCCGGTGTCGACTGAGACAAATGTGCTGGGGGCTTTGGCGGCTGCTCTGGCTCCTGCAAAGGTTTGCCCTGTCGCGCATCGGTTTTACGTTGCGCCCAACGCCCCAAAAAGCCCTCAGCCATGGCGCTGCTTGCCCTTGCCACCACCCTGACCGGAACCCGCACCGCTGCCGTCACCCGGCCCATGCTTCTTGAGCGTGGTGATGGACGCCGGATTACCAAAGCGGTCGGTCAACGACTTGAAACTCTCAGGCCGCTTGGGACGCTTGACTTCGGGCTGGTAAAACTCGGCGATGAAGGCCTTGAGCCAGTCCACCACATCGCTCGGGGCAGGCAACTGCTCCACCGTTTCCTGGGCGTCCAGCCAGCGGCTGGCATCGTGGTAGCTCAGACTGACCACCACCGGGCGCGCGATAGGCTCATCGGCCACCGTGGCCTCTTCTTCCATGCGCCACAACACAAACCAGCCAGGGCTCGGCGTGGTGGCGTTGAGCTGGTAGCCCTCGGTGTCATCTTCAAACAATTCGACCCGAAAGCCCCCGTGAATCCAGCGCTCCCCGCTATCATTTTTATAGAGAAGGCGGGGCTCTGCACCAAAGCCCGGCTCCTGCCTGACCACATCGTCGAGCACCCAGCGCCAGGTTTGCCAGCGGCTCATGGCACCCTCAATGCGCTCCTTGCGCAGGATGACGGCGACTTCAATGGCGGGGCGTCGGGCGGTCATGAGAGCGAAAAACTCAGGTGCCCTTGCTGATGGTGATGGACGGAAATTTGCTGGAAAAGTCCTTGTTCCGTGCGGCAATCGACACCGCCACCTGGCGCGCCACGGCTTTGTAAATGCCGGCCACCTCGCCATCGGGGTCCGCCACCACGGTGGGCTTGCCGCTGTCGGCCTGCAGGCGAATCTGCATATTCAGGGGCAGAGCGCCCAGGTAGTCCATGCTGTATTCGGCGGCCATCCTCTTACCACCGTCCGAGCCAAAAATATGCTCCACGTGGCCACAGTTGCTGCACACGTGCACGGCCATGTTCTCGACGATGCCCAAGATGGGAACGCCCACCTTCTCGAACATCTTGATGCCCTTCTTGGCATCCAGCAGGGCGATGTCTTGCGGCGTGGTGACGATGACCGCACCGGTCATCGGCACGCGCTGGCTCAGCGTGAGCTGAATGTCGCCGGTGCCCGGGGGCATATCCACCACCAGATAGTCCAGGTCTTTCCAGTTGGTCTGGCGCAGCAATTGCTCCAGCGCCTGCGTGGCCATGGGGCCGCGCCAGATCATGGCCTCGTCCTGTGCCACCAGAAACCCGATCGACATGACCTGCACGCCGTAGTTCTCCATCGGGTCCATGGTCTGACCATCGTCCGACTCGGGGCGGCCCTCAATGCCCATCATCATGGGCAGGCTGGGGCCGTAAATATCAGCATCCAGCAGTCCGACGCGCGCACCCTCGGCCGCCAGCGCCAGCGCCAGATTCACCGCCGTGGTGCTCTTGCCAACGCCGCCCTTGCCCGACGCCACCGCCACAATATTTTTCACCCGGGGCAGCAGTTGCACACCCCGCTGCACCGAGTGGGCCACGATGTTGATTGTCACGTTGACCGAGACATTGGCCACCCCGGCAACGCCCTTGGCCGCGGCGATCAGCGCCTTGCGCAGACCGGCGATTTGGCTCTTGGCCGGGTAGCCCAGTTCCACATCAAAAGCCACGTCACCGTCGGACACGGTCAGGTTTTTTACCGCCTTGGTGGACACAAAGTCTTTGCCGGTATTGGGATCGATTACAGACTTGATCGCGTCGGTAATTGCTTGCACTGTCACAGTCATTCAATTTCTCCTGAAGATGTGCATAGTCTATCCAACCCTTCTCACCACGCGGGTACCGCGGGGTTATCGTGAATCCAACCCGTTTGTTACGGGTTAACCCCCGTCTCATTCATGCCACCAGTCCATGTGCAACCGCATGCCAACTCCCATAATGGTTGCCATGCCCGATGCCATTTCACACCCCCGCCCAGCCGGACTTTTATTGACCGGCGGCGGTGCCCGCGCAGCCTACCAGGTGGGCGTGCTGGAGGCCATCGCAGACATACGACTTGCATGCGGCGCCGGCCACGAGCCCAACCCGTTCCCCATCATTACCGGCACCTCGGCCGGCGCCATCAACGCCTCGGCGCTGGCCTGCGGCGCGGACAACTTTGATGCCACCGTGCGCATGATTGCGGCGACCTGGCGCGGCTTCCATGCCGACCAGGTTTACCGGGCCAGCCACCTCGACATGCTGCGCTCGGGTGCCAAATGGGTGACGCTGTTGTCATTGGGCTGGATCATTGCCAAGTGGCGCAGGCTCAAGCCGCGCTCGCTGCTGGACAACTCACCGCTGTCCGAACTGCTGGCCCGACTGGTGCCGCTGGAGCGCCTGCCCGAACTCATCCGCACCGGCCATATGCAGGCCCTGGCAGTGACCGCATCGAGCTACAGCTCGGGTGAGCACGTCACATTTTTTGAGGGCGACAAGCGCTTGCAGCCGTGGATACGCAGCCAGCGGACCTCCGTGCGCGACAAGATCACCCACGCCCACCTGCTGGCCTCCAGCGCCATCCCCTTCGTGTTTCCGGCCACCGAGTTGCACATCAACGGCCATAACGAATATTTTGGTGACGGTTCCATGCGCCAATCGGCGCCCTGCTCACCGGCCATCCACCTGGGGGCTGAGCGCATTCTGGTGGTGGGTGCGGGGCGCATGCACGAGCCCAAGGAGACCGCGCTGACACACAAGACCAACAGCTATCCATCGATCGCACAAATTGCCGGCCACGCCCTGTCCAACATTTTTCTGGATGCGCTGGCAGTGGATGTGGAGCGCGCACGGCGCATCAACCAGACCATCAAGCTGGTGCCCGAAGAAGCACGCAACGCCAGCGCCCTGCGGCCACTGGAATTGCTGGTGATTTCGCCCAGCGAGCGACTCGACGTGGTGGCCTCCAGGCACATCGACTCGCTGCCCCACGGCGTGCGTACCATGCTCGGTGGCGTCGGTGTTTCGTCCCGCAAAGCCGACGTCAAGGGCTCCGCGCTGGCCAGCTACCTGTTGTTTGAATCCGGCTACACCACCGAGTTGATGGCGCTCGGTTATGCCGATGCGCAGGCCCAGCGCCATGAAGTGTGTGGCTTTTTCGACTGGACCGATCCGCAGGCCGTGTGCCTGCTGGGCGACCGGCCTCAACCGGCCCGGATCGACCGGCGCCGAGACCCGTTACGCTTGCGCTGATTTTTCTCCGTCGCTGACCTGCGGCACAGGATCAGGCGGCTTGGGTGTTCTGCTCCGTGTCCCCCGCCCTTTGGGCTCCTCCTTGACCTGCGCAGAACACCCAACCCGCCTGATCCCCGTAGCAATCAAAGTTAGTTCAACCGATCAGGCTACCGACTGTTTGGCAAGCATTTGTGCGAAGTCGACAACCAGGCGACGTGAGGGCAACGACAGCTTGCGAAAAGCTTTGCGCAATTCAATCGCTTCTTTGGTGTGGTCCAGAGTTAAATCGCCGTCTTGACTCTGGGCGGTTGCTGGTATTGGTAAACCCTCAGTCTGCGCGCAAATAGCGGTCGCTGAGGTTCCAAGGGCGGCGGCCAGAGCATTCAGCTTGGTGGTGGACAACTGGCGGTCACCGCGTTCGATGCGTGACACATAAGTGGTCCCTACTCCGGCCTCGTGGGCCAACGCCTCCTGAGACCAACCTTTTTCCTCCCGAAGTGAACGAATGACCTGACCAATTTGCATGGGCGAATTGTTGTTTTCATTCGGCCAAATTGGCAAATAACAAAAGCAAATTCGCCTGTCCGGCAATGAGCGATCAAGACCGAAGCCACCCCCTCCATGGCCAAAACTGAAACCATCTCACTTCTGGCGGAGCTTCAAAACCTCAACGCCCCGCAACTGCGCCGCCTGTTGGTAGAACACCTCACCAAACAAAAACTGGGCCTGTATTGGGAGAGCAACGCCATCGCGCGGGACGCGGCGCTCAACGCCAATGTGGTACTGCCGCGCGTGGTGCCGGAATTCAGCCACACGCCCGAGGGCACCACGCACCACCGTAATCTGGTGATTGAGGGGGACAACTTCGATAGTTTGCGGCTCCTGCGCGCCACCCACGCCGGAAAAATCCGGGTGATCTATATAGACCCGCCCTACAACACTGGCAACAAGGACTGGGTCTACAACGACAAGTTCGTTGGTGCAAACGACCGATGGCGGCACAGCCAGTGGCTAGAGTTCTTGTACCAACGCCTGGTGCTTGCACGTGAGCTGTTGACCAGTGACGGCGTGATTCTGGTGTCCATCAACGACGAGAACCGATCGCGGTTGGAGTTGTTGATGGATGAGGTTTTTCCGGGGCGTCGAGTTGGTAGTATGGTTTGGAGAACGAAGGACTCTACGAGCCGTACCGACACGAACTTCAGTGAAGTTCATGAACATATTCTGATCTATGGTGGAGTGGGCTTTGCTTTCAATGGTGCCCCAAAGTCGCAGAAGAAGTACAAGAACCCAGACAACGATCCCCGTGGTCCTTGGAACATTGACCCGCTTACCGTGAATGCTGACCGATTTGAGCGTTCTGGCTTTTTCTATCCCCTCAACAATCCAGTTACTGGAGTTTGGTACCCCTGCGACCCAGATCGCGTGTGGGCATATGCATCCGAGTCGAGGATCAAAAATTTGGATCGAATACGCACAGGTTCTATGGAGTCTTGGATTCAGCAAGAAAAGATTGTGTTTCCGGTTGGTGAACGTGTCGTATGTTGGGAAACGCATGAGGAGTTGCTCGCAGCCATTCGAGCTGGCGATGTTCCACGTACTCCGAAGCGGCAGCGTCCATTGCTCACCGCGGATACCCCGGATTTGAACTTCTGGATTGGTCGTCAAGTAGGCTTTGGGCGCCCCGGCTTCAAAAAACACTGGGAGGAGTTGAACAGTCACGTAAACCCTGTGAGTTCTTGGATTCCTCGTGCGACTGAAGGCGAGGACGAAGACGAAGCAGTGATTGGTGCACCACAGGCCGGGGAAGGAACCGAAGCAATACAGGCCATTTTTGGCACTCGCGCCTTCCAGTACCCCAAGCCTCCTACCTTGATAGCAAATCTTCTGCGGTAAGCCACCAAACCCAACGACACCATCCTGGACTTCTTCGCCGGCAGCGGAACCACCGGCCAAGCCGTCCTCGAACTCAATGCCGAAGACGACGGCAATCGCCGTTTCATCCTCTGCTCCAGCACCGAGGCCACAGCCAAAGAGCCGGACAAAAACCTGTGCCGTGACGTGTGCGCGGAGCGGCTGCGCCGTGTCATGGCCGGGTACGGCGGCAAGCCGGGCTACAGCGTGGCGCAGGGTGGTGAATTCGCCTACATGCAACTCGACAAGATCGAAGCGGCTGACGTGGCGTTTGAAGCTACCCCAGATCACGCCACCACCCTCATTTCAATGCAAAATGCGGCTGTAACCCCCGTAGAATGTGCGCAAGCAGCTATACAAGTAATAGCAAAAAGCGGCGACTGGTTGACCGTTATTTGCCATGCGGCAACGCCAGAGGCACTCGATGCACTGGCCGCGCTGCCCGCGCAGCACGGCTTGGCGCGGCTGACCGTGTTCTGCCCCCGGCCCAAAGCCCTCGCAGCCCTGTTGGCCGAGCGCGGCGTGGAGGCCAACACCTATTCCATTGCTGACGCCTTGCTCAAAGGGCAGGTGCGCGGCGGCCAAGGAGCCAGCGCATGAACGCACCTCTGCAAACCATTCTCATGCCA
>JAIPDC010000182.1 GCA_021737865.1 Rhodoferax sp.
GAGCAATCCGCACATCTGGCCTCCATCGCCATTGAGTACAAGCAGACGCAAGCCGCGCTGCGAGCCAGTGAAGAAACTTTCCGGACCCTGTTTGAAACCGCGCCCCATGGCGTTGTTTACCACGGTGTTGACGGCCATGTCATATCTGCCAATCCAGCCGCGCTGCGCATCCTGGGGTTGACGCTGGACCAGTTTCTGGGGCGGACCTCGATGGACCCCCGATGGCAATCGACTTACGAAGATGGCCGTGATATGCCGGGCGACCAGCACCCCGCCATGCGGGCTCTCAGGACGGGGGAACCTGTCATGGATGAGCTGATGGGGGTGTCGGTTCCGGGGCGGGATAATGTGTGGATTCTGGTCAGCGCCATGCCGTTGTTCAAGGACGGAAAGCTGGCACAGGTGTATGCCATTTTCGAAGATGTGACGGAGCGCCAGCGCATGCAGCAGCAGTTGCGTCAGCTTGCGTACGTTGACCCGCTCACGCAGCTGCCCAACCGGCGCTTACTGCTCGATCGCCTGTCCCAGGCACTGTCCAAGCGCAGCGCAGCGCATGGTGCCCTGATGTTTCTGGATCTTGACAATTTCAAACCTTTGAACGACCAATGTGGACACGAAGCGGGTGACCTGCTGCTGATCGAAGTTGCCCGTCGAGTGCAGACCTGCATCCGCGAGGAGGACACTGTGTCGCGCTTTGGTGGCGATGAGTTCGTGGTGCTGGTCACGGAGTTGACCGCAGACCAGACGGAGTCTGCCAACCGGATGCAAGCAATTGCAGAGAAAATCCGCGCCAAGTTGGCTGAACCTTATTGCCTTCATGTTCAGAATGCTGGCGCTGCCATGGTCGAGCACCGCTGCACCGCCAGCATTGGCCTGACCCTATTCCTGCATGGCCAGGACGTACTCGATGCCGTTCTACAGCGAGCCGACTCGGCAATGTACCAGGCCAAAGTGAGTGGTCGCAACAGGGTCCGGTATCTGGCGAGGCAGGATGCAGCGTCCTGATTGCGATTGCGCCTGGGCGCTGCCCGCAGGGTGCACAAGTTTGACGTAAATCAATGTCCTTGACCGGTAATGGCCGACCACGCCTCCCGCCAGCGTCTGAAAGGTCCATACTCAAATTGGTTCTATGGAACCCTTTGCAACTTCAAAGATGATAGAAGGCATGTATGAGTAGCTGGATGGTGAATGTAGTGGCGGGATTCTTTGTTCTGCTGGCCTTGACGGGCCTTTTTTTCTTTGTATTGACCCGGGGTGCGTTGTTGGTGCGTGGGCTTTCGTCAACGCAAAACAGCGCCAAGTCCCATGTGTACCCCCTGTACTCAGACATGTGGCTCATCAAACTGGTGGATTTTCAGCCCGTCATCTCGGCCATTTTGCTGTTTCAGTACAGCACCCTGGTATCCAAGATCGTGGCCGGGCTGGGCGCAACCAGTTTGAAGAACAAGAAAGTGCTGATCACTTCTTGCGCCTTTGGCAACGTGATCCCCCGCGTGGTGGACGCGGCTGTGCAGTCAGGAGCCGAGCAGGTACTCATTGCCGACATCATCCGCAATGAGCTGGACCATGCTGAAGGAAAACTGGGGCAGTACGCCGGCAAGGTTGCGTATGTCGAAGACAACGCCACCGCCATGACGCAGCAAGAGGGTTGCGCCGATGCCAATGTCATCTTCTTTTTGCTGCATGAGTTGCCGCATGAATTGAAGGACAAGGCCCTGCGTGAGGCAGGTCGCATGCTGGCCCCCGGCGGCAAGCTGTATCTGGCCGAGTTTCACCGGCCTGATGTGGCTATTTTGCGGCTGCTGAGCTGGACCTACTTCAAGGTGTTCGAGCCCTTTGGACTCGCCCTGTGGGACACGCATGACCCCGTCAAATGCCTCAACGAGATGGGTGGCTGGACGTGTGAGCGGCAAACCTATTTCTTTGGCAATTTCCAGGTCATTACCGCGACCAAGCACTGAGAGCCAGGGAGCCTGTGCGGCAGAGTGTTCTGCGCAGGTCAAGGAGGAGACCGCGCAGCGGGCGGGGGACACGGAGCAGAGCGCTTTGCCGCACAGGCTTCCAAGCCCGATGCCGGGTTATGCCTAAGTAGGCAGAGTCGGGAGTCGGTGTAAGCTGAATGCCTCTTAAATGCCATCGCCGAGCCACCTGTATGAACCCCATTCGCCTCAATCCGCTAGACGCCGCCTGGATCGTTACCGAAACCCGGGCCACGCCTAACCATGTGGGTGGCCTGCTGCAATTCAAGCTGCCTGACGATGCGCCCAAGGACTTCATGCGCCAGACCATGGCTGCGTACCGCAACCATCGGCAGTTCAAGGCACCGTGGAATCAGCGCCTGAAGCAGTCGTTCAGCATGAACCCGGTGCGGGTATGGGTGGAAGACGCCAACATTGACCTGGAGTACCACGTGCGCCATGCCGCGCTGCCGTGGCCGGGCGGCGAGCGTGAACTCGGTGAGCTGGTGGGGCGCCTGCAAAGCACGCCGCTGGATTTGTCGCGCCCGCCGTGGGAGTGCACCCTGATTGAGGGACTGGAGGGCGACCGGTTTGCCCTCTTTATCAAAATGCACCACTCGCTGATCGACGGCATCAGCGGTGTCAAGTTGTTGCAGCAGGGGATGTCGTTCGACAGGGCTGACAGCCTGAATATGCCGCCCTTCTGGGCCACCGGGCAGGAGTCGCGGACCCCCAAAACCCGCAAGGGCCATGAAGCGCTTTTGCCTACGGTGACCCATGCCATTGCCGGCGCCGTGCAAGAGCTTCGCATGCAGGCCAGCACGGTGCCGCAACTGGTGGCCGCATTTGGCAAACTGGTGAAACATGCGATGGAGCCGGGCGACAACATGGCCCTGCCGTTTGCTGCGCCCCGCTCAGTGTTGAACGGGCGGGTGCGCGAGAAGCGCCGCTTTGCCACGCAGCAGTTTTCTCTGGAGCGCATGCGCACCCTGGCCGCTGCCGCCAACTGCACACTGAACGACATTGTGCTGGCCATCTGTGGCGGTGCCTTGCGGCGATTTCTGGACGAGTCCAACAATCTGCCCGAGCAACCCCTTACGGCCGGCATTCCGGTTTCCGTGCGGCCCAAGGATGACACCGGCAACGGCAATGCCATCACCTTCATCGTCTCCACCCTGGGCACCAACGTAGCCGATGTTCGCGAGCGCCTGTCGGCCATCCGCCAGTCGGTCAAGCAGGCCAAAGAGCACGTCCAGAGCTTGCCGCGCCAGGCCATGATGCAATACACCGTGCTGCTGATGGCGCCCACCATCCTCACCCTGCTCACCGGCATTGGCGGGCGCATTCGGCCCATGTTCAACATCACCATATCCAACGTGCCGGGTCCGGAAACGCCTTTGTATTTGCGGGGCGCGGAAATGGTGGCCACTTATCCCGCGTCCATCGTCACCCACGGGCAGGCGCTCAACATCACCTGCCAAAGTTACGCTGGGTACATGAATTTTGGCTACACCGGTTGCCACTCGTCCATGCCCAGCATGCAGCGCCTGGCGGTGTACACGGCTGACGCTTTGGCCGAGCTTGAAGCGGCGTTCTTGCCCAAACCTGCGGTCAGCAAAAAGCAGGCGGTGGCTCAACCGGCCGTCAAGTCAACCCGCAAGCCTTCGGCCAAAAGGGTGGACAAGACAGCGCGGGTGCCCTAACCCAATCGCAGGGCGCTCAACTCGCTGATCTGCGCCTCACCCGCCAGCCCGATGCGGCCTTGTGCAATCAGGCTTCGCACCAGCTCCATGTCGGGTGCCAGGCTGCGGTCCACCATCATGGCGGGCGACACCGAGCGCACCAGTTGGAGAATGCCTTCCAGCACAGTCGAACTCTCGAGCGGACGCAAGAACTCAATGCCCTGTGCCGCCGCCAACAGTTCAATGGCCACGATGTATTCAGTATTGCGCAGCATGTTTTGAAGGCGTCGGGCAGCAAAGGTGGCCATGGACACATGGTCTTCCTGATTGGCCGATGTCGGCAGACTGTCTACGCTGGCGGGGTGGGCTAACGATTTGTTTTCGGAGGCCAGTGCAGCAGCAGTCACATGCACGATCATGAAGCCGGAGTTCAGGCCCGGTTCGGGAGTCAGGAACGCCGGCAGGCGCGACACCACGGTGTCCACCAACATGGCAATGCGCCGTTCGGTGATGGCGCCGATCTCGGCGATCACAATCGCCAGCGCGTCGGCGGCCAGTGCCACTGGCTCAGCGTGAAAATTCCCACCTGATAACAGCGTCCCGGTGTCGGCAAACACCAGCGGGTTGTCGGTGACTGCATTGGCCTCAATCAGCAGCACGTCGGCGGCATAGCGCATCTGGTCCAGGCAGGCGCCCATGACCTGGGGCTGGCAACGCAGGCAATACGGGTCTTGCACGCGGTCATCGCCCTCCAGGTGCGACTTGCGGATGGCGCTGCCAAAGGTCAGTGCGCGGTAGGCCGCGGCGCAGGCGATCTGGCCGGGTTGGCCACGCACCGCGTGGATGCGCCCATCAAACGGGCCGTCGCTGCCGCGCGCCGCATCCAGCGTGACGGCGCCAGAAATGACCGCAGCCTCAAACAGGCGCTCGGTTGCAAACAGCGCATCGATCGCCAGCGCAGTCGACACTTGCGTGCCGTTGATCAAAGCCAGCCCTTCCTTGGCGGATAGCTTGATGGGCTCGAGCTTGGCCATGTGAAGGGCCTTGGCAGCGGGCATGCGCGTGCTGCCATAAAACACTTCGCCTTCGCCGATCAGCGGCAGGCACAGGTGAGCCAGCGGTGCCAGATCACCCGATGCACCGACCGAGCCCTGGCAGGGAATGACGGGCGTGATACCGAGGTTGTAAAACGCAAACAGCCGGTCGATGACCAGCTCGCGAATGCCCGAGTAGCCGCGCGCCAGGCTGGCTGCCTTCATCAACAAGATCAGGCGAACTACGGGCTCGGACATGGGCTCGCCCACGCCTACCGCGTGTGAGCGCAGCAGGTTGAGTTGCAGTGTTTCCAGGTCAGCCTGTGCAATGCGCTGGTTGGCCAGTTTGCCGAAACCGGTGTTCACGCCGTAAACGGCGACACCACCTTGTGCCGCCCGGTGCACCAGGTCGGCGGCAGCGCGGATGGCGGGCCGTGCGGCAGCGTCCAGCGTCAGCGGTGTGATGTGGTTGTGAAGAGCGCGCAGTTGCGCCAGGGTGAGTTGGCCGGGTTGGATGTTCATGTCAGCATGGGCAGGTTGAGGTTGTTGTCGTTGGCGCATTGCAGGGCCATGTCATAGCCGGCATCGGCGTGGCGCATGACACCGGTGGCCGGGTCATTGAACAGCACGCGGCCCAGCTTGTCGGAAGCTTCGGCTGTGCCGTCGGCCACGATGACCACGCCGCTGTGTTGCGAGTAACCCATACCGACACCACCGCCGTGGTGCAAGCTGACCCAGGTGGCGCCGCTGGCGGTGTTGAGCAGGGCGTTGAGCAGGGGCCAGTCGCTGACGGCATCGCTGCCGTCCATCATGGCTTCGGTCTCGCGGTTGGGCGATGCGACCGAGCCGCTGTCAAGGTGGTCGCGCCCGATGACGATGGGGCCTTTGAGCTCGCCGCTCTTCACCATCTCGTTGAAAGCCAAACCGGCCAGATGCCGCTCGCCCAAGCCAATCCAGCAAATGCGCGCCGGCAGGCCCTGGAAGGCAATGCGCTCTTGCGCCATGTCCAGCCAGCGGTGCAGGCCGGCGTTGTTGGGGAATAGTTCTTTCATCTTGGCGTCGGTCTTGCGGATGTCTTCGGGGTCACCACTCAAGGCCACCCAGCGAAACGGGCCGACACCGCGGCAGAACAGGGGGCGCACATAGGCTGGCACAAAGCCGGGGTAATCAAACGCGTTGGCCACACCATAGTCTTTGGCGACCTGGCGCAGGTTGTTGCCGTAGTCCACCGTGGGGATGCCCATGGCGTGGAAGTCCAGCATGGCTTGTACGTGTACGGCGCAGGATTCGCCCGCGGCCTGTGTCAGCGCAGCGTGCTGGGTCGCGTCTTTTTGCGCGGCCTTCCATTGCGCGACCGTCCAGTGGCGTGGCAGGTAGCCGTTGATGATGTCGTGGGCGGACGTCTGGTCGGTGACGATATCGGGACGAATGCCACCGGCTTTCGCACGCCTCACGAGTTCGGGCACGATGTCGGCCGCGTTGCCGCACAGGGCGATGGATACCGCTTTCTTCTCGGCGGTGTACCTGGCAATGCGGGCCAGGGCGTCGTCCAGATCAGTGGCTTGCTCGTCCACGTAGCGGGTGCGCAGGCGGAAGTCAATGCTGGTCTGCTGGCATTCAATGTTGAGTGAGCAGGCACCGGCAAACGTGGCGGCCAAAGGCTGCGCGCCGCCCATGCCGCCTAAGCCCGCAGTCAGCACCCAACGGCCTGCCAGGTCACCATTGAAATGCTGGCGACCCGCTTCGACAAACGTTTCATAGGTGCCCTGCACGATGCCCTGCGAGCCGATGTAGATCCAGCTGCCGGCGGTCATCTGGCCGTACATCATCAGGCCTTTGCGGTCGAGTTCGTTGAAATGCTCCCAGGTTGCCCACTTGGGCACCAGGTTGGAGTTGGCAATCAGCACACGCGGCGCGCCCTCGTGGGTGCGGAACACGCCCACCGGCTTGCCCGACTGCACCATCAGGGTTTCATCCGGTTTGAGTTTGCGCAGCGTGTCCAGGATGGCGTCGAAGGCGGGCCAGTTGCGCGCTGCCTTGCCAATGCCGCCGTAGACCACCAGTTCGTCCGGGTTCTCGGCCACTTCGGGGTCCAGGTTGTTTTGAAGCATGCGGTAGGCCGCCTCGATTTGCCAGTTGGCACAGGTCAGTTCGGGGCCGCGGGGTGCGCGCACGGGGCGGGCCTTGCTGTCCAGAAAATGGGTGGTGGAGAGATCAGACAAGGGCAACTCCTCAAAATTATTAGGTGGCGGATTATTACTTGTCTATACAACTTGTGTCAACCGGGTTAGAATTTAAGGCATGACACCCGCCTACCTTCAAGTCAAAGCCTTCGTGCAGCAGCACATCAGCACCGGCCAGTGGCGTCCGGGCGACCCGGTGCCCAGTGAAGCCACGTTGATGCAGCAATTCGGCATCAGCCGCATGACGGTGAACCGGGCTTTGCGTGAGCTCACCGCCGAGGGCATGGTGACGCGCATACAGGGCTCCGGCACCTATGTGGCCGAGCTGCACCGCATTGCCTCCAACCTGACCATTCGAGACATTCAGGAAGAGGTTGTCGAGCGCGGCCATGTGCACGGTGCACGCGTGCTGCTCAGCCAGGCCGAGAAGGCGACTGCCGAGCTGGCGAAGTCGCTGGGGCTGCGTGCCGGTGCCAAGGTGTTTCATACCGTGCTGGTGCACCTGGAAAACGGGTTGCCGATTCAATATGAGGACCGCTATGTCAACCCGGCTGCTGCGCCGGACTATTTGAAGACCGACTTCACCCAGACCACGCCCACCCGCCATTTGCTGACGGAGGCACCCCTGACCGAGGCCAGTTACGCGATCGAGGCATGCCTACCCACAGCCGAACAGGCCAAGCATCTGGGCATTGCGGCGACCGAGGCCTGCCTGGCGATGGTGCGGCGCACCGTCAGCGGTGCACACGTGGCCAGTGTGGTGCGGCTGATTTATCCGGGTTCACGCTACAGCTTTGCAGGCAAGTTTCAGGCATGAGCTGGAACATCGTTCATCTGGCCGACGTGGATGCGAGCCCCTGGCGCAACGGCGGCGGCGTGACCCGCGAGTTGGTCGCCTGGCCTGCGCAGGGCGAGTGGCACTGGCGTATGTCAGTGGCCGAAGTAGGGATCAGTGGCCCGTTTTCCCGCTTTGACGGCATCACACGCTGGTTTGCCGTTTTGCAGGGTGCGGGCGTGGTGCTGAATGTGGGGACGCCATTGGACGGTGTCATGGCGGGTGCTGTTCAGCACCGACTGACAGCGACCGATGCACCCCTGTGTTTTGACGGCGGCGTGGCTACCGACTGCCAGTTGATCGATGGCCCCACGCAGGACTTCAACCTGATGGTGCG
>JAIPDC010000183.1 GCA_021737865.1 Rhodoferax sp.
TTAGAGATGGATAAGCCTCAAATCACGGGACAGGCACTACACGATCACGCCAAAGACGGAGCCCAGCATTTGATCCGTGAGCGGATGTTGGTTCATGGTCCTTCAAGCCAATGGATTAACTGTCCCGAGTGCGGAGTCGAGCTGGCTCGTGTTGTTCGTGACGTATCCGTTGATGATGTGTTGCTCCAATGTCCAGAGTGTGATGACGTCACAGCGCCAAAGCACTTCAGTCACAACCATAAGGTGTCATTCCCAAAGCTCGTCTCGAACTTGGCAACGGGTTTGAATTTGAACAATGTGGGTTGCAAAGTTATTGATCATGAGCAGATCTGGCGCTTGGGCACTTCGCAAACGGGGCGTGCTAAGCCTGTGACTTGGTACTTTGCCAGGCAGCTCTACAAGAGCGACGTGGCTGATCGATTACGAGAGCAGATCCGGCTGGAGAAAACAACCGAGTCCAGCATCGTGCTCACCAGCACCGATTTGCCGTTACCCGCTGCTTCGCCCATAAAAGGATTTGACGTGCGCTACTTAGGCATGTCAGCGCGCATCAGTCAGAGCCGATTCGAGTTCTTTGATGAAAACGCCAGCGTGGGCAAACAGATCATGGAAGAGGCGACGCCGACGAACACCTTGAAATACGTCGAGTCGCAATCGTGCGTATGGATGGATGGCGAGCGCTATGAGCTGGAACCTCTACAGCGTCTCATCATCCTTGCGCTATTGGAAGACCTGGACCACGAGTTGGACAAGAACACCTTGCAACGTAAGTGCGGCTCCCAGTCGCAAAGTTTCTCCCCCAGTAAGGAGTTTGGGCGCAACAAGGCGGTCTACAAGCGATTCGTTCGCTACCTCCGAGACGATGAGCGCTACCAGTTGCAGATCCCGCTGGAGGATCTGCCTCACTAAGTTTCCATTGGTTCGCAGTTGCCAATGTTTCACCCGGTTCGGACATCAGTCTGGCCGGGTTTTTTGCATGAACGATGGCATCGAATATTGATGTGAGCGGCAGTTGCCGACCCAAAGCAGTCATCGGGGCTGCGACAAAGCAGTCAATCGCACGGTCCTTTTCGATGAAGGCATGACAAAACCCACTGCAATTTGATTCGCTAGTGTGCTTTTAGGCTAATTTTTCCTTGGCTTGCAAATTATGATAAAGTAATTCATCAATTACTTATTTATGACCACTCACACAAGAATCAAGCTCAAAACCGAAGACCGCCAAGCAGAACTGATCCAGGCGGCCTTGGGTTTGGCTGCTGAGCGCAGTCCGATCGAAATCACCACGGGCGATCTGGCTAAGGCCATCGGCATCACCCAAGGGGGAGTTTTCAGGCATTTCGACAGCAAGGAGACTATTTGGCTGGCTGTTGTCGATTGGGCGCACGAGACCTTGATGGAGCGGCTACAGCAAGCAGCTCAAACTCAGCAGGCCAACGCTTTGCAGGCTCTGCGGGCCGTGTTTATGGCTCACATCAATTTTGTGGAGCAGTATCCCGGCGTTCCACGTCTTGTCTTTCAGGAGCTGCAGCATGCCAAAACCACCCCTCTCAAGACAAGGGTGCAGCACCTTATGGCCGACTACCGGACTTTGATCGTCCGATTGCTAGCCCGAGCGCGTGAAGAGGGGCTGCTGGCATCCGAGGTGGACCCCGCGCCAGCCGTGGTCCTTTTCATGGGAGCGGTTCAGGGACTGGTTATGCAGTCTCTGGTTACTGGCAGTCTGCACGACTTAGCGAGTCAGGGCAAAGCCATATTTAACCTCTACGAGGCAGGTCTTTTGCCCAAACAAAGAAACTGACGAAAGTAGCACCCATGACACTCCTCAAAATCAATAAGCGGCAAGTCTTGGTCGCAACCGGTGCAACGCTGGTAATCGTGGCTCTAGGATTTGTTGCTACTCGCATGGGACCACTTGCTCCCACCAATGTCACAGTAATACAAGTCAAGAGCGAAAGCCTGAGGCCCTCGGTATTTGGTATTGGGAGTGTCGAAGCGCGTCAGAGCTGGTTGATGGGACCGACGGTGGCAGGGCGTGTCTTGCGCGTGCATGTCGATGTTGGGCAGTCGGTCAAGGCAGGTCAGCTTCTGGCCGAGATGGACCCGGTGGACCTAGAGCAGCGCTTTCAGGCGCAAGAAGCTGCCTTATCCAAAGCCAGCAGTGTGCAGACAGTAGCTCAGGCACAACTGGCCGATGCCAGAGCACGGCGCGATCTGGCCACCACCAATCTGAACCGGCAAAAGGAACTGGCCCGTCAGAACTTCATCAGCCCGTCTGCGCTAGAGGGGCGCGAGCAGGAACTCAAGTCTGCTCAGGCTGCCTTTGAAGCAGCCCAGGCCAACTTGCAAGCAAGCCGTCAGGACGCCCAGCGCGTGCAGGCCGAGCGCGCTGCGGCTGTGCAGCAAAAACAGAACACCCGATTGATCGCCCCCGCCGATGCGGTGGTGATTAGCCGCGATGCCGAAGTCGGCAGCACGGTGGTGGCGGGCCAGGCCGTGGTCCGGCTGGCCAATCCCGCCAGCCTATGGGTGAGGCTGCGTGTGGACCAGGCACGCTCAAGCGGTCTCGCAGTGGGGCTGCCGGCCCAGATCACCTTGCGCTCGCGGATGCAGCAGGTGCTAGCTGGCCGGGTGGAACGGGTGGAGCTGCAGGCCGATGCTGTGACCGAGGAGCGCATCGCACAAGTGATGTTCGACCAGATCCCGGCAGCGCTGTCGATCGGTGAGATGGCCGAAGTCACGCTTCAGTTGCAAGAGACAGCCCAGGCTTTGGTGGTGCCGCAGGCCAGTGTGCAGACGCACCAAGGACGCACAGGCGCGTGGCGGGTTAAAGACGGCGCGCTGGACTTTGTGTCCGTGCAGTGGGGCGCGTCTAGCCCGGACGGTCGCGTGCAAGCCCTGAGCGGCCTGGCCTCGGGCGACACGGTGGTGGTCTACAGCGACAGGCTCTTGTCGGTTGGGTCCCGCTTCAAAGTGGTGGACGCGCTGGTTAAAAAGGCACAGCCATGATCAGCCTGGCTGCGCGCGACATTCAGCACAGCTGGGCCAAGTTCGTGCTCACCGGGCTGGGGCTGGGTTTGCTCATTGGCGTAACGCTGACCATGGCCGGGGTGTTTCGCGGCATGGTTGACGATGCGCAGGCCCTGCTCAATAACAGCGGGGCCGACCTTTGGGTGGTTCAAAAGGACACGCAGGGGCCGTACGCAGAATCGTCCAGCTTGAAGGACGATGTGGTACGCAGCATCGCGGGCATGCCAGGGGTGGCCGTTGCGGCCAACATCACTTACTTCACCATGCAAGTCAAGGCTGTGGGGGGTAAGGAAGCCCGGGCCATGGTTGTAGGGATCGCGCCTGGAATCGCCGGTATGCCTGGGCAACCGGGCCATTTGTTGGCAGGCCGGCATCTCACACGCAGCCACTACGAGGCAGTTGTGGACATCAAGACCGGACTGACGCTGGGCGACAAGGTGCAAATCCGGCGTCACACCTACGAGGTGGTAGGCCTGACACGCCGCATGGTCTCATCCGGAGGGGATCCGATGGTGTTTATCCCGATCAAGGACGCGCAGGAAGCGCAGTTCCTCAAGGACAACGACGCCATAGTGAACGACCGGGTGCGCACAGCCGCCAACCCCGCCTTCAATCGGCCGGCAGTGCCGGGCCTGCTCGATGCAGTACAAAACCTGCAGACCAGCAGCCGCAACGTCAATGCCGTGCTAGTGCGAGTGGCCGATGGCTGGAGTGCAGAGCGTGTGGCCGAGCCAATCCAGCACTGGAAGCACCTGACCGTTTTCACTCGTGCAGACATGGAAGACATCCTGGTGGACAAACTAATTGCCACCTCGGCAAGACAGATCGGCATGTTCTTGGCCATCCTGACGGTGGTGAGTGCGGCGATTGTGGCGTTCATCATCTACACCATGACGTTGGGCAAGATCCGCGAGATCGCAGTGCTCAAGCTGATCGGGACCCGCAACCTCACCATCGCGGCCATGATCTTGCAGCAGGCGCTGGGCCTAGGGGTGATCGGCTTTGTGGTCGGCAAGGTGGCGGCCACGATTTGGGCACCAGTGTTCCCTAAGTTTGTTTTGCTCTTGACGCAAGATGCGATTGTTGGTTTTGGGGCAACGATGCTCATCTGTGCACTGGCCAGTACGATGGCTATTCGAGTTGCCTTGCGTGTTGATCCGGCGCAGGCCATCAGTTGAGGTGTACGACATGACATACCAAACAGGTGGCATCCGTATCGAGAATTTGCGCAAAGTCTATGGACATGGAGACACGGCGGTCGAGGCTTTGAAAAGCGTCAATATGCAAGTTTCTCCAGGTGAGGTGGTTGGACTTGTTGGACCTTCTGGCTCAGGCAAAAGTACTTTACTGAAATGTTTAGGTGCCATCATCGAGCCTACGTCAGGCCGAATGACTTTAGGCAATGAAGTGATTTTCGAAGATGGCTGGAAGATCCCAGACTTACGAACCTTACGCCGTGATCGGATTGGGTTTGTGTTCCAAGCGCCATACCTCATTCCTTTTTTGAACGTCACTGATAACGTTGCATTGCTGCCTATGCTGGCTGGCGTCCCCAATGAAATTGCTAGAAATCGAGCACTTGAATTGTTGTCCTCTTTGGATGTGTTACATCGCGCAAAGGCTGAACCTTCTCAACTATCTGGTGGTGAGCAGCAACGAGTGTCAATCGCCCGCGCTTTGGCAAACAAGCCGCCAGTGATATTGGCTGATGAGCCAACCGCACCGCTTGACAGTGAGCGGGCGCTGTCTGTCATTCGAATTCTCAACGACATGGCCCGTCTTGCACAGACGGCCATCATCGTGGTGACACATGACGAAAAGATCATCCCAACCTTCAAGCGCATATATCACATTCGTGATGGACAGACGGTGGAGGAAAAAGGTGAGGGACGCTCTCTTGATTAACGTTAGGAGAGCTACGTTTTATTTTTTTATTAGGAGTGAAAAATGACTGTCAATAAACTAATCAACATCATGGCTGGCTTCATGGTGACCCTGGGCTTAGCCCTAGCTCATTTCAATGGGCAAGTAGATTTGAGCTCGCCTAGCTGGCTATGGCTTTGTGCATTTGTTGGGTTGAATCTGTTCCAGTCAAGCTTTACAGGTTTTTGTCCAGCTGGAAAGATATTTAAGGCATTGGGCGTTAAGCAGGATGGGAATTCCTGCTGCGTTTAATATGTAAAAAAATTAGCGACCAGTTTTGCTGCTACCCCATTGATCCATAATGCGCTGGTCGCGCGCTGTTTCCGCCTCAATCGAGTCTTGGGGAAGTTGCCTAAGACATTCCTCCAGAGCTTGTGGGTCCAGCTTTTCAGTCTTTGGAGGTTCTGCTCTTACTTGAGGAGATTTGCCATCCCACGCAAATGGGTTACGGAATACAGGCGGGTCTGGCAGGCAGTCGTCCCTGTAGCTTGGAGAACCGTCTGATGCGAAGGGTGTAAACGAAATCGTCTTTTCAAATATCAAGGGCTTACCGGTAGGAGTAGGAGGTAAGGCTGGCATGGACTCGACTGCTTGTCGTGCCAATCGTTCGGCCACGTCAGAAGTCGTCCACAGCGTTTCCAGTTTGGCGAGCGTGCCATCAGGCGCAATCTCTATTCTGAAACGCACGAAGCCCTGGTCAGGGCCTTCCACCGCTATCCCCATCATGCTGCGAACCTGTTGCCCCCAGCTGTAGCGGTAGCCCTTGCTGTTTTTGTTGGTGTATTTGCCCGCGAAGGCCCATTCATCAGCAGTGGGAGCCGACGGGGCAGCCATGCGAGCTAGTTCTTTAGCTGGCGGTGGCTTGTCTTGCGAATTAACGGCTTCAGTAATGACATGCGTTTTTTCGGGCGACGGCTGCGCTACTGGCGAAAGTTCTTGATCCTTGGAAGGCACTTGCTCTTGCTGCGGCGGCAAGATTTGCATGAAGACGACCTGGGTATCAGGCGATGCATTCTGTGTGCTGCGAAAGCCAAATTGATAACCACTGGCCAGAGCTAAGACCGCTGCATGCAGTCCCAAGCTGAAGGCTATAGCCGAGACATGCGAGCGATCAGATGCACGCATGCGCGTCAACAATTGTCAGTCGTGAGCAATCAAGTCAGTGCTTGGGCGCCGCACCACTGGCTCGTGCGTTGGCGTCAAGGCCACCTTTGGCTTTCCACTCGGCGTATCCACCCTGGAGAATTTTGACGTTTTCCCAGCCCGACACGCGCAGTGCAAAGCCAGCCTGTGCAGACAGACTGCCTGTGTTGCAATAAATCAGCACAGCTTTGTCCTTGGGGATGCTTGAACTCTTGACCAGCACCTGGCGCCACTCGATGTTGACCGCCCCGGGAATGTGCTCTTTGGCAAATTGCGCAGAGTCCCGTGCATCGATGATCATCATCTTGCTGTACTCGCTCTTGGGAATTTGCTCTGCAAAAATGGTGCCGCCACCGTAATCCACAAACTCTAAGTAGCCTGACAACTCGTCCATCAGCTTGGCTTTGTCATTGGCGACAGCAGGCGCGGCTGCCAGCAGGATGACCATTGCGGTGCAGAGCAGTTTTTTCATGGTTGCATACTCCATAAGCGATGTCTAATATTATTGCTCAAGCAACACATCTACAGATAGGTGCTCCATGATTCATTCAGCCGACCATTGGGAAAACGTCTACCGCAGTAAAAATTTTAATGCGGTGAGTTGGTATGCTCCTCATCTGGGCGAGTCTCTGCGCTTGATTGAGCAACTGTGCCCAGACAAGACTGCGGCCATCGTCGATGTAGGCGGAGGGGAGTCCACCTTGGTGGATGATCTTTTGCACCGCCACCACCTTGACTTGTCTGTGCTCGACATTTCCGCAGCTGCCATCGATTTCACCAAGTGCCGCCTAGGCGCGAAGGCTCAGCAAGTGAACTGGCATGTTGGGGACATCACACGCTACAACTTCGGCGACAAGAAGTTTGACCTTTGGCACGACCGTGCGGTGTTTCATTTCTTGACCGATCCAGCCTCCCGGCAGGCATATGTTGATCTGGTACGAAGCTCAGTCAAGCCCGGCGGATACGTGCTCATGGCTACTTTCGGCCCGAACGGACCTTTGCAGTGCAGCGGGCTGAATGTGGTCCGATATGACGAAGCGAAACTCCATCATGAATTTGGCGAAGGCTTTCAGTTGATGGGAAGCGAATTGAGCGATCACCACACCCCCCATGAACACGGACCAGCAATTCTTGTACTGCTGGTGTCGAGTAAATCAATGAAATCGACTTTACTGGTTCGTTTGGCTGGCAGCCACGGGAGACCGAAAACTTTGAGCGACCGCTATTTGGAAATTGCCACTACTGGCGGCTTATGGCCGTAAGTCTACCTTCCTATACGAAAATTTCAGATTAGGCCCCACGTCCTATGAAAGCAAACTTGAAATCGCATTCGTAGCGTTAGAAATGTGTAGGTCTTATTGACGGCAACTTGTCGTCAAACAAAACACATATATCAGCCCGGTTCAGACACCAGTCTGGCCGGGTTTTTTGCATTTGGAGCCCTCAAAACGCATTTGAGTAATGGCCTTGAGTAGTCTGAGTAATGGTCTAAGGAAGTCGCTTCGAGAGGATCACTTCCATCGGTTAGCAATGCATACGCAAGCGTTGTCAGCCGGTGGTTATTAACTCTCAAAGGAGCTGCAAATGCAGACTGAAGCTACCAGGTCACGGCACCTGACACAGCAGGAACTAGCGACCCGCTGGAACAAATCCGTTCACACCATTGAACGCTATCGCACGGAGGGCGTTGGCCCGGTCTATCTCAAGATCGGTGGCAAGGTCATGTACCGAATCGAAGACGTCGAGGCCTACGAGCACGAGTGCTTGTACGCCAACCCGCATTCACGCATTGCAAGCGCGGAGGCCTGAACGATGTCAAACCTCATGGTCTACCCCGCAGAGATTGCGGAAATGTCGGTCAATCAACTGGCCGCTCTGCCTCACGCCAAGCTGGTTGAGGCCACCACCAACTT
>JAIPDC010000008.1 GCA_021737865.1 Rhodoferax sp.
TCACCCACCACCAGCCAATGCGACCGCCATGCGAGCCGTGGCGCCAATCTCCCGAACGCCACTGGTGCGCATCGTATCTGTCGAAATGCCGGATATCGCCACGCCACATGCGGTCATGGCTGCGGTGCTGTGCCAATGCAGTCAGCGGCATGGCACCCAGCAAAATCGATGCCGCCAAAGTCCAACCAAAAATGCCAGTCATCAAATCACCCCTTTCGAATAGGACGCGACCAACCCCCTGCGGACACCCTTAAGTTCTCAACGCACCCAACCCCCATCGCGACGACTTGCGCAAAAAACTTTACCTGTGTTTCACATATCAAGACAACCCATCCCAGAGCAACTTCACCCCTGTCAGGAACATGCCAGCGTACAAAAAACGATAGAACAGAGCCGGACTGATGCGTCGCGCCATGCGCACCCCAGCCCACACGCCAACCGGAGCCAAGGGCAGAAGCACCAAGGATGTAGCCATGTTGCGCAAGTCCAGCAACCCCAAAAGACCATATGGAATCCACTTCGACAGGTTCACAACAAAAAAGAAAAATGCCATTGTGGCTGTGAACTTCACCGGGGACAGACGCAGCGGGATCACGTAGGCCGTGATCGGTGGCCCGCCCGCATGCGCCACAAAGCTGGTGAAACCAGACGTTGTGGTCAGCAGCGCGCCCAGCCAGCGCGGCGGAGGCGCACTATCCGCTCGGGGTGGAAACAACAGGCGCTGCGCCAGAAACAGCAACGTGAACCCGCCCACAATGGCAGCAACCGTCTGCGCATTGAGCACCTTGAACAGCAAGGCGCCAATGACAATTCCCAACACACCAAACGGCAACAAAAATTTCAGCAGCTTTTTGTCAAAGTCCTTGCGAAAGGCTGCCATGCCCAACAAGTCCATCACCAGCAGTACCGGCATCAGAATCGCTGCCGCCTCAGGCACCGAAATCGCCAGCGCCATCATGGGCACGGCCAGTGAGCCAAAACCGGCGCCAAAACCGCTCTTGCTCATGCCAAGCAACAGCACAGCGGGCACCGACACAACGTAAAAGAAAGGATCGGTAACGATGGGGAAGGACACAAAAGCTCCAACAAGATGGGTCCGCATCATCACGGTCGATTTGACCAGCACCGGGCGCCACCTGAGTGGCATGTTAACCTTCAGCCATGTTCAGCCCTTCGCAAGCCGACGTCCGCCGCTTTTTTTGCTCTGTCTACGCCAAGGCCCTTGCCAGACAGCCGTTAGAAGCTATAGAAACCATAGCAAGCCACTGGATTGACGAGCACCCGGAATATGCTGCGGACTTCGCCGATGTCGACGCAGCCTTAACCAGCATGGGAAATGTGCTGGAAGGGCGAACGAACCCGTTTTTGCACTTGTCAATGCATCTATCGATCAGCGAACAGTGCAGCATAGACCAGCCGCGAGGGGTCCGCCAGGCCGTTGAACTGCTTACCCATAAACGCAACTCCTTGCATCAGGCCCACCACGAAACCATGGATTGCCTTGGGAAAATGCTATGGGAGAGTCAGCAGGCGGGCAAACCTCCCGATGGCGAGGCCTACATCGCCTGTGTCCAGCGTAACGCCACGCGGGACTAACGTTGTTGATTGCGCTTATCTGAATCGGCTTTGCTGAACGGTCTGGAGCTGGCCAGGCAGGCTCCCCACGTAAGCAGCAATTTCTTTAAGCTCGCTGTTCGTGAATTGCTTTGCAACCCCTGCCATGATCGGGTTGCCCCGACCAATTTGTGCAACGCCCTCGGTCTTATAGGCCTTCAGGGCGACATACAAATAATCGCTGTATTGCCCAGCGATCTTGGGGTATGACGGGTCGATTGGTTTGCTAAAACTGTCACCGTGGCAGGACACACATGCACCCTTGGCCACCAGTTCCTGCGCCTTGGCGCTACCGCCCACAGCCTTGTCCGGGAGGGGCCACACTTCCCCATTACTGGAATAGTATGCGGCGAGATCTGCAATATCCTGGCCGCTCAGAACGGACGCCACCCCGCGCATGCTTGGGTGCTTGCGCTCCCCGCTCTGGTACGCATTGAGCGCCGAAACAATGTACTTCGCGCTCTGACCCGAGATTTTTGGAACCTTGTAGACCTCAGGAAAACCGGTGTGATAGCCCTGGATACCATGGCAGCCAATACACATGGCCACCTTTTTCTCGGCCGAAGCTGCATTGCCTTTGACCTCTTGGGCCTGGACAGAAACAGTGGTCACACATGCGACAACTATGAAAGAAAGCGATGTCAGAAACTTGTTCATTTTGAGAGGACAATCAAACGGTGTTTGAGATCGATACGGGCAGTCAAATACCATACTTGACCCTTCTGCCGTCCAAATTATATCGAGCATGACGATTTTTTCAGCGCGGGTATTCCCCTGCTATTTTGAGCCCACACCATGAAATTTCACGGAACCAAGAACTACGTCGCCACCCAGGATCTGATGCTGTCGGTCAATGCCGCTATCACGCTGCAACGCCCGCTACTGGTCAAGGGTGAACCCGGCACCGGCAAAACCATGCTGGCCGAAGAAGTGGCTCAGGCGCTGGACATGCCTCTGCTGCAATGGCACATCAAGTCAACCACAAAGGCGCAACAAGGTCTGTATGAATACGACGCTGTCAGTCGCCTGCGCGATTCGCAGCTGTCTGACATCGATGGCGGCGAACGCGTCAAGGACATCCACAACTACATCGTCAAAGGTGTGCTGTGGCAAGCGTTTACCGCCGACAAACAAGTAGCCCTGCTGATTGACGAGATTGACAAAGCCGACATTGAGTTCCCGAACGATCTGCTGCGCGAAATCGATCGCATGGAGTTTTACTGCTACGAAACGCGCCAGCTGATCCGGGCCAAGCACCGCCCATTGGTATTCATCACCTCGAATAACGAAAAAGAACTGCCAGATGCCTTCTTGCGCCGCTGCTTTTTCCATTACATCAAGTTTCCCGATGCAGTCACCATGCAAAGCATTGTGGACGTGCACTTCCCTGGTCTGAAAAAAGAACTGATCAGCGCCGCAATGAAGACTTTTTTCGACGTGCGCAACCTGCCGGGCCTGAAAAAGAAACCCTCAACCAGCGAACTGCTGGACTGGTTGAAGCTACTGCTGGCGGAGGACATTCCAGCCGAAGCCCTGCACACCAAGGACGACAAAATGGCGGTGCCGCCACTGGTCGGCGCCTTGCTGAAGAACGAACAGGACGTCACCCTGTTCGAGAAGCTGATGTTCATGCAACGCCACAACCGTTGATTGCGACATGATGAAAAACAATCTGTGGCTTGAAGGCCTGTCGGATGCAGTCGGTTTTGTCGGCGGAGCACTGCTGGGATTTTGGGCAGGACGCCTTTTCGGTCTGGACCTGTTTGCCCCCGGGTACGGCAATGCCAGCATTGGCGCGATTTTGCTGGTCGGTTTGGGCGGCGGGCTGGGGTTGCAGGTCGCGCGCCGCTGGCGTGCCCGGCAAGCCGCCCAGTCCAGAGACGCCAAGGACTGAGCATGGCATTCGTTGAACCCGTCACACTGTCAGCCCGAGGCATCAACCTGGTTCCGCTGGGCCTGGAGCACGAGGACGGTCTGCGCAGCGCTGCCGCAGATGGTGCGTTGTGGAACATTCGTGTCACGTCGGTTCCGGAGCCCGCGCAAACCCGCAGCTACATCGAAAGCGCCCTAGCCATGCGTGATGCGGGCAACCGATTCGCCTTTGCTGTCATCAACAGCGACAGCAAAGAAGTACTCGGGTGTACCAGCTACCACGACATCGTGCCGACCCTCAGGCGAGTGGAAATTGGCTGGACCTGGTACGGCAAGAGCCACCAGCGCAGCCATGTCAACACAACCTGCAAACTGCTATTGCTGACCCACGCGTTTGAGACGCTGGGCTGCCATGTGGTGGGTTGGCGCACGGACAACTTCAACTTCGCCTCGCAAGCTGCCATTGAGCGCCTGGGTGCCAAAAAGGACGGCATCCTGCGCGGCCATGCTTTGCGCCGTGACGGCACGATCCGGGACACGGTCATGTACAGCATGCGCAGTGGCGAGTGGCCCGAATCGAAAGCCCAGCTGTTGTATTTGCTGGACAGGCCGCGCTAGCCGCACGAGAGGCACACCATGTTGCTAGACTTTTTCTACACCCTACGCTCCGCCAAACTACCGGTTTCAGTCAAGGAGTATCTGACCCTGCTCGAAGCCTTGCAGAAAGGCGTCGTCGGCCCCAAGACCCCGCAACCCGAGGATGATTCAGACCCCACTGGCTACAAGATTGACGACTTCTACTACCTGAGCCGCACTGCTTTGGTCAAAGACGAAAAGCACTACGACAAGTTCGACCGCGCCTTTGCCGCCTATTTCAAAGGCGTCGAGATGATTGCCGATTTCACCAAAGACATTCCCGCAGAGTGGTTGCGCAAGAATCTTGAGGGCATGCTGAGCCCGGAAGAACTGGCCAAGCTGCAAAAGATGGGCTGGGATGAACTGATGGAGACTCTCAAGAAGCGCCTGGAAGAACAAAAAGAGCGCCACGAAGGCGGGTCTAAATGGATAGGCACCGGTGGCACATCGCCCTTCGGGGCTTACGGCAACAATCCGCAAGGCATACGCATCGGGCAGGACAAGAGCCGCAACAAGAGCGCCGTCAAGGTCTGGGACCAACGCGCCTACAAGGACTACGACGACACGCAGGAGCTGGGCACCCGCAACATCAAGGTGGCGTTGCGCCGCCTGCGCAAGTTTGCCCGCGAAGGCCATGAGGACGAGCTGGACCTGGACGAGACCATCAGCAAGACGGCGGCCAATGCGGGCTACCTGGATATCAAAATGCGGCCCGAGCGCCACAACAACGTGAAGGTGCTGCTGCTCATGGACGTGGGGGGCACCATGGACGAACACATTCAGCGCGTAGAGGAACTGTTTTCAGCCACCAAGACCGAGTTCAAGCATCTGGAGTTTTATTACTTCCACAACTGCGTGTACGACTTCATGTGGAAGAACAACCGGCGCCGCTTTGCCGAGAAGTTTGAAACCTGGGACATCATCCGCAAGTACAACAAGGACTACAAACTGATCTTTGTCGGCGATGCCACGATGAGCCCCTACGAGATTTTGCAACCTGGCGGCAGCGTCGAGTACAACAACGAGGAGCCTGGTGCCGAGTGGCTGCAGCGCCTGATTCACGCCTTCCCCAAGTTCGCCTGGATCAACCCCGAACCGCAGGGTGTTTGGCAATACCGCCAGAGCATTGCCGTGGTGCAGCAGATCGTGCACAACCGCATGTACCCGCTGACCCTCAAAGGCCTTGAAGAGGCGATGCGACACCTGACCAAATGAGCGTTGCAGCGAGCCTTACAATCCCCTGCCCCCTCGCCATAGTTCAATGGATAGAACGAGTGCCTCCTAAGTGCTAGATGTAGGTTCGATTCCTACTGGCGGGACCATCTGATTACTTGGCAGTGAACCAGGTTTGTAGGTTTGGCTATTGTCTTGGGACGCCGCCGGTCAGATTGGCGAGTCAGGGTTGCCAGCGCTTCGTTTTACGGCCCTCTTTTGGTTCGTAATGAAAGCGGCAAACTTCAGATCTGCGTCGCCGATATGGTTGCTAAACAGATCCGCCAGGAATGCACTCCACTTTTCCATATTCAGCGTGTCGTTTGCAATTTGCTCCAACAAAACACCCATATGCACCAAGGTGTCGTTGTGCCGACGAATGTGCTCCCGCGCTGCCGGGTAACTTGTCAACTGCATCAAGTTCTCTTCGTCCTGAAAATGCAAACGCGTGTACTGGCACAGCTTTGTGGCTGCCCTGGTACGGCTCTCCTTGTCAGTTGTTTCCAGAAAGAAGTTCGCCTTGTTAAACCACTGCATGTGCTGGGCGTCAATCTGGACGTTGCCAGTTTTGTAAACATCTTTCCATTCAATCGGCATGACTAACGGGAGGCAAACAGACGAGCGAAAAATCCGCGCGATGAACGCGTCGTCGGCACCGATGGAGGGGCGACGACGGCATTGTGGCTGGCATGCCATTTACCAAAGCGCAGATCGTGCGTCATGATGTGGCCGATCAGCCACTTGTTCAGAAAGCGGCGTAACTCCTGTACCCGGTCTTCCGACCACTCGATTCCGCTGCCAAGAAAATCCGCCGTTTGAGCTGCAAATTCCTCATGTAACCGCAAATGCTGTTCGAAGGCCGGGTATCCGCTCCTCTCCATCAGATCCTGTTCGTTTGAGAAGTGCGTGACAACATACTCCAGCAATTCCTCCATCGTCTGATCAACGGAAGCCAGATTGAGCGCCCGCACCAAAGTGAACAGATGGCGGTGCTCCTGATCGACCTGCGCCACCCCGATCTTGAATCCGTCGCGCCACTCAATGACGTAGGGCGCCTTTTCCTTTTTGACCTCTAATGTTTCTGTCATGGGATTTTCCTGGTTGACATTCAAAGTGAAGAATCATTTGAAGCCAAACTTTACGTTGCATTGCAGCATAGGGCAAACCCTAGCATTGGGTTTCAGACGTTTCATTGAGATACGTCAAATTTTCCACCGCCGCGATTGCCGTAAATCGAGGGTGCTACCAACTTGCCATCGGCATCAGTGCACCAAAGCCACAGAAAACCGGTGCTCGCTGAAACCAGCCAAGCGCGCCGGCAGTGGTCAGACAACGGACCCGCAACTGCGCAAGGGGTCTGGTTATCGATCAGCCACCCGCAACGTGCGACTGAGCAGCATCACCGGAATCAGCCCCACCAGCACCAGCGCCAGACAGGGCAAGGCGGCCTCCCCCAGCCGCTCATCGCGCGCCAGTTGGTAGGCCACCACGGCCAGCGTGTCACTATTGAACGGTCGCAGCACCAGGGTGGCTGGCAGCTCTTTCATCACATCAACGAATACCAGCAGGGCCGCAACGGCGACTGAGCGGCGCAGCAGGGGCCAGTGCACACGCACCAGCATTTGCATCCCCGAGGCCCCAAGCATGCGGGCCGAATCGTCCAGACTGGCCGGCACGCGGGCGTAGCCGCTTTGCAGAGCCTGTAGTGCCACGGCACAAAAGCGAACCAGATACGCCCAAACAATGCCCACAGCGGTTGCCGTGACCCAGTAGCCCAACTGCCAGTCAGGCTTCCAGGCTTGTAACCAGCCAACCGGCAGCAACAATCCCACCACCACCACCGCACCCGGAATGGCGTAACCCAAGCTGGCCAACTGTGCCGCGGACCGCACCGCCCGATGGCTGCTGCGCCGCACGCTGAACGCCAGCATCAGGGCCACACCGACGGCCAGCACTGCAGTGATCGCACCCAGGCGCAGGCTATTCATTGCCCACGCACCAAAACTGGACCACGGCAGCGCAGCCCAATCCGCCGTCAAGGGCCGCAGCATGAACATCACCGGCAGCACAAACCCCATCAGAATAGGCGCGGCGCACAGCAACCACACACCTATCCGTTGGCGCCCGCGCAATTGCACCGCCTGGGCATCGCTGCCACTGGAACAGGCACCTTTGGTCACAGCAAAACGCATGCGGTGCTGGGCACGGCGCTCCAGGGCCAGCAACACTGCCACCAGAATCAGCAACAGGGTGGCCAATTGTGCGGCAGCGACCCGGTTATCCATAGCCAGCCAGGCCTTGTAGATACCGGCGGTAAAGGTCTGGATCCCAAAGTAGCTGGATACGCCGAAGTCGGCCAGTGTCTCCATCAGCGCCAAGGCCACGCCAGCCGCCACGGCGGGGCGCGCGAGCGGTAGCGCAACCTCGCGCAACCGTCGATTCAGCGGCGCGCCCATCAAACGGGCAGCCTCCATCAGATGCACGGTGCGCTCACCCAGCGCCGTGCGAGCCAGTAAGTACACATAGGGGTAAAGAGCGAAGGTGAAGACCCAGGCGGCTCCCACCACCGTGCGCACCTCGGGAAACACGCGTCCCTGCAAACCCAAGACGTTGCGCAACCCGGTTTGCAACGGGCCACTGAATTGGAGAAAGTCGGTATAGGCATACGCCACCACATATGCAGGCATAGCCAATGGCAGTAACAGGGCCCACTCAAACACACGCCGACCAGGAAACTCGAACAACGTGACGGCCACCGCAGTGGAGAGACCCACCAGTGCAACCCCCACCGTCACCATCAAACACAGCAGCAAGCTTGTACCCACATAGTCCGGCAGCACGGTGCTCGCCATTTCCTTCAGGATGACCTGCGCCTGACCGCCTGCATCCCCCACCGGAAGCCATGACGCGAGCACAGCCAGCACTGGCAGCATCAGCGCCGTGATCAGCAGCAGTAATGCCCAGCGGGAGAGGTTCGATCGGGAAAGAAAATGAAACATGGTGGCCAGCGGCCCAGGCTAAATGAGAATTGTAATCATCTAAAATCAGCGGCATGTTTCTGCAAGTCTCCCAACTGCACGTTCGCTATCCGGGTCAAAAAACGGCCGCCGTGCAAGACGTTTCCTTTGGTTTGCGCTCCGGCGATATCGGGGTTCTGATTGGACCATCGGGTTGCGGCAAGACCACATTACTGAGGGCAGTGGCCGGCCTGGAAAGGGCAAGCAGCGGCCAGATCAAGCTGGCAGGGCACTCAGTTAGCAGCAACAGCACACACATGCCAGCCGAGCAGCGGCGCATCGGCATGGTGTTTCAGGATTACGCCTTGTTCCCGCACCTGAATGTGGGGCGCAACGTGGCGTTTGGCATACACGACTGGCCTGCGGGCGCACGCGAAGCACGGGTAGCAGAGGTGCTGGAGTGGGTGGGCTTGAGCGGCACCCAGAGTCGCTACCCGCATGAGCTTTCCGGCGGGCAACAGCAGCGCGTGGCGCTTGCCCGCGCGCTGGCACCCAAGCCGCAGCTATTGTTGCTGGATGAGCCGTTTTCCAACCTCGACGTCGATTTGCGCGAGCGCCTCGCACACGAGGTGCGCGGCATTCTGAAAACCGCTGGTGCGACTGCACTGTTTGTGACCCATGACCAACTCGAAGCCTTTGCCATCGGTGACATGATCGGCGTGATGCACGAAAGCGCGCTACACCAGTGGGACGACGCTTACTCGCTGTACCACCGACCGGCCACGCGCTTTGTGGCGGAGTTCATTGGCCACGGGGTGTTTGCGCCCGCCACTTTGGTCGATGTTGCGGGCCAAACGGTGGTGCAAACTGCCCTGGGTGAGTTAAGCAATATTGCCGAATGCCCCCTGCCGTCAGCCTTTGAATCTGGCCTGTGCGATGTGTTGCTGCGCGCAGACGACATCGTGCATGACGACGATGCACCGGTAAAAGCCGAGATCTTGCGCAAGGCGTTTCGCGGCTCAGAATTCCTGTACACACTGCGCCTGACGGGCGGACAAATTGTGCAAGCCCATGTACCCAGCCATCACGACCATCGCCTGGGCGAGTGGATCGGCATACGCGCTCAGGTAGACCACGTGGTGACCTTCAAGCGTGGCGGTTAACTGCGCAATTTTTCGATAGTCACGCGCAGGTCAGCCGCCCAGGTCCGCCGGTCGCGCCCCTGCGCCAGTTCAGGGCTGCCAAACTGCACCACCGCCTGCACATTGCTGGCGCACAGGGTGCGCCACAGCGACTGCCACAGCGTATCGTCGCCGACATAACATGGGGCAAAGCTGATGGCACCTGTCAAACCATCGGCAAACTGCAACGCCACCGGCTGAACCGGCGCATCGGCAGAGATCGCCGCTTGCAACAGATTGGCGTGAAACGGCAGCAGGCTGCTACCGTCCCCCGTAGTGCCCTCGGGGAATATGCCAAGCACATCGCCATCGCGCAGGCACTGGGCCATGTGATGCACCACACGCATGGCATCGCGACGGGATTCGCGGGTGATGTACAGGGTGTCGGCAGCGTTGGCCAGGGTCGACACAAGAGGCCAACGCGCTATTTCGTCTTTGGATACAAAGCGGCAATGGCGTGCCGCATGCATGACCACGATATCGACCCAGGAAATGTGATTGGACACGAGCAGCATCGGACCAGACACCGGCGGCACACCCCTCACGACCAACCTAATGGCAATACAGTCAAGCATTTCGATAGCCCAGACCTGCACGCGCAAATGCCTTTGCTCAGGGCCCAGGCGCGAAAAGGCAGTCAGGATGGTCCATATGCCCCCCAATATGTGTAGCACCACGCGCAGCAAACGCCAGCAGGCACGAACCCGACTCACCGAAAATCCCCCACACCCATCGGCTGTGCGGCAGCGTCAGGCCTGGTAGGCAAGTTTCCCGCCCACGAAGGTGGCGCGCACGCGGCCAGGCAACTCATAGCCGCCAAAGGGCGTGTGGTGGCCCTGGCTGCGCAGGGCCGAGGCTTCAACTGTCCAGACAGCCTTGGGGTCAAAAACACAAATGTCAGCGGCACCGCCAGCGACCAACCGGCCTGCGCTGGCAGCCATAGACCCCAGCGCCGACCCGACCACAGCCGCGGGCCGGTGGGTCACCACGCCCAAGGCCTGATGCAAAGCAATGCCGCTGTCCTGTGCCCACTTGTAAGCCAGGCTCAGCAGCAATTCCAGACCCGTGGCACCAGGCTCACTCTCAGCAAAGGGGAGCGCCTTGGCATCCTCGTCCACCGGCGTGTGGTCCGAGACCAGTGCGTCAATCGTTCCATCCACGAGCCCGGCACGCAGAGCGTCGCGGTCGCGTTGCTGGCGCAAGGGCGGGTTCAGGCGCATGCGGCTGTCAAAGTAGCCAATGTCCATATCGGTCAGGTGCAGCGAGTTGATGCTCACATCGCAGGTAATGGGCAGCCCCTCGGCCTTGGCCTGGCGCACCAGCGCAACACCGGCCGCACTGCTGATGCGGCACAGGTGCACGCGCGCACGGGTAGACCGAACCAGCTCAAAAATCGTGTGCAGGGCAATGGTCTCGGCCGCCACCGGCACCCCGGACAAGCCCAACCGGGTAGCCAACGGCCCGCTGGCAGCCACGCCCTTGCCCAGATGCAACTCCTGCGGACGCAGCCAGACGGTGTAGCCAAAAGTGCTCGCATATTGGAGCGCGCGCAGCATGACCTGTGTATTTGCCAGCGGCACCTCGGCCTGACTGAAACCAATGCACCCGGCCTGTGTGAGATGCATCATCTCGGTCAGAACCTCACCCTCCAGATTGCGGGTCAACGCGCCCAACGGGAACAGGCGCGCCAGCTGAAGCTGCTCAGCGCGGTGACGCAGCATTTCGACCAAACCGGCTTCGTCCAGCACCGGTTCGGTATCGGGCGGACAGACCACGCTGGTCACACCACCCGCCACAGCGGCTGCCATTTCTGAGGCCAGCATTCCTTCATGCTCGTGCCCGGGCTCGCGCAGGCGCACTGCCAAGTCAACCAGACCGGGCATGACAATGCAGTCAGTGGCGTCAATGATCCTATCCGGAATGAAATCATTAGCTATGTTTTTGATAGCTATCACCGCACTATCCACGAGGGCTAGATCGGCTTTTTCATCAAATTCACTGGCGGGATCGATGACCCTGCCGCCCTTGATCAGTGTTTTCATACGCGTGTACTCCGGGGGTCCGCTTCGTTGCCAGCGACGATACTCATCACCGCCATGCGCACTGCAATGCCAAAGGTCACCTGTGGCAGGATCACGCTCTGCGCGCCATCGACCACCGCCGAGTCAATCTCGACTCCGCGGTTGATCGGGCCGGGGTGCATCACGATGGCATCCGGTTTGGCGAGCAGCAGCTTTTCGGGGGTGAGGCCGTAGCTCTTGAAGAACTCGTGCATGGAGGGCAGCAGCGCGCCGCTCATGCGCTCGTTTTGCAGGCGCAGCATGATGATGACATCGCAGTCCTTGATGCCCTCCTCCAGCGTGTGGCACACGCGCACGCCCATTTGCGCCATGTCGGACGGCACCAGGGTCTTGGGGCCGACGACGCGCACCTCGGCACAGCCCAGGGTTGTGAGCGCATGGATGTCGGAGCGCGCCACCCGGGAGTGCAATACATCACCAACGATCGCCACCGTGAGGTTGGAAAAATCCTTCTTGTAATGCCGGATGGTGAACATGTCCAGCAGGCCCTGCGTCGGGTGGGCGTGGCGACCGTCACCGGCATTGATCACATGCACATGCGGCGCCACGTGCTGGGCAATCAGGTAGGGCGCGCCAGATTCGCTGTGGCGCACCACAAACATGTCTGCGGCCATGGCGCTCAGGTTGGCGATAGTGTCGAGCAGTGACTCGCCCTTGGAGGCCGATGAGCGTGCAATATCCAGGTTGATCACGTCGGCCGAGAGGCGCTTGGCGGCAATCTCGAAGGTGGTGCGGGTGCGGGTGGAGTTTTCGAAAAAGAGGTTGAACACACTTTTGCCGCGCAGCAGCGGAACCTTCTTCACCTCACGGTCATTGACCGAGACAAAATTGGCCGCCGTGTCCAGTATGTGCGTAAGGATGCTTTTTGGCAGCCCTTCGACGGAGAGCAGATGAACGAGTTCACCATGTTTATTGAGTTGAGGGTTACGCTTGTAGAGCATGTCAGACCGCCTTCACATCAAAGCTGAAGACACCGGCCTCGCTGCGGGCCAGGGCCAACGACTGGTCTGGCGCAAGGGTCACGCGCGCAGCCGCAAAATCGGCCTGCACCGGCAGTTCGCGTCCGCCGCGGTCCACCAGCACTGCCAGCTTCACGCTGGCCGGGCGGCCGTAATCAAACAGCTCGTTGATCACGGCGCGCAGGGTGCGCCCGGTGAAGAGCACATCGTCAAGGATCAGGATGTCAGCGCCGTTCACGTCGAACGGCAAAACGGTTTGTCCGCCCGAAGACAAGCCCCGCTGCGCAAAGTCATCGCGGTGCATGGCGGAAGAAATCTTGCCGGCTTGCCCGGGCAGGTTCATATCCTTCTGCAGGCGCTCGGCCAACCAGGCCCCGCCAGACGTGATGCCGACCAGACGGGTATTCGCCGACCAGATCAGTTGCACCCCCCGCAATAGCTCGCGGTAAAGCGCCTCTGCATCCAGCAACAGGACCCCCACGCTCGTCGATGTACTCACGGCAAACTCCTTAAGAACTGTTCCAAAATAATGCAGGCCGATGCGGCATCCGCATCGAGCGCGCCACTGGCCAGGGCTTCGGTGGTGCTATAGCGCTCGTCGACCTCAAACACCGGCAGTGCGAAGCGACCATGCAGTTGGCGACCAAACTTTTTGGCGCGTGCTGTATTTTCGTGGGCTGCCCCGTCCGGGTGATACGGCACCCCAATGACGATGGCATCGGGCTGCCACTCCTTGAGGTGTTTTTCTATCAACACAAAACGTGCATCCCCCTCGGCGCGCACCGTCCCAACCGACTGGGCTGATCGCATCAACCGATTGCCAACCGCAACACCGGTGCGTTTCAGCCCGAAATCTATTGCCAGAAAGGTCGTCAAAGCAGCGGGGACCGGTACCGGCGCGGGTGCGAGTGGTGCCAGGTTCACGCGTGACCTGCCTGCGACGAAATCATCCAGGACTGCAACCCCAGCAAGGCCAATGCCCTGTCGTAGCGCTGCTCCACGGGAGTATCGAAAATGACGGCCTGGTCGGCATCCACCGTAAGCCAGCTGTTTTCACCCAGCTCGGTTTCCAGCTGGCCTTCGCCCCACGCCGAGTAGCCCAGCGACACCAACACCTTGCGCGGCCCGGAACCACTGGACAACGCTTCCAGCACGTCCTTTGAGGTGGTCATCTCCAGCCCCCCCGGAATAGTCATGCTGGAGGCGTACGGGGGTTGTTCGGGCTTGCCAGCGGCGGCAAAAATGGAGTCGTGCAGGATAAACCCACGTTCAATCTGAACCGGACCACCCTGAAAAACCGGCGAATCCGTCAAATCGGCCCGTCGCAAGGGGAGGTCAACCTTGCCAAACAAGGCGGCCATCGACATATCAGCCGGCTTGTTGATCACCAGCCCTAGCGCACCGTGCGGTGTGTGCTCACAAACGTAGACCACGCTTTTTGAGAATATCGCATCCTCCAGCCCGGGCATTGCGATCAGAAAGTGGTTTGTGAGATTGAAGGGTGCAGAATCGCCAGACATCTTTGAATTTTAACGGCTGCCATGCAAAAAGAATTTGACACCGGCCTGGTTTGGCTTCGCCGTGACCTGCGCGTCACCGACAACGCAGCACTCAGCGCTGCTTTGCGGCGGTGCGCCCGGGTGCATTGCGTATTTGTATTCGACCGTGCAATCCTGGATGCTTTACCACGCCAAGACCGGCGTGTCGAATTCATTCGCGAAAGTCTGATCGAACTGGATGCCAGTCTGCGCACCATCGCAGGCAAGCCCGAGGCAGGGTTGATCGTGCAGCATGGCTGTGCCACGGAGACGATACCCTCGTTGGCCTCGGCTCTCGGGGCACAAGCTGTTTTTGCCGCTCACGACTATGAGCCACAGGCCATCATTCGCGACGCGGCGGTGCGCGCCGCGCTGGCTATGCTGCAAATCGAACTGATGACGTTCAAAGACCATGTGATTTTTGAGCAACGCGAGGTCGTGACCCAGCTTGAAAAGCCCTACAGCGTGTTCACCCCCTACCTGCGCGCCTGGCTCGCACGCCTGGGCGATGCACCTCCCGCACAACACGCCATTGAGCCGCATGCGCAAGCGCTCACAGCGCGGCCCGCTGCATATGCCCAGGGCGTGCCCAGCCTCGAAACCATCGGATTTTTGCCCTCTAATCTGCAGTCCTTGGGCATCCAGCCAGGGGCCAGCGGCGCTGCAAAATTACTGAAAGATTTTTGGGGCCGCATGGACAACTATGACCAGACCCGCAATTTCCCCGCTGTCAAGGGCCCCAGCTACCTGGGAGTGCATCTGCGCTTTGGCACGGTGTCCATTCGTGCTCTGGTCGGGTTGGCCCTGCAGCGCAAGTTGAGCGGCAGCGTGGGCGCGGCGGTTTGGCTGGCCGAACTGGTTTGGCGTGATTTTTACTTCCAGGTGCTGTCCAACTTTCCCCATGTGGCGCAAAACGCATTTAAAGCCGGCTACGACCAGATCAACTGGGAGGGTGGCGAGCACGCGCAAACCCTGTTCACCGCATGGTGCCAGGGTGCAACTGGTTACCCGCTGGTGGACGCGGCAATGGCCCAGCTCAACCAGACCGGCTACATGCACAACCGGTTGCGCATGGTGGCGGGCAGCTTTTTGGTCAAGCACTTGGGCCTGGACTGGCGCTGGGGTGAACGCTATTTTGCGGAAAAGCTCATCGACTTTGATCTGTCGGCAAACAACGGCGGCTGGCAATGGGTCAGTTCCAGTGGTTGCGACGCACAGCCCTACTTCCGAATTTTCAACCCCATCAATCAGAGTGAAAAGTTTGATGCACAGGGCAAATTCATCAAACGCTATGTGCCCCAGTTGGCTGGGCTGAGCGCCAAGGCTATCCATGCACCGTGGCTGGCAAAGCCGGTTGACTTGGCGGCCGCAGGCTGCGTATTGGGGCGCGACTACCCGCTGCCCATCGTCGACCACGCGACGGCGCGCACGCGCACGCTGCAACGCTACGCCATCGTCCGCAAAGGCCCTCAGACCTCTGCGGCAGCCGCGCAATAGCTGCGCACCAGGCCCAGCAATTCATCTTCGGAGTAGGGCTTGCCAAGATAGTGGTCAACGCCCAGTTCTTTGGCATGCTCGCGGTGCTTGCCGGCAATGCGCGACGTGATCATGACGATCGGCAGGTCGCGCAGCTGTGCGTCCGCACGGATGTTGCGCGCCAGGTCAAAACCATCCATGCGCGGCATTTCGATATCGGACAGCACCAGGGTCGGCTTTTCTTCCTGCAGCTTTTCCAGCGCATCCAGTCCATCGGACGCCAGCGTGACGCGATAGCCCTCACGCTTGAGCAGACGCTGCGTGACACGACGAACGGTAATCGAATCATCAACCACCAGAATCAGTGGCACCTGATTGACCACATTGACAGGTGTGGCCGCAGTTGACAGGTTGCCTGCCAAGTCAACAGTGCCGCCCAGCGCACGCCGGCTCATCTGGCGCGCCTGGTCGCCATACACCGCAGCCAATGCGACCGGGTTGTAAATCAATGCCACTGCGCCGGACGCCAGCACGGATACGCCGGCCAAGCCTGGCAACTGTGCCAGTTGTGGACCCAAATTCTTGACCACAACCTCTCGATTACCCAGGACTTCATCCACATGCAGCGCAAGGCGCTGGCCTGCGCTGCGGAACACGGCCACGGAGCGCGTCTTGCCTAGCGCTTCATTGCTGTGAGGGGACACCTGCAACAATGCGCCCGCCCAGAAGAAGGGCAACATCTGGCCGCCCATCTCAAAACCGTCACGTTGGTAGGCTTGTTCCAGCACCGCGACGGGCGTGCGCAAGACCGTCTCCACCAGGCCAGATGGCACTCCAATCGTAAAGTCACCAATGCGCAGCATGACAACCTGTGTGACGGCCGTTGTCAGCGGCAGGACCACCTTGAAGCTTGTTCCGATGCCCTGCTCGGTGGAGGTCTCAATGCGTCCACCCAGGGAGTTGACTTCAGACCGAACAATATCCATACCAATGCCGCGTCCCGACAGTTCGGTCACCTTTTCGGCGGTCGAAAAACCGGGCATGAATATCAGATTGGCGGCATCGCTTTGACTCATCGTATCGTCAGCACCAATGACCCCGTTGGCAATGGCCTTGGCTCGGATCTTGTCAAGCGGCAGTCCGCCACCGTCGTCACTAAAAGCGACGGACACGTCGTTGCTTTCCTGATTGACATGAATGGTGATCGTCCCCACTGCGGGTTTACCGGCGACCGCCCGCAGCGCCGCACTCTCAATGCCGTGGCCAACACAATTGCGCAGCATGTGCTCGAACGCCGGCCCCATGCGATCCAGTACACCGCGGTCCATTTCAATGGATCCACCAGTGATGTCGAGCTTGACCAACTTGCCGGCATCTTTGGCCGCTTGTCGAACCACGCCGTACAGGCGTTCGGAAATACTCTCAAACTCGACCATGCGCGTGCGCAACAGATCGCGCTGCAGTTCGCGTGCCTGACGCCCCTGCGCAATCAGGTCATCCTCAGCACCTTCGATGGAGCGTTGCAGGTTGCGCTGGACCGTTGCAACATCGTGCACGGATTCAGCCATCATGCGGGTCAATTCCTGCACGCGCGTAAAGCGGTCAAACTCAAGCGGATCGAAGGCCTGAGCAGAATCCTTGGTCTGGGCCAAACGTGACTGCATTTGCGATTCAGACTGCAACTCCACGTCGCGCAACTGGTCGCGCAGACGATCCAGATTGCCGGTCAGGTCTCCCAGCGATGACCGCAGCTGCGTCAGGCGTGCCTCCAGTCGGGCGCGGGAAATCATGACTTCGCCCGCCTGATTAACCAACCGGTCGAGCAATTGGGAACGCACGCGAACCGACTGATTCGCTGACTGGCGCACAGGAGCCAGCGCCTGGCCGCGCGGCAGCACCTTGACGGGCATAACAGCCGCTTTCGGCAAAGCCTCTGGCGCGGTGACCGATTCTGCCCCTGACTCCACGGCCGTTGCCTGTGGCGCCACTTGGTCGGGTTCGTCGTGCGCAGGCTCTGCACCCAGCGCATCAAACGTTGACTGCAACGCATCAAACCGTGTCAACAAAGGTTCCAACTGAACCGACTGGACCTGCTCAGTGCCAATCTGTTCGATGCTCGACTCCATTCGGTGAGACATTTCTCCCAGGCGCATGGCCCCGGCCAGGCGGGCACTGCCCTTGAGCGTGTGCAGGACGCGCAGCACCTCGGTGCGCGCACTCAAATTCTCAGGACGCGCCACCCATTGGCGCATAGCCGACCCCAGCTGCGGCAGGAGTTCAATGGCCTCTTCTTCAAAAATCGGAAACAAATCTTCGTCCAGCCGATCTACGGCATCGATATCGTCGTCCTGCGCCTGCGCAATACTCAGCGGTGCGGCAACAATCGACAACGGCGCCGCGCCGGGCAATTGCGCCTGTGACACAACGGGTCCGGGGGCGGCAACGGGCGCGATGACAAGCGACTCTTCAACGAAGTCTTCATCCGACAGGGCGATGTCATCATCTAGCGCATCAAGCATCAGCTCCATCGTTGGGGCCGGGAACTCGGTCTCAATGATGCTCTGCAGTGCTGCAAGAATCACCGGGTCGGATTCCTTGAGGAAACCGGCCGCAAACTGATGCAGCAAGCGGCGAATGTCTTCCGCAGCATTGGTAAACACCAGTGCTTGCTCTCTTGTGCCCTGGTGATGAAGTTGGATATGTTGCAGGGCATGTTCGAGTGAACGCGCAATACCGGACAGGGCTGTGAACCCAACAGTGGCCGAACTACCCAGCAGGGAGTGCGCCAGAGCCACCAGGGAGTCCGGTAAAGGCCGCTGCAACTCCATGGCCCATTCGCTGAGCTCGACCTGCAACCGCCGCGACCATTCGTCTGCTTCATTCAGATAAACGTTGTACAGCGGGATACTCAAACGCAGGTGCCCAATCACCTTGACCAGATCTTCCTCTTCCTCTTCCTCTTCCTCTTCCTCTTCCTCTTCCTCTTCCTCTTCCTCTTCCTCTTCCTCTTCCTCTTCCTCTTCCTCGGCAACTATGACCTCTTCTGGCACAACGACCAGTTCTGGTTCCGGTTCCGGTTCCGCGATGGCTTCCGTCGGCTCGTCCAGGACGGCTTCAAGCGCGACCTCACGCTTGGGTTGCGCTTCGGGAACGACGGGATGCTCGCCAAAATCAAAATCGCCAAACTCCCCCTCCACAGCCTCCGTTGCGCTTTTAAATGCTTCGGCCGCCTTGCGTGCGTCATCAGCCATAAATGCTTGCGTCGCCTCGAAACCGAAGGTCTGTGTAGCGGCAAAGTCAGGACGGGCGTCTTCAGTCTCAACGGACAAGCTGTCAGCCAGTCGGGTCGCCTCAAATGACAAGCTCTCGCCCAACTGGGTTGAAGCAAACTCCGGATGCTCAGTCAATGGCTCAATTTCCGGCAGTTCCAGATCGTGCAAATCAGCGATAACTTCCTGAGCCGGTTCAGCCCCACCGACTTCAACCACGCTGACGACCGCAGGCGCTCCCGGTGTCTGCAAGGGTATCCACTGCCCCTGCAAGCGCATCGCATCTGCGGATTTTCGGAAGTCTTGCGCACTCCATGGTGCAGCCGTCTGACCTGCAATGTCTTCGACCCACCTGCCAAAGGCGTGCATGGCAGAGGTGGCGGCGGTAATCAAGTCATCGCTGGCCGGGCGCTGCTCTGCCAGCCAGTTGTTGAGCAATTGCTCAAACGCCCAGGCCGCTTCACCGAACTCATTGAGCCCGACCATGCGGGAACTACCTTTAAGGGTGTGAAATGCCCTTCGCAAGGTTGTCTGGTCAGCCAGATTGGACGGGTCCTCAGCCAGCGACTTCGCGGCAACCAGCCCGTTTTGAACAACCTCCCGTGCTTCTTCAAGAAAGATGTCAACCAACTCGGCCTCATCGTCTGAAGCATCCTCAACCACTGCAGGAGCAGCACTCGGCTCTGGGACTCGCGCAACCTCTGGAGCAGGCACTGCCTCCGCGGAAACTGGTTCAACCGATGGCGTACCGACCTCGATGACTTCTCCCGCTTCGGCCAGCAAGGTCGCTGAGCGCTCGCGGCCCATGAGTGGCTTGAACTCTCCGCCCCCCTCATCGTAGACAAAAAGCTTCTTGGCCAGGGCCCGCTGGTAGCTCAACATGTCGATCAGGAAGCCCATGGCCCCAAGACTGTTGCCGAGCTTCTCGAAAATCCCGGTTCGGGCGGATGCCTCATCAATATCGTCGACCAAAAACTGTTCAACGCTGCTGCGCATTCTCAGCGCAGCCAGGGATGGTTGATCCAGCCCCAAAACTGAAAAAACACCACGCATTTGTGCCAACTGACTGGGCACTTCACGCAAGGGCGCCTTATCCTGAGGATTGCGAAAAAACTGGTCCAGCGACTTTTCGACTTCCGCCAGCGATGCGCGCAACTCATCGACTACGCTGCCCATGGTCTGTCGGTCACTCACCCGCCGGTACAACTCCTCCATCCAGGCTTCGAGTGGTTCCGGATCACCACCGGCACTGACATGCTCCAGACGATGCGCGAGTCGCGCACCGCGCTCGCCCATGGTCGACTCTGTCGGATCCAGATCGTCATAGGCGGCCTCAAGATAGAGTATGGCGGTAGCCACTTCCATCGCAACGGGGGCGACCGGCGCGCTGCCCGAGCGCACGGTCGATTCAATTGCACGCACCAAGGCCCGGGCAAGGTCTCCGCTTTCAGGATGCAGCTTGATGATTGAGTCGGCCACCGACCCAAACTGATCGAGGACGACTTTGAGACGATTGGTGTCACCGCCGGCCAGAGCAGACCATGTCTCGGCCGCTGCGGCGATGCGCTTGCGCGCGAGCATCATCAAAGCGGGGTCAAAACGGCCGAACTGCTCGGTTTCGTAGTGAATAGATTTGCTGCCCACCACGCCGTATGCCACACGAACCGCATTCAATGCATTCGCCGCGTCTTTGGGGCCCGGCACTGCGACTGAACAGAAGAAAACCAGGTCGTGCGCGAGTCGCTCAGAAACACTCAGGTCGCCCCCGGCTAACGACGTAAACTGCCGCAAAACACGAGAAGCTGCACGCTTGATGTAAACATCAACCGGGCAAACACCAAGGGCGATGCCCTCAAAAAACCCGGCGCAAATCATCCAGAATGCACGCGGCTCCAATGCGGACTGACCCGCTGCCAGACCGGCGCATTGCTGGCTTATGCGGCTGGCCGATTTTGCGTCACCCGTGCGCATCACCCGCAGCACAGCCTGATCAAGTTGACCCCGTAACGCTGGCGTGTAGGACAAGGCCACGGCGTCCGTGGGCACTGGTACGTCAATCCAGCGCCACTCTACCGGCCACAGGTCGGCGGGGTGGGCGCTTTCTCCGCCCGCCAGTTCCGCCACCGCCCGGTATTGGGGAAAAAGGGCTACCGGTGAAGCAGTCTTGCCCTTGAGCACACCCTCCAGGTATTCGGTCAACGCGAAACTTGCACGCTCCACCCGGGTAGCGGCATCCTCACTGCACAGCTCCGGACGCTGCACAAATTTTTGTGCAAGCGCTTCCATGGCACGCAGCATTTTTGCCGGTGCACCAAGTCCGACCATTTCCAGTGCACCAACTGCCTGGTGCAATTGCTGGCGTGCGATGCGCAGATGGCTGGCATCGAGTTCTGCAAGATTGGACCCTCTGGCCAACTCTGCGTCGCGTACAAACCGCCGCAGCGCCTTGGTTGCACCGTCCAGAGATTTACGCAACTCATCCAGCACCCAAGCCAGTGGGCCAAGATCACTGGCCGCCAGTTCGTTGTCAACGGGAGTGGCTGGATTCGATGACATGGGTTGGGGCTCTCCTGGAATCACTTTTCTGATAGGACGTGAAAAGATCCGCTATCAACTGATTTTGAAACGCGAAACCGACTGGCGCAGCTCTTCCGCCATGCGGGACAACTCGCGCACCTGCGTCGCCGTGGCGCGCGTGCCCTCACCGGTTTGCTCGGTCACGGCAAAAATGTGCTGAATGTTGTCAGCCACCACATTGGCCAGACCGGCCTCGCGAGACGCAGAATTTGAAATCTGCTCAATCAGGTCCGCAACCTGTCGGGACACGCGATCAATCTCGGTCAGCGCCGTACCGGCGTTGTCGGACAGCTTCGCCCCCTCGACCACGCCCTGGGTCGAGCGCTCCATAGCACCAATCGCATCCTGGGTGTCGGTCTGAATCGCCTTCACCAGTGCAGATATCTGGCGGGTAGCATCAGCCGAGCGTTCGGCCAACCGCTGCACCTCCTCCGCAACCACCGAGAAGCCGCGACCGGCTTCACCTGCCGACGCAGCCTGAATGGCCGCGTTCAGCGCCAAAACGTTGGTCTGCTCGGTAATGTCTGAAATCAGCTCGGTAATTTCACCAATTTCCTGCGAAGACTCGCCCAATCGCTTGATCCGCTTGGACGTTTCCTGAATCTGGTCGCGGATGGAGTTCATACCGCCAATGGCATCCTGCACGGCCTTCAAACCCGACTCCGCAGCCAGCAATGACTGACGCGCAACGGTCGCCGATTCCTGCGCCTGGACAGACACTTCATTGATGCGCCCAGCCATGTCGACGACGGATCGTCCGGTTTCTCGAATTTCGTGCAACTGCTCATTGGAGGCCGCCAACAACTCGGTGGAAGTCGCATCCACATCGGTGGTCGTCTGCGCGACGCGGGCCGCTGTGTTCTGCACGTTGGACACCAGCGAGCGCAACTCCTCCACCGTGTAATTAACGGAGTCGGCAATGGCACCGGTAATATCTTCAGTCACTGTCGCTTCCTGGGTTAAGTCCCCCTCAGCCACGGTCTGCAACTCATTCATCAAACGCAAAATGGCCGCCTGGTTGGCATCATTGACGCGCTTGGCTTCGTGCTCCTGGCGCTCGGCTTCAACTCGCTGGTCTTCGGCCACGACCTGGCGACGGCGACTGTCCTGCAACTGAACGTATGACAAGCCGCCCGCGCAGGTCAGCGAAAAAGCCGCCGCCAACACCAGAAGGGCCAATGCCCCACCGCCAATACCGGACTGCCCCGACAACTCGGCCTGCACTTCTTCAAGATTGCGCCGCAATGGTTCACTGTCGGCAATGATGGCGTCCTGCGCTTCACGCGCGGACACCAGGCCCTGCAGGTTTCCCAAAATCGCACTGGCCTGCACGCGGGTCTCCTCGTACATCTTGATCAACGCTTCGAGTTGCTCACGGGTACCCGCATCCTTGGATGCTCCAAGCCGCAATTCCTGGCTGCCACTCAACAGCCCCTGGGAAATTTCCTTGAAAGTGTTCAAGTCCTTGCCCAGCAGGAAAACGGCCTCGGGGCTGACCCCCTCAGCGGTCAAAAACTCGTTGGACGACTTACCGATGCGCTGGGTCAACATGACCAACTGTCCAACCGCGGAAATTTCAACTGATGGGGCATTTTGCTGAAGCTTCATGGCCAGGATGGCTTCAGCGATTTCCAGCAGGTCAGACGACTGGCGGTTGATCAGGCGCAAGGCTGAGCCAATCTGGGTCAAAATTTTCTGCTGCCCCATCACGGCCTTGGCACTCTTTTCGGCACGCTCAACCAAAGGAATAATCTTTTCCAGCTCATGGACATAGCTATCGCCCAGCGCTTTGAGTTTTAGTTCATCGTCGCCGCTCTGCAAGCCATGCGTGGTCTTGGACAAAACGCCCGCGCTATCGGACACATCCGGAAACGCCTGCGCACTACCCACAACGGCCTGCGACACGGACTTGGCCAGACGCTGCGACTGCATGAGCGCCTGACCGGTTGCACCCAACTGCTGCGCCACTTTGTCAGACTGGCTCAGCGTATAAAAGGTCACGCCTGCCAACAGCACCAAGGCAGACCCCAGCATCACAAAAAGGGTTCGCTGTTGCTGGACCACCGTTCGACTGCCCAGGCCCGGCACCGACACCAAATCCCCCACCGGCGGCTTCGGTGCATCAGCGCCGGCAACTTTTCTGATAGCAGCACGTGGTGCCATCGCGGGGTCTTCCTGAACGGTTTCCCCTGCCATCGGATTGGACGACTCGTCCGGCATCGCAAGACTCAGCCTGGAGTCCAATTCGGAGTCCAACGGCTTTTTGGAAAAAAGGTTTTTCAACTGATCGACGACGGACATAGTGAGGCCTTACGGATGGTCTAAGCGCTAATGCTCAAAAACTGAGGGGTTTGGGACAAAATCCGCAAATCGACTTCTTGCCACTGATCCCCTGCAATATCCAGAAACTGGTTGCCAAAATAGGCTGGCGAACCCTGAGCGGGTGGTGACGAGGATGCAAATGCATCGGCACCGCGAAGGCCCAGCAGGCCGTCGACCTGCAATGCGCTATTCACTTCCAGTGCGGTGTTTAAAGTGACCACACTTAAATCCTGCGATGGCGACTGCGCCCGAACACCGCCGGTATCGACGGCAATGAATCCGGCGAGATCAACCACCCCATACAAACCGCCACGGATATTGAGGACACCGCGAAACCAATCGCGTGAATAGGGCACCGGTTGCAGGTTGTCAAGCGGAAATATCTCGCCCGACTGCCCCAGAGGAAACAAAAGATTTTTCCCGCCCACGCGCACTGCCAGCCACGCGACAGACATACCCTCCGATCGGGCAGCCTGCAAGCGGCTGGCAAGCCGGACCTGGAGTTCTCTGAGTGCTTCGCGATTAGCCATGGGTCAGCGGGTCAGCCCAATGCCTTGATCTTGGCAAAAAGTTCAGCGGCATCGACTGGTTTGGTGATGTAGTCCTTGGCACCCTGGCGCATGCCCCAGACACGGTCCGTCTCCAGGCTTTTGCTGGTACAGATGAATATCGGGATGTTGGTGTACTCGGGGGTGCGGTTAATGGAGCGGGTCAGTTGAAATCCATTTTGGCCGGGCATCACAACGTCCATCAGAATCAAGTCGGGCTTGTCTTCGGTGAGTCGTTTGAAGGCTTCGTCGGCGTTCTCGGCGGAGCGAACCACAAAACCATTTTTCCGCAACAAATCCGTAAGGAACATGATTTCGGTTTTCGAATCGTCAACGATCAGCACTTTATGAATAGCCATCACTTCGCTCCTTGCGCAACTGTCCCGAATTGCCGCACAGCCTGCAACAATTGATCTTTGGTAAAGGGTTTTGTCAAATAGTCCTGTGCACCAACCATGCGGCCACGCGCCTTGTCAAACACACCGTCTTTGGAAGATAACATCACAACCGGGACACTGGAGTACTTGACATTTCGCTTGATGATGGCGCAGGTCTGATAGCCGTCCAGGCGGGGCATCAGAATGTCGCAAAAGATGAGTTGGGGTTGGTAGTCATTGACCTTGGCCAGAGCATCAAACCCGTCCTCGGCCAGCATCACGTCGTGGCCGCCCTGTTTGAGGAAAATTTCTGCGCTTCGGCGAATGGTGTTGCTGTCATCGATGACCAGAACTCTGACAGTAGTTTCGGCGGTACTCAAAAAGCATTGCTCCTGATCGGGTGTGGACGTTACCGGCAAACAGCCATGCCAAAGCACGGCACTTTCAAATCTGAACCATCTCGAAATCTTCTTTTCGTGCACCGCACTCCGGGCACGTCCAGTTCATTGGAACATCATTCCACTGCGTACCCGGCGCAATACCATGATCAGGGGCTCCCGCCGCCTCGTCATAAATCCAACCGCAAATCAGGCACATCCACGTTTTAGTATCGTTCACAGCTTAAAGGGCCTTCGAATAGAATGCAAGGATTGTATAGAAGCAGTACTGGCAAATCGACCCGTGCCAGCCCCGATCTAGCCATTCTGTCTGATGACAAACCCTAAGACAGGCCCCTTTCATGACGGCAATCCCCAACACCAGTTTGGACACCGAAATCGATGACGATGGCCCCAACGCCTGCGTCATGGTATTCAATGCCAACGACCCCAGCGGTTCGGGTGGAATCGCAGCAGACATTCAGGCCATAGCTTCGGTCGGCGCACACGCGCTGCCGGTCGTCACCGGCACCTATGCACGCGATACCTCAGAGGTGCACGACCACTATTGCATGGACGACGAGGCAGTCACCGAGCAGGCTCGCGCGATACTTGAGGATGTGCCCGTGCTGGTGTTCAAGGTGGGCTTTGTGGGCTCGCCTGAAAATCTCAGCGCCATCGCCGAGTTGGCATCGGACTACGCCGATATTCCACTGGTGGCCTATATGCCTGACCTGTCCTGGTGGCAAGAAGACAAAATTGATCTGTATCTGGACGCCCTCAACGAGTTACTGCTGCCACTGACCACGCTGTTGGTTGGAAACCACAGCACGCTTTCCCGCTGGCTGCTACCGGACTGGAGTGCTGATCGCAGCCCTACGGCGCGTGACATCGCCCGCGCGGCCAATGAGTTTGGTGTGCCCTACACGCTGGTTACCGGAATTCCCCTGCCCGACCAGTTCATAGACAACGTGCTGTGCACACCCACCGCCGTGCTGTGCAGCCACAAGTTTGAACGTTTCGATGCCGCATTTGCAGGCGCAGGCGACACCCTGTCGGCGGCTCTGGCCGCTCTGATTGCCAGCGGAACCGAACTATCCGAGTCCGTGTCCGAGGCCCTGAACTACCTGGACCGCTGCCTGGAGAGCGGCTTTAGGCCCGGCATGGGCAATGTATTGCCAGACCGTCTGTTCTGGGCCCATCCACAGACCGATGACGACGAACCCCAAGAATCCTCTTTTGAAATCTCGCCAAATGACACTCGACACTGACCGCAACCTGCAACTGTTCCAACGCGCCCAAAAGGTCATTCCTGGCGGCGTCAATTCCCCCGTGCGTGCCTTCAAGGCCGTTGGCGGGACGCCGCGCTTTGTTGCACGCGCACAGGGAGCCCATTTTTGGGACGCCAACGGCAAGCGCCACATCGACTACATCGGCTCCTGGGGACCCATGATCCTGGGCCACGGCCACCCGGCCGTAGTGGAAGCCGTGCAAAAGGCCATTCTCGAAGGATTCTCTTTCGGTGCGCCCACTGAACGCGAAGTGGAACTGGCGGAAGAAATTCTCAGTCTGGTGCCCAGCATGGACATGGTCCGTCTGGTGAGCAGCGGCACCGAGGCCGGCATGAGCGCCATCCGCCTGGCACGCGGCGCCACCGGACGCAGCAAGATACTCAAATTTGAAGGCTGCTACCACGGCCACGCCGATGCACTCCTGGTCAAGGCCGGCTCGGGCCTGGCCACCTTTGGCAACCCGACCAGCGCCGGTGTACCGGCTGAGGTGGTGCAGCACACCCTGGTGCTGGAGTACAACAACATCCCCCAACTGGAAGAAGCGTTTGCCTTGCACGGCAAGGAGTTGGCCTGCCTGATGATTGAGCCAATCGCAGGCAACATGAACTTTGTGCGGGCCTCAATCCCCTTCATGCAGCGCTGCCGGGAACTGTGCAGCCAGCATGGAGCCCTTTTCGTATTCGACGAGGTCATGACGGGATTCCGTGTCGCGCTGGGCAGCGCCCAAAGTGTTTACGCCCGCTCCATCCCTGGTTTCGAGCCCGACATCACCGTGCTGGGAAAGGTCATTGGCGGGGGCATGCCCCTGGCGGCATTTGGCGGCAAACGCGCCGTCATGGAGCAACTTGCCCCGCTGGGCCCGGTCTACCAGGCAGGCACCCTATCGGGCAACCCGGTCGCCACGGCCTGCGGTCTGGCAACACTGCGCGAGATTCGCAAGCCCGGTTTCTACGAGGCCCTGGGCGCCAAGACCCAGCAGCTGATGGGGGGCCTGAAAGGCGCCGCCGACCAGGCTGGTGTGCCTTTCAGCGTGGACAGCGAAGGCGGCATGTTCGGCTTCTTCCTGTTTGACGCCCTGCCGCAGAACTATGCAAAGGTCATGACCACCGACAACAAGCGCTTCAACACCTTTTTCCATGGCATGTTGGATCGCGGCGTGTACTTCGCACCTGCGTTGTACGAGGCTGGGTTCATGAGCGCGGCACACACCGATGCGGACATCGCCGAGACCATCGCCGCTGCTGTTGAGGTTTTTAATTTGCTATGATTTTTATAGCTAACTACGCAGCATTTACAAGGTCTAGAGGCCATTTTCATTATGAAATGGCCGCTTTGAAATGACAATGCAGGTTCTACTGATTGACGATCATGCGCTCTTCCGAGCAGGCATGTCGCTGTTATTCCAGCGCATGGACCCCGAAGTTCTGGTGGTGGAAGCCAATAGCCTGGAAGATGCTCTTAACCAGGACGTTGCCAATGCAAACCCGTTGAACCTGATCCTGCTCGATTTGGCCTTGCAAGGAATGAACGGGCTCGACGGTCTGCGTCCGCTTCAGAAAAAGTTTCCAAACGTGCCCGTGGTGGTGGTGACTGGCAGCGCAGACCCTGATGCGATGAACGAAGCACGCGCAAAAGGAGCAAGGGGCTATCTCATCAAAACCACGGCCGCGCAAGCCATGATGCATGCCTTGCAGAAAGTGCTGCAAGGCGAATCTCATTTTCCCGATGACCTGGCACCGGCCATGGTCGGTGTCAACCTGACCCCCCGGCAACGTGAAGTGCTGGATCTGTTGTGCCAGGGAAAGGTGAACAAGGAGATCGCGTCAATCCTCGGGATGAGCGAACACACGGCACAAACTCACTTGAAAATAATATTTCGAACCATGGAAGTACATACCCGCACAGAAGCCGTTCTGGCGGCACGACGGTTAGGCATTTGCTAACCATGGCTCCTTTCAGGCAATACAGCACGGCATCACGGGCACTGGTGTATGCGGCAATGGCAACCGTCATCGCCACCGGCCTTGCTGCAGGGCTTGCTTACCTGCTGGTTGCTCGCAGTGATCCATCGTGGGCGCAACCCATCCTGTGGCTGGGCCTGGCAGCCCTGCTGGTGGAGATTGGGGTCACGCGATGGAGTTTGCGTGCGATTCAGGCCCGAGCAGAAGAAGAAAAACGGCAGCAAGTGTGTGTGTTTGCGGCCGCCGTTCACGATTTGCGGCAGCCCTTGCAGGCCGCCACGCTCTTCGTTGACAGCTTGCTGCACGCACCGCTGAGTCCGCAGCTGCTAACGACCACCCAGCGCCTGGACCTGTCCATACAGTCGGTCCGCGACACTTTGGACGACCTGCTGGACATTTCAAATCTGGATGGCGGCGCAATCTCGGTAAAACAGAAGCCATTCAGTCTCAACGCAGTGCTGCACACCCTTGCAGCAGAGTTCACATCGCAAGCGGTTGCCAAAAATGTGCGTCTGCGTTTCTATTGCCCGACCGCTGATGTTTGCGTGCATAGCGATCCACAATTGGTACAGAAGGTATTGCGCAAACTGCTCATCAACGCAATAGCCCAAACGCAGCAAGGGGGCATTTTGCTGGGCGTGCGCCAGCAGGCAAGCCAAGTCCGCATACAAGTGTGGGACACCCGCATCAACACGCAAAAAAGCGCAAGCGAAAGTTCAGCCCGTTGCCAGCTCGTTGCCAACCGGGTTGCAGCATTGATTCAATCCCCGCTCATTTTTCAGTCCAAAATGGGCCAAGGGGCTGTCAGCACGTTGACGCTGTCGCGTCGCACCACCGCGCCGTTGCGGCCCTAAACCTGAGTTCTACTTTTATGTCCAAAAAAATGCATCGCGCCAATAGACTCCTGAACGCAAAACCGGTCGCAAAATTGCTGCGACCCAGAGCGCTCCTGTTCAGGGTGGCGCTGCTTGGGCTTGCGCCCTTGGTGCATGCGCAGAACATGCCGCCGCTCTCGGAAAGCGAGTTTCTGAACGAGGTGCCCATCGTGCTGTCGGTCTCTCGTCTGCCCCAGCGGCTGGATGAAACGCCGGGCGCCGTGACCATACTGGACCGCGCCATGATTCGTGACACTGGCGCGCGCGACGTAGCTGATTTGCTGCGCTACGTGCCCGGATTTGAGGTCAGCAGTTCGTTTGAATCCAATGCCCCCCAGGCCAGCTACCACGACAACCTGACGGACTACGCGAACCGGGTGCAGGTGATGGTCGATGGGCGCTCCGTTTACGCCCCCTTTCTTTGGGGCAGCACAGGCCCGGGTCTGCAGGCCGTCGCCATTGATGACATCGAGCGCATCGAGGTCGTCCGGGGCACCAACGCCGCTGCCTATGGCGCGCGTGCTTTCCTGGGCATGATCAACATTGTCACCCGCGACACGGTAGACACCATGGGCACAACCGGCCATGTCGCATGGGGCGACAACGGCATCCGCGATACCCTGGTGCGCCTGGGCTGGGGCGACCACCAGGCACGCTTTCGTGTCACCGCGGATCAGCGGGCCGACTCGGGGCTGCTGGGTGCGGGAGGGCGGGACCAAATCAATCGTGTTAACTTTCGGGGCACATTCCAAGCCACGGACAGCGACCGTCTGGACGTGCGCGCCGGACAGTCCGTCATTGGGGCAGGCGTTGGCTCGAAAAATAACGGCAGTGGCAACGGTTTGCGCAATCGCTGGATTGACACCTCTTTTGTCCAGGTGGACTGGAGCCGCATCCTGCATGCCAATGCAGACCTTGCATTCCAGTACGCGCACATGGATGAGTCCATACAGGACCATGTTCCCAACTCCGTTTTCACCGATGTACTCATGGACCGGGGCGGACGCGCCAGCAGCGACGCGATGATGGTGCAGCACACGGTGCGCCTGAACCCTGCCTTGCACTGGATTTGGGGCGCGGAACTACGCCAGGAGCGCATTACCTCACGCATCCTGTATGACACGGACGATGCCTTCGCAACCAATTTCTATCGGGTCTTTTTTAATGGCCAGTGGCATATCGTGCCCAACCTGGTGCTCAATGCCGGCAGTATGCTGGAACGCAACTCCGTGTCCGGCGATACCAGCTCACCGCGCACCATGTTGAACTGGCATCTGGTGCCCGGGCAAACGCTGCGCTACGGTGTGTCGAAAGCCTATCGACCGCCCAGCACGTTCGAAAACTTCGGCCACCTGGTCTACCGTTCTGCATCGCTCGCAGCTGCCGGCTTTCCGGATGGTGAGTTCGTCGATTTCAAGTCGCGCAGCGGCTTGGCACCCGAATCCATTACGAGTCGTGAAATCGGGTACTTAGGCACATTCGAAAAATTGGCACTCGATGTCGATGTGCGTGTCTTCGATGAAACCAGCGCCAACATCATCGAGGAAACAAGAGATGAGAATGGCTACACAAAGTACTACACCAACATACCGGGCGGCAACCGGGGCGACAAGGGCGCGCTGCGTCATACCTACGGAACGGAGTTCCAACTCAAATGGCGCCCCTGGCAGGATGGGCAGTGGACCCTGGGGCATCTTTCGATTGACAACGGCCAAGTCTTCCCTCGCACGCCGTCCACCAGCTACTCGCTGATGTTCACCCAGCGGCTTCCGCAAGGTATCCGCTTCAGCCTGATGTACAGCCACACGGACCCCGTGCTCGAGATGCCGAATAACGGCGTGCCAGGCCCCGCAGTGAACCGCACCGACCTGCGGGTAGCAAAAGGATTGCACTGGGGGCCCCGCAAGGGAGAGCTGTCATTGGTGGTGCAAAACATCGGGCCTACCTATCTAGACTTCGACCCCAACTTCCAGTTCGTCAGACAAGCCTACGTGATGCTGAGGTTAGAGAACTAGGCACATGTCCTTGCAAAGCCTTGCCTTCAGGCTTGCTTGTCTGTGCATGTGGCTCGGATGCGGCTTCTCGCACGGGGTGCACGCCGCACAAGTTCCGGTACTGCTGGTCAGTGCTGAGCGCAACGCCGCCTTCACCGAGGCGGCTGAAGTTTTCATCGCCGAACTTGCGCGCGGAGGTGTTTCGCGCAGCAACGTTCAATACCTGACACTGGCAGAAGCCCGCACGTCTGGCACCCGAGCGGGTCAGTTCGTGCTGGCTTTGGGTGTCGAGGCCGCGACGGAACTGGCGCGCAGCGAAACGCGGATTCCGGTTTTGAGTGTGTTCGTCCCGAGTCAAAGTTTCGAACTGATTGTGCGGACCAACCCCCGCAAGGCGGCGAGCCCATTCTCTGCAATTTATCTGAATCAAAATTTGGGACGTCAGCTGGATTTGATCCAGCTTGCTTTGCCACAGCGCCCACGCATCGGTGTCATGCTGGGCAACCATAGCAGTTCGCAAGTTCCGCTTCTGGACGAGGAGATGCGCAGGCGATCCCTCAGTTTGACGCAAACTCAAATCGATCCAAACGAACCGATGTTTGCCAAGCTACAAACGCTTCTGGAGGCAAGTCAGGTGCTGCTGGCCCTGCCGGACCCGCAGGTATTCAACAGTGGAACCCTGCAAAATATTCTCTTGTCCGCCTTGCGTGCAGGGGTGCCCATGGTCAGTTTTTCGCCTGCCTACGTGAAGGCCGGAGCCCTGATGGCGATCTACTCCACACCCACTCAGGTCGGACAGCAGGCGGCACAACTCGCACGAGCGGTCCTGCAGGGCAAAGAACTGCCCCCCGCCCAATACCCGCGTGATTTTTCGATCGATGTGAATGCCTCCCTTGCGCGCTCAATGGACTTGAACGTTGATGCCCAGACCTTGACCGAGCGACTCAGGCGCCTGGAACTCACCAAATGAAATGGTCTGACATCCGCACCCGTGTCATGGTGGCGGCGTTGCTGCCGGTCTTGATCGTGGGAATTTTGCTGTCGGTGGCATTTTTGGTGGGCCGCTCAAGCGACCTCAACGATGCATACCAACAACGCGCGCGTGCCCTCGCACGGCAATTGGCCAGCGCCAGTGAGTACGGCATTTTCTCGGCTAACGAAACACAGCTGCAGTCAATCGGCCTGGGTGCAGCCAGGGAGCCCGATGTGCGGTCGGTCGATATCTTCGACAGCAAAGGCATTCTTCTCACCCGTGTCGGCACGCCGTTGCTGAAGTCTCCCGAGATGGGAATCCAGGAAAGCACGGTCCACGACGCATCCAATGCGCTGGACATTCTGGTTCAACCAGTGCATGGCAGCCAGATTAGTCTGGACGATGTCTTTGAAGTGCAGGCGCAAGCGCTGCCGCCGCCGGCTCAACTTCTGGGGCATGTGGTCCTGGTCATGAGTCGCCAATCGCTGACAACACTGGAGCGCGGCATGCTGCTGCTTGGGGTTCTCATCACCATGATCGGACTGGTGCTGGGCGCGATGGTGGCATTCTTGATCTCGCGCGGGGTGTTGACACCCATACAACAAATTTCGCGCCAGGTTGCACGTCTGGAAAATGGCGAGTTGGATTTCCGCGCTTTGGTAGAGCCGAGCGATCCGTTTGCCGCCTTGCAACGCGGACTCAACAGCATGGCGCAGCACTTGCAGGACAACCGTCAACTTCTGGAATACCGTGTTGAAAAGGCCACCCAGGACCTGCGCACCCAGAAAGAAGCCGCAGAAGAAGCAACGCGGACCAAGTCCCAGTTTCTGGCCGCCGCAAGCCATGACTTGCGCCAACCTTCGCACGCGTTGGGTATGTTCGTGGAGCGCCTGCTGCAATTTCCGCATGGAGATGAAGAGGAGACGGTGCTTGACCATCTGTCGGCGTCCGTGCGGGCGCAGCAGGATTTGCTGGATTCACTGCTGGACATCGCACAACTGGATGCGCGCACGGTGAATACCTCAATTCGTGCTCTTTCTGTGGCGGATCTTTTTGCACCGCTGGCATCTGGGTTGCACGCTCAAGCCGATGCCAAGAAGCTCTTCTTGCGCGTTCGTCAGAGTCCGCTGTGGGTGTTGAGCGATTCTGCGCTGCTCACCCGCATGCTTTTGAACCTGATACATAACGCGCTGCGGTACACCGAGCGCGGCGGAGTTCTGGTGGCGTGCCGGCCGGTGCAGGGCCACCGCATCGCACGCATACAGGTGTGGGACACAGGGGTCGGCATTGCACCACAACACCAACGGGAAATATTCAAAGAGTTTTTCCAGGTCAGCAACAACGAACGCGATCGCAGCAAGGGTCTGGGACTGGGCTTGGGTATTGTTGAACGCACAGCCCGGCTGCTCGGGCACACCGTGAGCGTCAAATCGGTGCTGGGCCGGGGCAGTTGCTTCAGTATTGAGTTGCCGCTCGCTCCAAGTCAGCCATCTCAAAACACGCTGGTCGACCAAAATGCAATGCCGCTGAATGAGTTGCAGGGAGTCCGTCTGATGGTAATTGATGATGATGTGTTGGTCGCAGAGGCAATGCACATGTTGCTGTCATCCTGGGGCTGCGATGTGGCGGTAGCCAGCAGCATTGATGCGGCCTTGGGACTGCTGAGAGGCAACAAAACCCCGCAACTGATTTTGACCGACTATCGCTTGCGTGCCGGCGAGAATGGGCTTGATGCAGTGCGATTGATCCGCGATGAAGCCAAATCCAGCATCCCGGCCTGTCTCATGAGCGGGGAGGTCGAAGGCAACCTGCCCAACTTGTGCCACGACGCTGGTATTCACTTCCTGCAAAAACCAGTGCGCCCAACCGTCTTACGCAACCAGATTCTGCAACTGCTGCGGTAACCGCCATCCCAACCAGTTGCTATCAAATGTATAGCTGTCCACGCTTATTTCACCAGGGCTAGAGGTCTATTTGGCAATAAATCAATGGCGGAAGTGACGCACCCCACTGAACACCATGGCCACGCCGCGCTCATTGGCGGCGGCAATCACCTCGTCATCGCGCATCGAGCCGCCGGGCTGGATGACGCAGGTAGCGCCTGCATCCACCACCACATCCAGGCCATCACGGAAGGGAAAGAATGCATCGCTGGCCACCACCGTGCCAGCCAGTGACAGATTGGCGTGACCTGCCTTGATGCTGGCAATGCGGGCCGAGTCCAGGCGGCTCATCTGGCCCGCACCCACGCCCATGGTCATGCCGCCCTTGCAGAACACAATGGCGTTGGATTTGACGTATTTCGCCACCGTCCAGGCAAACAGCAGGTCTTGCAGTTGCTCTGGCGTTGGCTGCACGGTGGTGACCACTTTCAGGTCCGACAAATGCAGGATATGGTTGTCGGCCTCCTGCACCAGCAAGCCACCGCTGACACGCTTGAACTCCAGACTGTTGCGACCGGCGTTCAGGATGTCGGCGCGGTTCTCCGGCAGTGCGATACGCAGCAGACGCACATTGGCCTTGGCTTTGAAGACGTCCAGTGCTTCCTGGGTAAAAGCGGGGGCCATCAGCACTTCGACAAATTGCTTGGCAACGATCTGTGCCGCAGCGCCATCCACCGTGCAATTGAACGCGATGATGCCGCCAAACGCCGAGGTCGGGTCGGTCTGGAAGGCCTTGCTGTAGGCCTCCAGCGCGGTTGCACCGACAGCCACACCGCAGGGGTTGGCGTGCTTGACGATGACACAGGCAGCGGACTGCGAAAGGTCGCCTGCGGCTCCCGTGTCAAAACTCTTGACGCATTCCCACGCCGCATCAGCGTCGGCAATGTTGTTGTAGCTCAACTCTTTGCCCTGCAACTGCACGCCGGTGGACAGTGCGCCCAGTGCTGGGCTGGCGCTTCGGTAGAAGGATGCCTGCTGGTGCGGGTTCTCGCCGTAGCGCATGTCCTGCACCTTGGTGAACTGCGCGTTGAACTGGGCCGCAAAGCGGCTCAGTACGGGCGCTGCATCACCGGCTGGCACGTCATCGCCAACCTGCACGGCGCTCAGGTAATCGCTGATGGCACCGTCGTACTGGCTGATGCGGTTGAAGGCAGAAACACTCAGGGCGAACTTGGTTTTGTCGCTGACTTTGCCAGCAGATTTCAACTCGGCAATCACGCCAGCGTATTGCGATGCATCAGTCAGCACGGCCACGTCTTTCCAGTTCTTGGCCGCGCTGCGCACCATGGCCGGGCCGCCGATGTCGATGTTCTCGATGGCGTCTTCCAACGTGCAACCGGGCTTGGCAACCGTCGCTTCAAACGGATACAGATTCACCACCAGCACATCGATGGTGTCGATCTGGTGCTCGGCCAGCGCCGCCATATGCGCAGGCACATCACGGCGGGCCAGCAGGCCACCATGCACGCGGGGGTGCAGGGTCTTGACCCGGCCGTCCAGCATTTCAGGAAAACCCGTCATATCAGCCACTTCCGTTACCGGCAGACCTTTTTCGGCCAGCAGTTTGGCGGTGCCGCCGGTGGAAAGCAGCTTGATGCCTTGCGCGTGCAGTGCCTGGGCGAGTTCGACGATGCCGGTTTTGTCAGAGACAGATAGGAGTGCGTTCATGGTGGTGGTGAGCTAAGTTAAAAATATGGGCGGCCGCACAAGCGCTGCGCGCTGCGCAATCAGTCGATCAATCGGTGTTCCAGCAATTTCTTGCGCAGGGTGTTGCGGTTCAGCCCCAGCCACTGCGCGGCCTTCGACTGGTTGTGGTCGGCTTGTGCCATCACCACTTCCAGCAGGGGCCTTTCTACCGCGCGTACCAGCATGTCATGCATGCCACCGGGCTCGGTGCCGCGCAGGTCGCGAAAGTAGCCTTCCAGGCTGGTGCGCACACAGTCTTCAATGAGCTTCTTGCTCATACAGCACATTCCGTCATGTCTCGTCCTCTTGTATTGGCCGCACCGCCGTTTGCCGGGATACGGTCCATCTTCTCGTTCAAACCATCAAAAAATTGCTCCACCGCGGCCACCTGGGCCACGCTGTCCTGCAATGCGTTCATCCCGGCGCGAAAGTCCTCGCCGCCCGGCAGGTCACGCACATACCAGCCAATGTGCTTACGCGCCGAACGCACGCCAATGAATTCGTCGTACAGGCGGTAGTGGTCATGCAAATGCTCCACCAGCAAACGCTTGACCTCGCTCACCAGCGGTGGTGCCAGATGCGCACCGGTGGCCAAAAAGTGTGCGATCTCGCGGAATATCCATGGCCGGCCCTGAGCGGCGCGTCCGATCATGATCGCATCTGCCCCCGTGGCCCGCAGCACGTCACGCGCCTTCTCCGGTGTGGTGATATCGCCATTGGCCACCACCGGGATCTGCACCGCAGCCTTGACGGCGGCAATGGTGTCGTACTCAGCCTCACCCTTGTAGCCCTGCTCGCGTGTGCGACCGTGCACGGCCAGCATTTGCACTCCGGCACTTTCAAAAGCGCCCGCCAGCCTGACCGCGTTTTTGTGCGCCTGGCACCAGCCGGTGCGCATCTTCAAGGTCACGGGCACGTTGCGCGGCGCGCAGGCTGCAACTACGGCCTGCACGATCGACAGGGCCAGCGCTTCGTCTTGCATCAGTGCCGAGCCGGCCCACTTGTTACAGACCTTTTTGGCAGGGCAACCCATGTTGATATCGATGATTTGCGCACCGCGCTCGATGTTGTAAACCGCCGCATCGGCCATCATCTGCGCCTCGGTGCCGGCAATCTGCACGGCAATGGGGCCAGGTTCACCATCGTGATTGGCGCGGCGCGAAGTCTTGAGTGTGTCCCACAGGTCGCGGCGCGAAGTCACCATTTCGCTCACCGCATAGCCGGCGCCCAGGCGCTTGCACAGTTGGCGGAACGGCCGGTCCGTCACCCCCGCCATGGGCGCTACAAAAAGGGGATTCGCCATAGCGAAGTGACCGATGTGCATACGGGTATCTGAGGGGAATGGGGGTGGGTTCTGAAAGCGGTGACGCGGGTCGGACTCCATTCTAGCTGCCCAAAATTTCAGCAATTGAAATAAACTGTAACCATGCCCGAATGGATCAACCAATTACTTTCCCTGCTGTCATTGCCCCAGTATGGCCTGAGCACGGTGTTCGTGGTCTCGTTCGTCTCGGCCACCCTGCTGCCGCTGGGCTCGGAGCCGGTCGTCTTCGGTCTGGTGCAACTCAACCCCGACCAGTTTTGGCCCGTGGTGCTGGTGGCGACTGTGGGCAACACACTGGGCGGCGCACTCGATTGGTGGATGGGCTACGGCGCCCATCATGCAGTCGACAAATACCGCGGCTCACCAACACACACCAAAGCACTGGTCTGGCTGAAAAAGCTGGGGCCCAAAGCCTGCCTGCTGGCCTGGTTGCCCGGCGTGGGCGACCCCCTGTGCGCCGTGGCGGGCTGGTTGAAACTGCCGTTCTGGCCTTGCCTCATTTACATGGCGATCGGCAAATTTGCGCGATATGTCACGATGACCGCGGCGCTGACGGGTTTGGTGAA
>JAIPDC010000184.1 GCA_021737865.1 Rhodoferax sp.
AGTGTGGTTGCGCCAGCCAGCGCCCGATGGCGGCCGGCAGGGTGTCGCAGATTTCCTCGACGCGCGGGTGCATGAATTCCCTGATCGCCAGTTGCTGGTCGGCCTTGACGCCGACCTCGCCCTGGACGCGCGCGAAGCGACTGGCACGCGTCTTCAGGTCGGCCACGCGTATCGTGTCTTCGTAGGACATCCACAGCGCCAGATGGCGCGCGGTCTCGCGCAGCAACCGGGCCCCGCCGTCGCAAGGCAGACCGCGCACGGGGACGAGCCGGTCCAGATACAGCGCGGCATAGGCGGGGTCCTGGTAGTCCAGCAAACGCCGCACGCCCTCAAGCAGCAGCGGCTGGGCGGCCACCGGGAATTCGCTGTTAACGCGGTCCAGCAGGGTTGCCACTGCGGGATCGCGCGGCTGGGGAGTGGGAGTGGGCGCTTCGTCAGCGGCCGGGTCGTGTGGGGCGTATGCGGTGCCGAAAGCCAGCAGGCTGGATTTCACGCCAACACCGCCGCGCACAATCGTGGCTTCGAACTGCGCCCGGCTGAAGGGCAGTACACCGGAGGCCGATAACGCCCCAAACAGCACGGCGCTGATGACACTACCTGAGCGCGCTGCGGCCTGCGCCATGTCGAAACGCAGGAACGTTTTTGCGGCACGGCCGGCATGGGCGATCAGTTCATCGCTGTCCACGCGGCCCTCGCCCATGGCGATTTTTTCCGAAATCGCGTAGACGCGATGCGTGGAGGCGATCAGCGTCGTGCGCTGCGGCGTTACCAGCCCGCGCAGCACGGCGCGACCCGCTTCCATAAGTTCAGACGCGAGCACCACGTCCACGTCACCCGGAAGCGGCATCAGTGCCAGCACCGGCTGGCCGCCATCAGCCACAGCCTGGGCTTGCGGGAAAAGCTCCACGTAGTAGATCGTGGCGCCGGTGCGCTGGGCGACGCCCGGCACGGAGGTGGTCTGCGCAATCCAGCCATTGTGTTCGCCCAGATCGACCAGCCAGTCGGCGAGCACGCCGCCGCCCTCGCCGCCCATGGCCAGGATCGCGATCTTCAGGGGTTGATTCGTTTGGATCATGGCGTTCTCAGAAGGCATGGCGTTCCCGGCGGCGCTGATCGCGCGCCTGCAGGTGGCCGATCAAAGCGCCGCGCACACGTTGGCGCAGACGGTCCCATCGACTCGGGTTAGTGACGATCTCGGCGCGGTAGAAAGAGGGGCACAACACGGCGGCATGTGCGACCTCGCCGCATAGGCCGCAACCCACGCAACTGTCGAGCACCATGGCCACCGGGTCAAGCCGCAGCGGATCGGGGTTGGTTCGGATGGACAACGAGGGGCAGCCCGACAGGCGGATGCAGGAATGGTCTCCCGTGCAAGTGTCGGGGTCGATGCCGAAGCGTTCGCGCACCACGCGCTGTCCCGCGGCAACACTGGCGCGCACCACCGGCTTCTCGCGCCGCTGCAGGTTAAGCATGCACTCGCTTTGCGCGATCAGTACTTTGGGGCCTTTTTCCTTGGTGGTCAGGGCTTCGCGCAGCGTGGCCATCATGGTCCGCAGGTCGTAGGTGCGCGTCACCACCTTGACCCATTGCGCACCAACGCCGCGCGCCGCGTTCTCGATGGCCTGGTTGGTGACACGCGTGTCGTTGTGTGCCGTGGACGACAGAATGTCCTGCCCGCCCGTGGCCGCGGTGTAGCTGTTGTCGACCACGATGGTGAGGTTGTCGCTGCGGTTGAACACCGCGTTGGCGATGCCGCTGGTCAGGCCGTTGTGCCAAAAGCCGCCGTCACCCATGACCGAGATGGCGCGCTTGCCCGCCGGCACGTTGAGCGCGGCCGCGCCTGCAGCCCCCAGACCGTAGCCCATCGTGGTGTTGCCGAGGTTGAAGGGCGGCAGGATGGAGAACAGGTGGCAGCCTATGTCGGCGCTGATGTGGTGTTCGCCCAGCTCGCGTTCCAGCAATTTGATGGCGGTGAAGATGGGTCGCTCCGGACAGCCGGTGCAAAAGCTTGGCGGGCGGCCGTGGACGTTGTCAGCCAGCGGCCTTTGCGGCTCGGCCATCAGCGGGATGACGCGCGGCAAAGCCGGCGCGGCAGGTGGGGCGTCAAGCCGTCCATAGGCCTGCAGAAAGGCGCTGAGGCCCTTCAGCACCGCGGCCGTGGTGTATTCCCCGGCAACAGGCAAAAGATCCTTGCCGTGTAGAGCCGACTGACATCCCGCGCTGCGCAGGATGGACGCGATGCCCTGTTCCACGAAGTTTGGCTGACCTTCCTCCACCAGCAACACGGCGCGCTTGCCGGCGCAAAAGCGCAGCAACTCGGCGTCGATCAGCGGGTAGGCGACGTTCATCACGTACAGGGCCACTCGGGTGTTGCCGTACACATCGGCCAGGCCCAGCTGACCCAGGGCTCGGATCAGCGTGTTGTAGCAACCGCCCTGCACCACGATGCCGATGTCGTCAGCCTCATCGCCAAAGAATTCGTTCAGGCCGCGCTCGACAATGAAGCGCACTGCGGCGGGCCAGCGCTGCGTCACCTTCTCCTGCTCGTGCAGGAAACTAGCCGGCGGCAGCACGATGCGGCTCACGTCGCGCTGTGGATTTTCCATGGCCTGCGCCAGGGTGAAGGCGGGCGCCACATTGTCGGATGCAATGAACCGGCCGTGCACGTGGCAGGTGCGGATGCGCAACTGCAGCATCACTGGCGTGTGGCTGGCCTCGGACAACTCGAAGCCGTCCTTCACCGCCTGCACGATGCTGGGCAGGTTGGGGCGCGGGTCGAGCAGCCACATCTGCGACTTCATTGCGAAGGCGTGGCTGCGCTCCTGCATGATGGACGAGCCTTCGCCGTAGTCCTCGCCAACGATGATCAGCGCCCCGCCGGTCACGCCGCCGGAGGCCAGGTTGGCCAGTGCGTCCGACGCCACGTTGGTGCCGACGGTGGCTTTGAAGGTCACAGCGCCGCGCAGCGGGTAGTTGACCGAGGCGGCGAGGGTGGCCGCCGCCGTAGCCTCGCTGGCGCTATTCTCGAAACGTATGCCCTGTTCGGTCAGAATGTCCTGCGCGTCGGCAAGCACATCCATGAGGTGCGAAATGGGCGAGCCCTGGTAGCCGGCCACATAGGCCACGCCCGACTCCAGCAAGGCCTTGGTCACGGCCAAAATACCCTCGCCCGCGAAGACCTCGCCGGCACCCAGGCGCAGCTTCTTCACTTCTTCCTTGAACGAACGCTCAGCCATGACTATGTCTTGCCTTTGAATTAGATGGAACCACACACTATTCCATGATTCCGAATGAAGTTTACTTGTGAACTATTCAAAAGTAAACATATTCAAAATCATCGTTTACCCTATCATGCAAGATGCAGGCCAGAAAGTTGCACCGGGGCCGTTAACATCAAACATCATGCCCAACTCTACCGAACTGCCCTTTGTCGACGACTACCTTCCCGCCTTGCTCGCCCAGGCGAGCACGCTGATTTCTGAGGAATTTCATGCCATCGTGCTGGCCAGCGGTTTTTCCGTCTCGGAGTGGCGCATCCTGGCCACGCTCACCGGCAGCGAAGGCATGAGCATCGGTGGATTGGCGCAGGTGGCCCTCGCGAAGCAGCCCACAGTAACGCGACTGCTCGATCGCATGGAAACCCGGGATTGCGTCCAACGCTACGCCCACGATACCGACCGACGCATCACCATGGTGCGCATCACGCACCATGGACGGCAGATCGTTGGTGACCTGATCGTGCAGGCCAAGGCGCATGAACAAAGGGTGCTCAAGCCCTTCGGTACCAAGCAGGCCGCGGCGCTGAAGGCCACGCTGCGCAAGATCATCGAACTGCATCGGCCTGCGGCCTGAGTGCACCCCAACGGACAGACACCATGAACCAATCTCCCGTCTTATTCATATCGCACGGCGCCCCCACCTTCGCGCTGGAGCCCGGCCAGCTGGGGCCACAGCTGCAAAAGCTCGGCGCACAACTGGCGAACGTGAAGGCGGTGCTGGTGGTGTCGCCCCACTGGCAGACCCGGGATGTGCGCGTAGCCACGACGCCCACGCCCGAAACCGTGCACGACTTTGGCGGCTTCCCCGCCGAACTCTATGCGCTGCAATACCCGGCAAAGGGACAGCCTGAACTCGCCGGTGCAGCAGCAAAGTTGTTGTCGGCGGCAGGTTTTGCCGTGGGCCTCGATGAGCGCCGCGGTCTGGACCACGGCGCCTGGGTGCCGCTGTATCACCTGCTGCCCAGGGCCGACATGCCGACATTTCAGGTGTCCATGCCGGTTAGCCTGACCACCGCACAAGCGGTTGCCATGGGCCGCGCGCTGGCCCCACTGCGTTCGCAGGGGGTGATGATCATCGGCTCGGGCAGCATGACGCACAACCTGTATGAGATCCGCCAACCGGACGCAAGGCCTGAAACTTATGCACTGGAGTTCGAAGCCTGGGTGCGCACAGCGATTCTGGCAAACGCGGTCCAACCGCTGATCAACTACCGGGCCGAGGCCCCGCATGCCGAGCGGGCGCACCCGACACAAGAGCACTTCCTGCCACTTCTGGTAGCGCTGGGCGCGCTGCAAGAGGATGATCCGGTGCAAGTCCTGAACGGCGGCATAACCCACGGGGTGTTGTCGATGGAATCCTATGTTTGGGGCATGCCGCACTAGCCGCCCCGTTGGTCTATAGCGCAAATGCGTGACAGGCGGGGCGCGGCTTTCACCCTATACTGAAATTTATTAAATGTGTTCAATTTTTGGGTAGGGATCGATTGCCATGGCTTTGAAAGATTTGATAGTCCATCTGGACCAGAGCGAGCGCACTACGGCGCGGTTGGCCTTGGCTGTGTCGCTGGCGCGCGAGCACGGTGCCAGGCTGGTGGGCGTGTTCGCACAACGTGCGCACGCGCAAAAGGTGGGTGTGGTGAGCACCTGGCCCAGCGAAGAATTCACGCTGGCCCGTGATGCCAGCAAGACCCTATTTGACACCGCAACAGCCGACCTGGCTGGCGCCCAATGGCGCTACATCAACCGCGGTGGAGAAGCTGAAGTGACGCGTCACTTTGTCGACCTGGCCCGCCACGCCGACATGGTCATTGTTGGGCAGCACGAACAAGACAACCACTTTGCCCCTGAGGAACTGGTCTCCGAGGTGGTGCTGGCGTGCGGCCGCCCGGTGTTGATACTGCCCTATATTGGAAACTTCGCGGAGGTCGGCAAAACCCCCCTCATCGCCTGGCACAACGCGCCCGAGGCGGCCCGGGCGCTCAACGATGCGCTGGTGCTCATGGCGGACTGCAAGCAGGTCTACGTGTTGTCGGTCAGTGCCCGGCTTGAAGACGGCCAGGCCACCTGCACCGAGGTCGAGCAGCACCTGGCCACGCATGGCATACAGGCCAGAACCGAAGTGGTGCTGGTTCAGGACTTCGGCATCATGGATGTGCTGCTGAACCGCGCCAGCGACCGCAGTGCCGACCTGTTGGTGATGGGTGCGCACGGCTCGATCGGGTTCCCGTTTGAGAGCCGTGGTGCGGGCACCCGCCACATTCTGAAACACATGACGGTGCCGGTCTTGATGGCGGGCTAGATCAAGCCCATTCGGGACGAGGGTGGGTACTGAATTTTCTATTTTCAGTTGGCCGGAGCATCTTCACCCAATGGCCCGACGAATGGGAAACGGATGCGAAACTCGGTGCCGGAAGATAGCTGGCTCAAACACTCGATCCGACCCCCGAGCGACTGGGTCACCAGGTTGTAGACGATATATAGACCCAATCCACTTCCACCCCGGTTGCGTCGGGTGGTAAAAAAGGGCTCGAACACTTTGGCCTGACTTGCGGCCTCCATGCCCGCGCCGTTGTCGATGAAGTGCAGCTCCACATCGCCGGCCTGGCGGATAACTTTGACCACTATCTCGCCCGCACGGCTGCCGTCGGCAAAGGCGTGGCTGTGTGCATTGATGCACAGGTTGGTCAGCACCTGCGTCAGGGCACCCGGCATTCCATGCAGCCACATACCGGCGGGGCAATCGACGGAAAACGCAATGGCGGTGTGCTTGAAAAGCGGCTGCAGACTGCGCACCACATCGTCGATCACCTCGTTCAGGCAATAGTCGCGTGCAGCATCGGACGACTGGTCCACCGCCGTACGCTTGAAGCTTTGCACCAGCCCTGCCGCCCTGCGCAGGTTGGCCATGGCCAGGTCACCCGACTCGTTCAACACAGCAAGACTGTCATGCACCTGCTCCTCGGGGATCTCTTCCTGCTGCAACAGCTGGCCGAGTTGACGCACCATATCCGTCAACTGGGACACTGCACCAACCGCAATCCCAACGGGTGTATTCACCTCATGCGCAAATCCGGCCACCATGCGGCCCAGCGATGCCATTTTTTCAGCTTCAATGGCCCGCTGGCGCTCTTCCCGCAACAGTGAATTGGTCGCCTCGAGCTCGACGGTGCGACCCGCAACCCGCTTTTCCAGTGACGCATTGAGTGCAGTCAACCGTTGCTGTGCAAGCACCAACTGCTCATTGCGATCCACCAAGTCGGCATACATTCGTTGCAAGGCGCCTAGCAAGACATCGGTTCTGGGGTCATGTGATGTAGGGTCACACGCCAGAGCCTGGTGCGCCGGCATGCCAGAGCGTATCGCCTTTACCTGGCGGCCCATCGATTGATCGTCTCCCAGGATATGAAAAACCAGCCAATTGGCCAGGTATTCGAGTAACTGCTGCGTGCTGAGTTGACCAGCCAGATTACGCGTATGCATCCACTCCTGGACCTGGGCAATGAATTTCTGGTGTGCTGAGCGATGCGCGGTCGCATGGGCCGGATCCAGCCCCAGCGTCGCCATCATCGACTCTTCAGACTGGAAATGGTAGACCGTGTACTGCGCCAACTCAGCCAGCAGCCGGTCAATGCGCTCAGCATCGTTGGCATCCACCTGGTCGGCCAATACATTGAGCAGGTCAACCAGGTGTCGATGCTGCTCATCGACCTCGGTCAGACCTGTCTCAAACAACCTGCTCCACTCGAATGCTTTCATACTATGGCTATAGAACCGCGACGGAAATTCGTCATTTGGTCCGCGCGATTATGCGCTCGCGCTCGCGCCGGTCAAGTTGCGCTAAGCCTTGTGCAACGGAGCAAACGCCTGTGCCAAAGCAAACACAGAATTCGGTGTTCCGGGGCGCGCGACCGGTGGCCTGGGCTTCTGAAATACACCCTTTTGCGCGGTCTTGCGTTCCTTTGCCTGAAAGCCTTTGGCCTTTTGCTCGTCTGCCAGACTTTGCAAGGTCACGGTCTTCAGGTAGTTCGCCACCGTGGTCTGCAAAGCATCCCACAGGTCTTGCGTCATAGCCTGTGCGGTGGGCGAAGTTTCGCGCTGCACTTCCTTGGGGCGGTCGCCCGTTTCATCTTCGATGGCACCAATGATGTCAGCCACAGAAATGGACGCCGCAGCAAGCGCCAGCGTGTAACCGCCACCCGGGCCACGCGTGCTCTCGACCAGGCCGTGCTGGCGCAGCTTTGCGAACATCTGCTCCAGGTAAGACATCGAAATGCGGTGGCGCTGCGCCAGATCTTGCAGAGGCACAGGCGTGACGGTCTGGCGCGAGGCCAGGTCAATCATGGCGGTTATGGCAAAACGTCCGCGGGTACTCAATCGCATGAAATCACTCCTTCCAGCACAAACGCGGCTGGTTAAAAGCAAATATAGAGCAGACAATGCTTCGTGTAAATTCGTATTTATGACAAATTAACTTCACTTTTTACGAAGTAAAGCACCACGATGAACTTCAAACACCTGCACTACTTCTGGGTCACTGCGAAAGCCGGCGGCATCATGCGCGCGGGTGAGCAGTTGCACACCACACCACAAACCCTGTCGGGCCAAATCAAGTTGCTCGAAGAATGGCTGGGCCACAAGCTGTTCCGCAAAAGCGGCCGCAACCTGGAATTGA
>JAIPDC010000185.1 GCA_021737865.1 Rhodoferax sp.
CATCGTCCATCGGCAAACGCTGGGCAATCTGCGCCATGGCAGCCAGATCGAGCCGGTCCCCGGCGAACTCGCCATGCGCCGGCTTTCGGGCGTCGCCAGCAAAAACCGATAAGCGCACATTACCGCCCGGCCAGTGCAAACCATCCTTTGTTTCAAATTGCAGGGCCTGAGTCGAAAATTCCAATCCGCCTTCCATCCGCCTGGCGCCCAACCGCCCGGTGACGCCCCTCAGGGCAAGCGGCTCCAGCTTGGGGTTGACGGTGAGCTTGACGTCATCCAGGGCCAGATCTGCTGTGGCGCCCGTGGGCTCGCCCTCGACCACATCGATCCAGGCCCGCACGGAACCAGAACCCTGCGCAAGGTCCACCCCCAGATCAGCGTAGCGCCGCAACTGGGCCAGATCGACCTGCATGAAATTCGCGTACAACTGCCCTCGCCATTCGCGCCAGAGGCTGGCACGGCGCGAGAGAAGCGGCTGCTTGAAAATGCCGGACACACTGAGGCGTGCGCCCCAATGCTCTGGTGGAGTCGCATCCAGCCGCATGGAATGGGTGCGGTGCTGGCTACGCAAGACCCAATCGACCCCGGTTAAAGCCAATGGCGGTACTTCCCGCATTTCATCGGTCCAGGTCACCGTGCCACGGCGTATCACCAGTTCAGGCTGGCTGAAGATCCAGTCCGCACCGGCGCTGTCCGCACTGTTTGCAGCGGGCAGAGGCAAACCTGCAATCCAGATTCGCCCGTCCTTGGTGCGACGCACATCGAGCTCTGGCCGGTCAATGGTCAGCTGCTCCAAACCCAAACCCAGTATGGAGCGCGCAGAGAGCGCCGCCAGCACCGAGGGTAATTTGAGTGCCTCACGCCCCTGTGCATCCAGCAGGCGGACATTTTCGAGTTCCAGCGAAGGGATCAGGCCATTTGACCGGGCCGCAATCGCATCAATGCGCACTGTCACACCCAGCAACCGCGACACCTGCTGCTCCAGCACCGGACGGAACTCCTCGATTCGCGGCACAATGACGAAATGCAACGCACCCCAGACCATGACCAAGGCCATCCAGGCTGACGCAACCAACCAGAACGCAGCACGAATGGCGAATGCACCCGCCCGACGTATGGAGAAAGTATTGGGAGTCAAGTCTGTCATCTTTATCGGAGCACCATGTCAGGAATTATGACCCGCAATGGACACCCGGACCTGGCCGAAGGTTCCCGCTTTGCTCAACGCATTCGCAGGCGCTACGCTGAGCAATTGAACCAGTTAGGGCCAGAGGCGCCGACCCGACAAACCATGCAGCTGCTCTATGACACGCTGCGTGCCGCCGGCGTCGACACCGGCGGTGCCCTGCGCACGGTTCGCCAACTGGTCGTTGAACGTTTGCTTTGCCTTGACTGCAACGAAGGGGCGAGCCTCGAAACCGTGACAGGGGCGATGACCGAGTTGGCCGAATTTGCCCTTGACACGGCTTGCGTGGAAGCTGCAAAAAACCTGGATATTGTTCACGGCACGCCACTGACTGCTCAAGGGGCGCGGGCCGAACTTTGCATCGTTGGCATGGGCAAGCTCGGAGCCCGTGAGTTGAATGTTTCGAGCGACATTGACCTGATCTACATCTACGACCAGGACGGTGACACCGCCGGCGACGCCAACGGTCGGGCACGCATTTCCAACCAGGAATATTTTGGCAAGATGGTCAGAGCCATCTTTGCCTTGGTGGGCGACTCCACTGAGCATGGTTTTGTGTTTCGCGTCGATCTGGCGCTGCGCCCCAACGGAAATTCGGGGCCACCCGCCGTTTCCCTGGGTGCACTCGAAGAATACTTTCATGTCCAGGGGCGGGAGTGGGAACGCTTTGCGTGGCTCAAGAGTCGGGTGGTCGCGCCCACCCACGCGATCGGCTCCGCCTGCGCGCAAAGTCTGCGCAGTGTGGTGGTGCCGTTCGTATTCCGACGTTACCTGGATTACAACGTATTCGACTCGCTACGCGTTCTGCACCGTCAGATCCGCGACCACGCCACCAAGCGCAGCGCTGGCAAGCCGGAGCGCGCCAATGACGTCAAGCTGTCACGCGGCGGCATTCGCGAGATTGAATTCACGGTGCAGCTTTTGCAGGTGGTCCGCGGAGGACAGTTCCCCGAGCTACGCACCCGCCCCACACAAAGTGCCCTGCAAAAACTGGCGGTTGCCGGGTTGATGCCGAAGACCACTGCAGATGCCCTGTCCAAAGCCTATGTTTTCTTGCGCCAGGTAGAGCACCGCATTCAGTATCTGGACGACCAGCAAACCCACATTTTGCCAACGGTGGATGCCGATCTGGATTGGATTGCAAAGACCATGGGTTTTGAGGGTATCTGCCCATTCTTGACCGAACTCGACAGCCAGCGCGAACTGGTGGCGCAGGAGTTTGACGCCCTGCTGGGCGGCGCCCAGAACGAATGCAAGGGCTGCACAGGCACCGCATCAACCCCGCGGATCAATGATTTTGACGAAATGCTGGCGCAATTGAGTGGCCAGTTCCGTGAGCGGGTATCGAGTTGGCGCGAGCACCCGCGGGTGCTGGCCCTGCGCGAGGAGTCGCGCGCGCGCCTGGTGCGCCTGGTGCTGCGTACTTCGCAGTGGGTTAGCGAGGCCAAGGTCACCGAAGAATCGGCGGTGCGGCTGGCCGACTGGATTGAGCCGTTGCTGCGTCGCGAAAGTTATCTGGCACTGTTGCTGGAGCGCCCCAATGTGCACGAGCGCCTGCTCCATATGCTGGGCGCTGCGCGCTGGCCCGCCCGGTACTTGCTGAAGCACCCTGGCGTGATCGACGAACTGGCTGGCAACGCCATGTTTGAGGAGCGCTTTGACCCCGCCGATTTTGAACAGGAACTTGAACGCCGCCGTACGGCCTTGCAAAATAGCGGTGAAGACGACGACGAATCCCTGCTCAACCTGCTACGCCGTGCCCACCATGCCGAAGTGTTCAGAATTCTGGCACGCGATGTGGAAGGCCGGTTGACCGTTGAACAGGTCGCCGACGACCTCAGCGCATTGGCAGAAGCCGTGCTGCGCATCACCACGCGCTGGTGCTGGGACCGACTGAAAAATCGCCACCGTCCGGATTGCCACTTTGGCGTGGTGGCCTACGGCAAACTGGGTGGCAAGGAACTGGGTTACGGAAGCGACCTGGATATCGTGTTTGTCTACGACGATGAGGATGAGCGCGCCGCCGAGGTCTACGGCGCATTGGTGCGCAAGCTCATCAACTGGTTGACGGTCAAAACCGGCGAGGGTGATTTGTACGAAATTGACACCGCCTTGCGCCCCAATGGCAATTCCGGAATGCTGGTTACCAGCTTCAATGCCTATGCCAATTACCAGCAGCAACGCGGCAGCAACACCGCTTGGACCTGGGAGCACCAGGCCATGACGCGGGCACGTTGTGTGCTGGGCGATGATGCTTTGCGGGCCCGCTTTGATGCGGTTCGCCAGGCGGTGATCAGCGCCGAGCGCGACAGCGCGGGCCTGCGCGAGGAAATCGACAGTATGCGCAACAAGGTGCGCGCAGCCCATGCCGTGCGAGGGGAGAAATTTGACGTCAAACACAGTCCGGGGGGCATGGTTGATGTGGAGTTTGCGGTACAGTTTTTAGTCCTGTCCCAGGGCCGGCTTCATCCCGAGCTGCTGGCCAATGCGGGCAATATTGCATTGCTCCAACGCGCACAGGACTGCGGCCTGCTGGCCGAGCCGGTCGGCGAGAACGCTGCACAGGCCTACCGCACCCTGCGCCAAATCCAGCACCGCGCGCGCCTGAACGAAGAGCCTACGCAGGTCGATGAGGCCTCCATCGAAGCCGAACGCGCGGCCGGTCTGGCCTTATGGGCGGCGGTGTTCAAGCCTGCGATTGCGCCCGGATCCTCTTGATCAGTGCGGTGGTGGAGTAGCCCTGCACAAAAGGCAAGGCAAGGGCTTCACCGCCCCATGACCGGACGAGGCTCGTTTCCGGCAATTTGGACATGTCGTAATCGCCGCCTTTGACAAGAATGTCTGGTCGGATTTCGCCAATAATGTCCTGCGGCGTGTCTTCGCCAAACCAGGTCACCAGGCTCACCGACTGCTGACTGGCCATGACGATGGCCCGGTCCGCCTCATTGTTCAATGGCCTGTCATCGCCCTTGCCCAGGCGGCGCACAGAGGCATCGGTATTCAAAGCGACGATCAGGCTGCCACCCAATTCGCGCGCCTGTGCCAGATACACCACATGACCTCGGTGCAGCACATCAAAGACACCATTGGTAAAGACCCACGGCCTGGGCAGCGCGGCCAGTCGTTGGCTAACCTCGGTGCGAAGGCAGATTTTGTCCAAAAATGCGGGGGGATTGTCATTGGCTGGCATGACCGCAATGCTAGCAGGACGGGCCGTCCACTCAAGACTACGCCAAAGGTGCCGATCTCACAATGCATAATCGTTTATCCATGCACCTTGTTCCTGTCAGCGCCGAGTCCATCCGCATTCACCAGCCCCTGCCTTTTCCTTTAATGGACAAGAACGGCGTCCTGCTGGCCAAAAGATCGTTCATCATTGACTCCCGGGAGGACCTGACCGCCATGGAGCAGCGCGGCGATGGTCTGTACATTGACGTTGCCGACTCCGAGGCGCATCACCGGGCGTATGTGGAGCGCCTGCATGGCCTGGTTCGGGATGGAAAATCATTGGGCGAAATTGCCAACGCCAAAATCACCGGCGACTTGCATGCCAATCGCAATGCTCTGGATCACGAACGCCCAGACTGGCTTGACCTGCAGGTTCAAGCCAACGCCATATTGCGCGATGCCCATGCAGCCCAGTTCATCGAACGTCTGGACCGACTCAGTATCCAGCTCGGCAAATTTTCCCGCCAAAACCCCGATGGCACCCTGTTTGCACTGGTTCACCTCTCGGCCACTGAAGTGCAGATGTACAGCGCAACGCATGCCATGCTGGTCAGCGTCATGTGCGGACTGGCTGCGCGCGAGGTGTTGAAGTGGCCCAAGGATCAGGAGCAGCAGTTGTGCAAAGCGGCCCTGACCATGAACCTTGGCATGACAGCTTTACAGGATCAATTGACAAAGCAAGCCGAAGCTCCAACCGCTGCGCAACGCAAGGTCATCGACGGGCACGCTGCACGCTCCGAAGCCATGCTGATTGACTTAGGTATTGCCGACGCGAACTGGCTTGAAGCCGTGCGCGACCACCACACACAAGCGCCCGGACAATTGGGAACCCGCACCACACCGCAGCAAATTGCCCGTCTGATCCAGCGTGCGGACATGTTTGCGGCCCGACTGGCGCCTCGCGCCGGGCGCCCGCCCATTTCGCCGGCAGCGGCGATGCAGGCCTGCTATTTCGATGAAAACCGGCAGGTCGACGAGGCCGGTGCGGCCTTGATCAAAGCTGTCGGCATTTACCAGCCCGGCTCTTTTGTCCGCCTGGCGACCGATGAGGTGGCGATTGTTGTCAAGCGGGGCTTTAACACCAGCACACCACGTGTGGCGGTGCTGATCAGTCGCAGTGGAATGCCCACTGTGGAGCCCATGGTACGCGACACCAGCACCCGCAACTACCGGGTTGTAGCCAGCGTGCCACACCGGGAAGTCAAGGTGCAAGTCAACCTGGAACGCCTGCTTCCGCTCACGGCCACACCCGCATCCGATCGCCCCTGGTAGGGCCCACCCTTAGCAGGTGATTACCTGCGCGCTCCCCCTACGCACGCGGCAGTGGTCCTTTGAGTGCTCCAAAAGCCATGTTTCAAATAGGGATTAAAACTAGTTGAATCGATAAATTACCAAACAGTCGCAAAATTACCGACAAGTTTAATTTATCGATTCCACCCGTGAAAACCTCTTTTCGCTTAACCCTTCGCAATTTTGACCCGAGCACGGTCGTGCCCGCATCGGTGCCAGCATGAAAATTGCGATCATCGGCTCGGGCATTGCCGGATTGGGCGCAGCCCATGCCCTGCGTGGACAAGCAGACATCACCCTTTTCGAGGCTGGAGACTATTTCGGCGGACACACCCATACGGTTGACATGACGCTGCCCGGACTGTCCGGCCCGGCGACCCATGGCGTCGATACCGGCTTTCTAGTTTTCAACGAACGCACCTACCCCCAACTCATCAAACTCTTTGCCGACCTGCAAGTTCCTACCGAGCGATCAGACATGTCGTTTTCGGTACAGGTTCCTGGCGGGCACGGGCGCACGCCGCTGGAGTGGAGTGGGTCATCCCTGAACACGGTTTTTGCCCAGCGTCGCAACGTGGTCAACCCGCGCTTCTTGCGCATGTTGCGCGATGTGACCCGCTTCAACCGGTTGGCCACCGGTATTGCCAACCGTGGCGCCGAGGCTGAGCTGATGCAGCCCTTGGGCGGGTTTCTGGCGCAAAACGGGCTATCGGATGAGTTCCGCGACTGGTATTTTCTGCCCATGCTGGGTTGTATCTGGAGTTGCCCAACCGACCAGATGCTGCAGTTTCCGGTGGCCACCATGATCCGGTTTTGCCACAACCACGGCTTACTGCAGGTCACCGACAGACCGCAATGGTGGACGGTAGCCGGTGGGGCACGCTGTTATGTCGACAAGATCACTGCATCCATCCCGGACAAGCGGCTCAACACACCGGTGCTACAAGTCACCCGCAGTGCACGCGACGCAACCGTGCACACGCAGGGGCAATCGGAGACCTTTGACAAAGTCGTGCTGGCGACCCACTCGGACCAGTCCCTGGCCATGCTGGGCGACGCCAGCCGCCTGGAGCGCGAAACCCTGGGCGCCATCCGCTACCAGGCCAACCGCGCCGTGCTGCACACCGACACCTCGGTCCTGCCGCGAGCCCGGCGCGCCTGGGCTGCCTGGAACTACCAGCGCTCGGCCGATGCCCGGCAGGACGCTACGCAGGTCTGCTTGCACTACCTCATCAATATGCTGCAACCGGTGCCATTCACCCAGCCCGTGGTGGTGTCGCTGAATCCGGTCGTGGAAATCGACCCATCCCAAGTGCATGCCAGTTTTGACTATGCCCATCCGGTCTTTGACGTGGCTGCCATTCGGGCCCAGGGGCAGGTGAATGCCCTGCAAGGACAAGGCAACACCTATTTCTGTGGCGCGTGGACGGGCTACGGTTTTCATGAAGACGGACTCAAGTCAGGCCTGGCCGTAGCCGAGCGTCTGCTGGCCGAAATCGGTGTGCCACGTTGACCCCAAGCGCGTCCATCAACATCCGCATCGCCATGCCAGTCCCCACCATCGCACCACCCAACGCACCCGCCAGCGCGCCCGGCCCGTTGATCGGCTTTGGCCAGGTGCGCCACACCCGCCTGGCGCCGGTGCGCAACGCCTTCGCCTACGGCAACTACTTCCTGATGCTGCCCATGCGCCGCCTGCACACCCACGGCGCTGGGGCACTGGCCTACAACCGCTTTGCGCTGCTGAGCTTTTATGACACCGACCATGGCGACGGGCGTGGCCCGGAACGCGGTGGTGCACTGGCCTGGCTGGACGGCCTGCTGGCCGACGAAGGCATCGGAACGGATGCCAGCAACCAGTACCCGGACCCGGCGAATGGAGAGGTCTGGCTGCACTGCTACCCCCGTGTGCTGGGCCACACCTTCAAACCGGTGAGCTTCTGGTATTGCCACCGCAAGGACGGCAGCCTGCGCGCCATTGTGGTGGAGGTCAATAACACCTTTGGCGAGCGCCATTGCTACCTGCTGGACCAACCGCAGTTCGGCGTCGAACAGCGCGCGGCCAAGGTATTCCATGTATCGCCGTTCGCGCCGGTAGAGGGCGGCTACCGTTTTCGCTTCATGGTCACGCCCGAGCGCAGCCGCACGGTGGCGCGCATCGACTTTGACGATGCCAACGGCCCTCTGATTCAAACCAGCGTCAGCGGCACGCTGGAACCCATCACGCCGCAGGCGATTCGCC
>JAIPDC010000186.1 GCA_021737865.1 Rhodoferax sp.
AAAACCCGCGGCACTTGACCAATTGATGACTTCGGCCACTTCATCGATCATTCGGCCGCTTGAATTTCTGCTGATCGAGATCACCATATCGACCGCTTCGCTGATGAGTTCTGGTGCAGCAGGCACCCCTGCTTCCTGAATCAGCTGGCCCACTCTGATCAAAGCGGTGCCCGTGGAATTTGCATGAACCGTGCCGACGCCTCCAGGATGCCCCGTGTTCCAGGCCTTGGGCAGCGCCAGAGCCGACTTGTCCCTGACTTCGCCAACAACAATCCGGTCCGGTCTTAAGCGAAGCGTGGCTCGCAACAAACTGACTTGGTCAATCGTCGCAGAGGTTCTCAAAAACACCGTGTTTTTGACGCTGCATTGCAGTTCCAGCACGTCTTCAATGATCACGATTCGGTGATCTGGTGAGATGACGGCAATCTCGTTCAGAACCGCGTTGGCCAACGTCGTTTTGCCGCTTCCTGTGCCACCTGCAATCAAGATATTTTTTCTGTCTGCAACAGCGGCTTTGATCAATGTGGCTTGCAGCCCGGTCATCACCCCCGTGTTGACATAGTCCGCCAGGCTAAAGATCAGCTTTGCCCTTTTTCTCAGGGCAAACGTGGGTGCTGGTACAACTGGCGGAATCAAGGCCTCGAACCGCGAGCCATCCAAGGGCAGTTCGCATTCCAGAATCGGGTTGTCCGGTGTGACCGTTGTTCCCAGCATGGCTGCCACTGTGGCAACAATGGACATGGCACGCACACGGTCGATCGTGCCAATGCATTGCATCCCGCCGGTGTGGGAATCAGTCCAGAGGTCACCCGCCGGGTTGAGCATGATCTCCACAACCTGGTCATCGGCCAGGGCGGCCAGGATGTCAGCGCCGAGGGCGCGCCGCAGTGCATCGTCCGACCTGCGGTGGAACTCATGGCTGGACGTGTTCTGGTGTGTGCTCATGCCGGCATACCGTCCATCCGCAAGCACAAAGCAGATCCATTTTCAGAGGTGCGCTAACCCGAGAATCCGACAGCACTGAAGGGGTATTGCCGTTGAATACTGGCTGTCGGCTGTCCAATTATTGGCCAGACACTTGCCTTATTTTGAGGTATTTATTCAGCTTGTGAAATTGTGGCCACTCTGTATATTTACAGACATCAACACATTTTCAAGGGATAAAAATGAAGGTAGCTGAGCTTGCCAATGGCATTATCAAAACGGCCTCTTCTGACGAACAGAAGAACTTGCAAACCTTGAGGACTATTTGCAATAGTGACTCTGCGTTTGTTGCGGCAGTCAAGAAGTATCAAGCGTATCAAAAGTTGCTTCAAAAAGCTTTCTTACTCAGTCGAACCTGGCAAAAATTAGGCCAATCCCGTACCTGGAAAATTACTGTCAAGGCGCTGCAGGCCGCACTCAAGGCACTGATGACGGGATTCAAACGATTGGAAGATCTTGTTGAATTACCAGACTTGTTACAGAAGCAAATTGAGAAGTTAATAAAAGCAAAGAGCCCTCAAATATGGGTTGCGCTGTAGTAATTATTTAATCCTGAAAGGTGGTACTTCATGGATATCAAACATTTCAAATCGTTGTCGAGAAAATGGTCTTTCAAACTACGTGAGGATGCCCTGGATATTGAGCAGGAAATTATTGTTTTTTATCTCACCAGACAGTCAGAAAATAAGAACCTTGACATTTTTCGACCCGGCCATGAAGGTGCACTCTTTGAGCTACTGAAGCACAAAATCAGGGGCAACAACCTGGAAAGCTTGGGTGGCAGTGGCAGACGATTGGGTGGCGTGGGTGACGAAGACGATGCTGGCGAGATCGACATTCACGACGCGTTTGAGTCGCCAGATGAAAAGGCCGATCAGCTCGACAAGCGGCTGCAATTTGAACAGGTGTTCTGCCAGGAACTGGACCAAATTGATGAACTGAACAATTTGGCCGGTAGCGACTTGGGCGATGCTTTCGGCTTCACGGGTGCAAATGGTCGGGCCGTTTTGTCCCAACTCAAAAAGCAAATTGTCGCCAGTGCCCAAAAGCGGTTCAACGCCAATTTGCGGGCTGTAAAGCCGTCCTCACGGGCGAAAGCCCGCCAGCAAACGGCGACGGCGTAACCGCCAGTCGCACGGCCGCCATGGCGGCAGGGTTGGCTGAAAAAGAAGATGTTTCAGGCAGTTTTGCCAGTTGCCCACCCGGTATTCTGGGTACCTTTACCCCGGCTTGTCCAAACACCTTTTGGGCGTAGGTTGCGCCGATCTTTGAATCAGACCGGCCAGTGTTGTACGTGCTCAGGGCGCCTCCGAGCGAGCCGGCTCTTTCATAGCCCGCAGTCAGAATGTTTGCGCCGGCAGCAATGTTGGTGCAGGGGTCGAACACCTGTTCCACAGTCAGCCCCAGCGCGGGCAAATTTTTGCTATTGATTTGCGCCAAGCCCATATCAACACTTTCGCCACGGCCGACAGCCGCCACCGCAGCGGCCACGGCCACAGCTTTGGACGCAAAGGCCATTGATTTTCTTCTCGTGTTGTTGTTGACCACCCAGGGCTGGCCGCCGGATTCCTGCTTCACAACAGCGGCCATGGTGACCGGATCGACGGCGGGTGCACACATCATCAAGAGCTCAAGCACGGCGCCCCCCGTCACCCAAATTTGGAGCCGATGATGAAAGCCGCCACGGTTGAAAACGCACCCAACCCGACAGCGGCCAACACGTAAAGCGACATGAATGCCTCGCGGGCTGCAGCCAGGAGCTTGGCATCATCCAGGTCAACTTTGACCCGCCCAGGCGCAGCCTCCAAAGCATCCACTACCGCCTCAGCAACTGCAGGTTTCAGCGTCTCACCGACACGGCGCGGGAATTTTTGCAGTTCCCCACGCATGGCAGTCATCATGACCACAATCGACTCAAGGCTGTCATCATCGTGACCAGGTCCTTTCGCCTGCCCCGGCGCACCTTTGACCAATGCGCCAGACAGCGCTTCAAATTCAATGCGCATGGCTGCAGCAGGCACCTGGCGCAACAATACGGGCAAGAGCCAGATCCAGTTGGGATCACTTTCACCCATGCCGGCACGCACCGCCACGTCAACAATGTGTTGCACATCAGATGGCAGGCCAGAGGGCGCGAGCCGGGTAGCCAGTTCATCAATCAAGGTGCCAGCGCGGCGTGCAATGGCAGGGGCGGGCAGGGAAGCGGGGACGCCGGAAATGGAGTTGCCCATGCGCTTGTCTTCATCATCAACACCACTCATCTTGAAGACTCCAGGGCAGCCAGTTTGCGTCCGGCTATGCCACGGTAGGTTTGAGCGACCGTGCGCGTGCCGATGGCCACACCGGATCCCGGAAAATTGCCCTTGTCGATCACCGTGTGCAGGGGCATCGAACCGATTAACTCGGCCGCGCGCGGCATCATGGCAGGCAATTCCAGCTCCGACCATGCATAGTCCTCGCCACTTAAGAGGGTCTTCCGGATGCTTGATTTATCCCAGAATTCAAAAGACTTGCCGGGCCCGTGCTTCAGATTGATCAGCACCACCCCATTTTGGTAAAACATGGGGCTTTTGCCAACGCGGGCCTCCAGCTGATTTGTGCTCGACGCATCAATGCCCATCACCCAGATCGGTGTCGGATTCATCAATGCCATCAGGCTTAACACTGACTCCGTGATGTAAAGACCGGCCGCGGACGGTAAGGAAAAAACAAGGCGGATCTCGTCCGTTTCATTGATCTGGGTTTCAGCCAATTCATTGATCAGATTCAGCCAGTCGTCTTCTGATTTGATGGGGCGTTGCAGTCCAATGATTTTGATGTTGTTGACAGCCTCATTTTTGTACCCGTTGTCACACACGACATCCGGGTTCATGGGATCCGCATCAATGACAATCAATTTGTCAATCTTCGGCATGCCTGAGACTTCATGGTTGATAAAGCTGTCAACCAGGCACCTGGAGACAAAGCTTTTGCCCACGCCGCCTTTGTCACCGTCCACAAAATACGATTTGATCATGACCATCCTTTGGGTTGTTTGAATTCGTGCAAGAAGCTATTGGCTTGATTTCCACTTGGCGATGGCTTCGTCATACTGAAGTAGCGCGCGTTCGTACATGCCTCGTATCCGGTTTTCTGCGGCAATGATTTCGAACATGCCATCGGGGATTTTTGCGTTGTCAGGAATGGTCTTGGAGACGGTCAGATAGTCGTCGATGTTCATCCTGGTGACGTCCAACAGTTCGCCTTTCACTTCGATGAATTTGAGCCTGGTGATTTCGTCTGGAAATGTGGTTTGACTTGCACCAACCCGTCGGGCTTCGACATTGCGCATGTCTGTCCGGTCCATGGTCATGGCCACCGGCATTGATGGGGGCAGGGCCAATGCGCCGGGGGATCTTGACTTTCTGCCTCGTTTGAGTGGCTGGAGGCCACGTTCTTCCCGCAGAAGACCCAGGTGGCGCACAAGGTGCCCCTTGGTGACTTTGATGTCATGTTTTTGCAGGGCGGCCGCGATTCGCTCCATCGACATACCCTGGCTCAGAAAATCTTCAATGACCTCGAAGGCCGACCGCACGATCAGCGCAGGGTCATCCATTTGGGCAAGTTCGATTTCTTCACGAAGAATGGCGTCGATTTCTGAGCGGATACTGTGCATGATTCACATACCGACAGGGCGCAAGTGATGGCGCGACAGGAGGTATGACAGGCGTCACAACAGCCATGACACGCATGTCGACAGGCAAAACAAAATCCAACGACAGTCGCCCTGACAGATGAATTAATTCAATAGCGGCGGTGGAGGGGCAGAGACTCACAGCGCATCAGACGTAAATTGCAAATACGGTTAAAACGTGCGACAACACTACATCATAAACGTGATATGCTTCAGCGTGTTTAACGCTTAACACTGCGCCAAACTAGACGTGTACAGCCTTTTCTGCGCAGAGAACCCACATGGCTAGCCCAAACATCAAACTCGCGACCTCGCTCCAGAAGCTTCACGACCTCCAGCAGCAGGGCCGCGTGGTAGTGCGCACCTCCGATCTTTCGCGCACGCACCTCGAGCGTCTGGTGGCGAACGGACGCCTGCGCTTGATCGTTCGGGGCTGGTACATGCCGTCGCGGCCTGAGGAAGACATGGGCGACACAACGACCTGGTTCGCGTCGATGAGGCACTTCGTGCGAGGATACTGCGACGAACGCTTCGGCAGCAACTGGTACGTCAATGCCGAGCTCAGCCTCAAGCTGCAAACGGGTTCGAGCACGCTGCCGCGGCAGATCCAGGTGAACGCGCTCAAAGGCACCAACAACGCCCTCACGCTGCCGGCCGGCACGTCCATGTTCGACTTGCGGGTCAGGGAAATGCCGTCGGCTGATCAAATAGTCGATGCGCAAGGCCTGCGCACGCTGTCCCTCGAGGCGGCACTCGTCAGGGCGACGCCCAACGTCTGGCAATCCGACACACTCACGATGCAACTCGCGCTTGGAATGTTGAAGGACGCATCCACTCTCAACCGAATCCTCCTCGACGGCGACCACACGACGATCGCGGGAAGGCTTGCCGGCGCGCTCCGAGCAGTGGACCGCGTTGAACTCGCCGACAACGTGCTCAAGACCATGCGGTCAGCCGGCCACACCATCGTCGAGCAAAACCCCTTCGAGGCGCCAGTGCAGTCTGCGCGATCGTTGCCGGAGTCACCGTACTGCGCCCGGATCAAGGCCATGTGGGAGATGATGCGTGAACAAGTCCTTCAGGCCTGGACGACGCAGGTCCTCCCGCAAGGGTCACCCAAGGATTACCTGGATGAGGCGGAGGTGCGCTACCTGGCCGACGCCTACCACTCCCTCTCGATCGAAGGCTACCAGGTCACTCCCGAGATGATCGACCGCGTGCGCAAGGGAACTTGGGAAACGGGTAACACCGAACGTGACCGTCACGAGCGCAACGCCATGGCGGCCAAGGGGTACTTCGAGGCCCACACGGCTGTCCGGGCCAGCTTGCTGAAGGTCCTGGAAGGCGAGAACCCGGGCACGCGCTTTCGGGCCGATCTCCAGGACTGGTATTTAGCCTTGTGGTCCCCTTCCGTCCAGGTTGGGCTGCTGAAACCATCCGAACTGGCTGGCTGGCGGGGCTCGCAGGTGTTTATCAAGAACGCGCGGCACACGCCGCTTCCACCGGAGGCCGTGCGCGATGCAATGCCGCTGCTTTTCGAACTGCTGGAGGCAGAGACCGAGCCCAGTGTGCGAGCGGTGCTGGGTCACTTCGTCTTTGTTTTCATTCATCCTTACATGGACGGCAACGGGCGCCTGGCACGGTTCATCATGAACCTCATGCTGGCCACCGGTGGCTGGCCGTGGACGGTGGTCACGATGGATATCCGTGAAGAGTACATGCGGGCCCTGGATGCAGCATCCTCGGACCAAGACATCAAGCCGTTCACACGACTGCTGAGCAGCCTTGTCCAAGCCCAGCTGATCGAGGGACCGGGACGCCCTACATCCAACCTTAAGAAGTAGACTTCGCCGCAGCAGGCGCCTTCGGCATCGTGACCTTTTGGGTCGAGTGCACGGCCAGCACGTTGCACACGAAACGCTCACCCGCGTTCCGAGCGCTGATCGCGGTTAGCACGTACTGCACACCGAACATCGCAGCACCAATCCACAGGGCCTTCATGCTCACATCGGAGATATACAGCCCGAGCGGCGCGATGACGATGAGCGGCAGCGACAGCACGGCCATGTCGCGGTACATCAGGAAGTCTTTCTGCGCGTAGGCGACCTCGGGCATCTTCTCGACCTGCTTGTACAGCTTGTACCATTTCGAATTCTGTTCCTTCGGCTCGTCGGCCCAAGCACCGACGTTCTTCTTCAGCTGAACCATGTCCACACGGTGATCCGTCGGTCCGTATTTGGTGAACGCCTCGCAGCCCGGCAGCCAGCCGTACGGTTTCCAGTACACGAGCTTGGCCTTGAGGTTCGACGACATCACGTTCATCAACAGGAGCACGACGATCGGCAATACGGAGGCGCCGAGCGCGCGATAGAGGCCGAGCTGCGTAGTCGTGGCGCTGGTGATCAGCTCGGGTGCGACGAAGAGGGCCAGGACAATGGCATCAGCTGTCGCGAGTGCAACGTGCCACGCGAAGTTCAGCGACTTTAAAGATCGTTCAGCGCTCTTCATCCGTGGTACTCCGTGTCGATTGTGTAGTTCTGATCGTCCACATCGAACACGATCCAACCGTCCCTGCGTGTCGTCAGCACGTGCCTGTCCTTCATTGTTGTTCGCACCCTTATGCCACTTTCCCGGACGATCTTACGGTAGTCCGGTACCATCTCCTGCGTCTTGTGCACGATCGGCTTGTCGGAGATCACCACGCACGAAGGCGTGAAGTACTTGAAGATGTCCTCGCAGTACCCGCTCTCGCGTCCATGGTGCGACGCCATCAGGACGTCGGTGCCCGCCAGTTCGGCCCGGAAGTCAGCCCGCTGTAGCAGGGCGGTCCAGCCTGCCTTTTCGAGGTCGCCGGGGAACAGCATCTTGAAGTTCGCGTACTTGATGAATATCGCGAAGCTCAGGTTGTTAGTGTCCTTGAACTGACCGTACCCACTGCCGTACGAGTTATAGAACCCCTTGTACGTGATGCCACCCATGCTCGTGTTAAACGGCGCGGTGACGTTCTCGGTGTATGTGCTGAGCCCGTTCACGTACCATGTGGCGTCTTTGGTGAGCGGGCCACTCATGAGCTTGATGCGGCGCATCTCTTCGCCCGTGTAAGTCGGATTTCTCAGCAGCGTGACCACCTCGATGTCGGCGTCTTCCAACCCTTTCAAGTCGGACATGTGGTCTTGGTCGGCATTGGTGATGAAGAGATAGTCGAGCGTATTGCGGCCCATTGCCTTGATTGCCGTGCTTGGTTTGAAAT
>JAIPDC010000187.1 GCA_021737865.1 Rhodoferax sp.
GAGGAAATCAACCGGCTCGCTTTTTATGACCCACTAACTAAGCTTCCCAATCGCCGCTTGATGCTGGACCGCCTGCGACAGGCCTTGGCTGTCAGCGCACGCAGCGGTCGCGTGGGTGCACTTTTTTTCATCGATCTGGACAATTTCAAGACACTTAACGACACCCAGGGCCATGACATGGGAGATTTTTTACTGCAAGAAATCGCCCTCCGATTGACCCAATGCACGCGACTGGGTGATACCGTGGCACGCTTGGGCGGCGATGAGTTCGTGGTTTTGATCGAAGAGTTGAGCGAGAACCGCGACGAGGCAGCAGCTCTGGCCGAAACCATCGGTGAAAAGATACTGGCCGCCACCGGCCAACCGTGCCCGCTTGCGGGGCTGGATTACCTGATCACACCCAGCATCGGTGTCACGTTGTACGCCGATCACATGCAGTCCACAGACGAGCTCCTCAAACAGGCGGATTTGGCCATGTACCAAGCCAAGTCTGCCGGGCGCAATACGATGCGATTTTTTGACCCTGCCATGCAGTCCGTCATTTCGGCCCGCGTCGGACTGGAAGCTGACATACGCAACGGCATACTGAAGGATCAGTTTCAGCTCTACTACCAGCCCCAGATCAACCGCGAGGCCAAGACCATTGGCGCGGAGGTACTGTTGCGCTGGCCGCACCCAGAGCGCGGAATGGTGTCTCCGGCAGACTTTATCCCGCTGGCCGAAGACACCGGCCTGATTTTGCCGCTGGGAAACTGGGTACTTGAAACGGCCTGTACCCAATTGGCGCAGTGGGCTCAGGTTGAGCCCATGAAGCACCTGACCCTGTCGGTAAATGTCAGTGCACGCCAGTTTCGTCAGCCCGATTTTGTGCCCTATGTGTTGGACCTGATCAGCTACACCGGCGTAAACCCGAAGCTACTCAAACTTGAACTGACCGAGAGTTTGCTGGTCGACAACGTCGAAGAAACAACTTCGAAGATGATTGAACTCAAGCAAATAGGCGTCGGCTTCTCGCTGGACGACTTCGGCACCGGCTATTCATCGCTGTCATACCTCAAGCGACTGCCACTGGATCAACTCAAGATCGACCAGTCATTTGTACGCGACCTCATGACCGACCCTAACGATGCAGCTATCGCCCTTGCAGTGATTACACTGGGACACAGCCTGGGGTTGGCCGTTATCGCCGAGGGAGTCGAAACACAGGCCCAGCGTGACTTCCTGCACAACCAGGGTTGTGATGCCTACCAAGGCTACCTGTTGGGACGCCCCATGTCGTTGGCGGACTTCAGCAACCGAATGACCTTATCCTGAACTGGCCCAATAGCCTGCCTTATGTCCGAAAACCAATCCTCGCCCAGTGCTCCAATTCAGGGCTCTGGCGCACCCGTCACCTTTGCACATCAGGCCATACTGGACGCGAAGCGCGCTATCGTCGGCTACGAGTTGTTTGACCGGTCGGTGCTGTCGAGCAAGCACACGGCTGCCAGCGATGCCCAGTTGCTGTTCAATGTTCTCAGTGGCGCCGACGGCGAATCACCGATCGGCAAGAAAGACCTGTTCATCAACTGCACCCACGACAGCCTGTCCGGTGGCCATCTGGATTTGGTTGCGCCGCAAAGGGTTGTTCTGGAAATCCCGCCGTTGGGGGTGTCCGATGTCGACCAGATCCTGACTCGCTTGCCAAACCTGCAAGAAATCAGGCGCCGCGGCTTTCGCCTGGCGTTCGACTACTCGGTACTCACGCAGCCCTATGCTCCGTGGCTGGAACTGGCGTCGTTCATCAAGTTTGACCTGTCGGTCATGCGTTCCCAATCGGTAGCCTCGTTTGTAAAACTCGCCGATGCCAAGTCCTCGGCGCAACTCATTGCAGAAAAGGTTGAGACGCCTGCACAGTACGAAATGGTGGCCAGTCTGGGTGTGAAGCTTTTTCAAGGCTTCTGGTTTGCCAGACCTGTGCTGGTGCAGGGGCAGTCGGTCCGACCCGCACAGGCCAACATCCTTCAGTTGATCAACCTGGTACGCAAACAAGCAAGCACAGCTGAGATTGAGGAAGTGCTCAAGCGCGACCCAACGCTGTCCTTCAACCTGCTGCGCTTCATCAATTCTGCTGGGTTTGGCATGCGTTCTGAAGTCACTTCCTTCAAGCACGCCGTGATGTTGCTGGGCTTGAACCGCCTGTTCAAGTGGGCTGCGTTGTTGCTGACCACCTCCAATGCTGGGGACATGCCGCCCGCGGTTGGCACTACGGCCGTTGCCAGGGGTCGCCTCATGGAATTGCTGGCAACCGAGTTGCTGCCGCCCGAGGAATGTGACAACGCATTTGTGGTGGGTGTTTTCTCGCTTCTGGACACCATGCTGGGGCAGTCGATGGCGACCGCCCTTGATACTGTTTCCTTGCCTGCATCAGTTACGCAGGCCTTGTTGCACCGCACCGGCCCGCTGGCGCCTTTTCTGGAACTGACAATAGCCTGCGAAACCGGTGACGACGAAGCCTTTGGGCGCACAGCAACCCAACTGGGCTTGAACAGCAACCAGGTGAACTGGGCCCACGTGCAGGCCCTGGTATGGGCCGAATCCATGGGCATGTAGACAGGCTGCACCCGACGTTGTCGCTTACCCCCGGGGATGGTGCTGAGCGTGCAATGCAGCCAACCGCTCGCGCGCAACGTGGGTGTAAATGGTGGTTGTAGAAATGTCAGCGTGACCCAGCAAGAGCTGCACAGCACGCAGATCCGCCCCATGATTGAGTAAATGCGTGGCAAATGCGTGGCGCAAGGTGTGCGGCGACAGCGGGACCCGAATGCCTGCCGCCAATGCGTGTTTTTTTACCACCATCCAGAACATCACACGCGACATGGCGCTGCCCGCCGTCGCGCCGCGGGCAGTGATGAACAGGTCCTCTGTTTGCTTGCCTGCCAGCAGCTCTGCACGGGGTGCGCCAAGATACATGTGCAACCACTGACTGGCGAACTCGCCAAAGGGCACCAAACGCTCCTTGCCGCCCTTGCCCATCACCCGTAGCACGTTATCTTTCAGACTAACATTGAGCGTTTTAAGAGTTACCAGCTCACTCACCCGCAAACCACTGGCATATATCAACTCCAACATGGTGCGGTCGCGCACTCCCAGCGCGCTGGATGTATCCGGTGCGGCCAGAAGAGCTTCAACCTGCGCCTCGGTCAGCGTCTTTGGCACCCGTAGCGCCTGCTTGGCGGATTGCAGCTTCAGTGTCGGGTCCGCCTGCACGATGCCCTCACGAAGTGCCCAACGGAAATAGCGCTTGAATACGGTCAGACGGCGGTTGGCAGTAATGGCCTTGGTGGCAGCATGCCGTTGTGCAAAATACGTCTGCAAATCCAGCTCGGTGGTCTGATGCAGGCTGCGGGTTTGGGCGCCAAGCCAGGTTGCGTAGAGCGTCAGGTCACGCCGGTAGGCGGCTAGCGTATTCGGAGACAAACCTTCTTCCAGCCACAGCGCGTCGATGAAGGTGTCAATTTCAGCGGGGCCAGCGCAGGCAAGCACGCCGCCACCCGCAGTACTCATTCCAGACGCAGCTTGGCGGAGTCAACCACCTTTTTGTAGACCTCGTATTCGGCCTTGATCTGGGCGCCAAATTGCTCGGGCGTGTTACCAAGAACAATCGAGCCCGTGTCTTCAATGCGTTTTTTCACCGCTGGGTCTTCCAGCACCTTGCGAACAGCCGCATTGATTTTGTCGACCACGTCCTTGGGCATGCCCTTGGGTCCATAAATGCCATAGAACGCCATCCGGTTCACAGGCTCGAGTCCGACTTCTTTGAACGTTGGCACATTGGGCAATTGCGCCAGTCGCTGGGGCGCGGCAACCACAATCGGAATCAACCGGTTTGATGTGATGAAGGGCATGGCCGAAGGCATGTTGTCAAACGTCATAGGCACTTGCCCGGCCACGGTGTCATTCAACGCCGGGCCGGCACCCCGGTAAGGAATATGGGTGATGAAGGTGGTGGTCAGGTTTTTGAACAACTCCATCTGCAGGTGGCCAATGCCACCCGTGCCCGACGAAGAGTAAGAATACTTGCCCGGACTGGCCTTGATCTCGGCCAGAAAGCCCTTGAAATCCTTGGCTGGGAAGCTGGGGTGCACGGCAATCACATTGGGCGTGGCGGCCACGTTGATGACGGGTGTGAAATCGGTCATCGAGTTGTATGGCATCTTCGGGTTGATGGCCGGGTTGGCCGCTACGGTAGACACGGTTGCCATGCCCAGCGAATAACCATCCGGTGCGGCCTTGGCCGTCTCGTTCGCGCCGACCACGCCGCCGCCGCCGGCCTTGTTCTCCACGATCACGTTTTGCCCCAATATCTTGCCTAACGGGTCGGCAATGGTGCGGGCAATGATGTCAGTCGTGCCACCCGGTGCAAACGGAACCTGCAGTTTGATGACCTTGCTGGGGTAGCCCTGCGCCAGCGCAGCGCCAGTCGCAATGGAAAGACTCAAAGCAATTAGTTTTGGGGTTCGCATATTCGCTGTTCTCCGGTAGTTATGACTGTCAATCAGCGCAAATAGTAACCGCTGCGAGATCCGAGCCCTATCTGGCGTTCGCAAGGCGTTCGCTGGTATTCTTGACCGGTGAACTATGCCCAATTGCTCTTCCCCGACTTTTCACTCATCCTGTGCGGCTATCTGGTGTGCCGTTACACCGCATTGAACCGTTCCGTGTGGGAGCAGGTCGAGACGCTGGTGTATTTCTTTTTATTCCCGGTGCTGCTGTTTCAATCCATTGTCAAAAGCCCGTTGGACGTGCACGCCGCGTCCCGCCTGATTGGGGCGGGCTGGGCGCTGGGTCTGACCGGCATCGGTCTGGCCTATGTGCTGCCCCACGTGCCGTTGCTCCAGCGCTGGGTCGACGGACGCGACCACGCCGCGAGTGCCCAGATTGCCTTTCGATTCAACTCATTCATTGGTCTGGCCATTGCCGAGCGACTGTCCGGGCCGCAAGGCGTGCAACTGATTGCGGTGCTGATTGGTGTGTGTGTGCCGCTGTTCAATGTCGGCGCGGTGTGGCCCATGGTGCGCCACGCCAAGCGCAGCCTGGTGCGCGAGATGGTGCGCAACCCCCTGATCCTCGCTACCGCATCGGCACTGGTCGCCAACCTGATCGGATTCACCATTCCGCACTGGCTGGAGCCATCGGTTTCGCGCATTGGTGCCGCATCCATCGCCCTGGGTCTGATGGCCGCTGGCGCCGGCATGCGATTTGGCGCACTGGCAAAAGCCAAGGCGCTTGCTGTCTCGGTGCTAACCATCCGCCACCTGATACTGCCGCTGGTGGCGTTCGGTTTGACTCGGCTATTTGCTCTGAACGCTGCCGAGACGACCGTGCTGTTGGCCTTTTCGGCCCTGCCCACCGCGTCTAGCTGCTACGTGCTGGCAGCCCGCATGGGTTATGACGGCGCGTACGTGGCGGGTTTGGTGACGCTGTCCACGTTGCTGGGCATGCTGAGTTTGCCGCTGGCGCTGGGGCTTCTTCGGTAGAAATCGGGCCTCTGCGCCCAGACTGGGGCAATTTCCGTACGCTATGCGCCCTGCGTGATTGCCCACGCCACATGCTCGCGCACCAGTGCGCTGGGGTGCTCCGCATGGCGCTGTAGCACAGCACGCACATCGCCCCCCTGTCGCAAGGCATTGCCCAATGCTACGGCGATGTTGCGCTGCCAGCGTTCATGCCCGATACGTCGGATCGGGCTACCCTCGGTACGTTTCAAAAACTCTTCTTCCGTCCACTCAAACAATGCCACCAGTTGCTCACCGCTCATGCCTTCGCGTGGATCAAAGTCAGCCAAGGCACTGCGGCGGGCAAATTTGTTCCACGGGCACACCAGCTGGCAGTCGTCGCACCCGTAAATGCGGTTGCCCATGGGCCGGCGGAACTCCTGGGGAATGACCCCGGCGTGTTCAATCGTCAAATAGGAAATGCAGCGACGCGCATCCAATCGGTGTGGTGCAACGATGGCCTGTGTCGGGCACACATCCATGCAGGCCGTGCAGGTGCCGCAATGTGTTTGCACCGGCTCACTGACCGGCAGCGCCACATCGACATAAATCTCACCCAAAAAAAACAATGACCCTGCATCGCGGTTCAGCAGCAGCGTGTGCTTGCCGCGCCAACCCTGCCCGCTGCGTGCCGCCAACTCAGCCTCCAGCACCGGGGCTGAATCGGTGAACACGCGGTGGCCAAAGGCCCCGATCTGGGATGCGATGCGGTCGCTGAGCTGTTGCAATCGGCTGCGCAGCACCTTGTGGTAGTCCCGCCCGCGGGCGTAGACCGACACGATGCCCTCAGTTGGCCGATGCAGCCGCTGCAATTCCGCCACTTGCCAATCGCCATGGGTGGTTCGGGGCAGGTAGTCCATGCGTGCGGTGATAACGCTCAAGGTGCCAGGCACCAGCTCTGCGGGACGGGCACGTTTGAGGCCGTGGTTGGCCATATACGCCATGTCGCCATGGAAGCCCTGTTGCAACCACGCCAGTAAACCGGCCTCTGCAGACGATAAATCTACACTGGCCACGCCAATTTGGGAGAATCCCAATTGTTGGGCAAATGCCTGTATTTGAGAAACCAATAGGTTGCTATCGATTTGAGTGCTGTTGATCGTCACGCCCCCATTGTAAAAAGCCTTGTCTGGCCCAACGAGGCCGCCACGCAGGCATTTGCTGCCAATCTTGCTGCGCAGGCTGATATCGGCCATGCCTTCATTGCATTGCATGGCGATTTGGGCGCCGGCAAGACCACGTTGGTGCGGCACCTGCTGCATGCATTGGGCGTGACCGGGCGCATCAAAAGCCCCACCTACGCCGTGGTGGAGCCTTATGAATTGCCGGGACTTGATGTGTGGCACTTCGATTTCTACCGCTTCGCCGACCCACGCGAGTGGGAGGACGCAGGTTTTCGGGACATCTTTGCCAGCCGGGGCCTCAAGCTGGTCGAGTGGCCCGAGAAAGCAGCGGCCATGTTGCCGACGCCAGACCTTGACATTGCGCTGCAAGCGGCCAGCGATACCGCCCGCAGCGTGACCCTGAGCGCCCACACACCGACGGGCCTGGCGCTCCTGCAAGCCACCCAGCGTGGGGAGTCCAAACCGTGAGGCGACGCACCCTCCTTCAAGCGGGCAGCGTCGTGCTGACACTGGGTACGCTGGATCTGGCGCATGGTGCGACCATCGTCACGGTGCGCGTATGGCCTGCGCCGGAGTACTCACGGGTCACCATCGAATCGGACGGTGTGCTGGTGGCAAAACACCAGTTTGTGCCCATGCCCCCCCGCTTGGCGCTGGACCTTGAAGGCGTTGCGCTAAACCCGGCGCTGAAGGAACTGGTTGCAAAGGTCCGGGCCGACGACCCCAATATTGCGGGTATCCGCGTCGGGCAGTTCTCACCCACTGTTGTGCGGCTGGTCATTGACCTGAAACTGCCCATTCGTCCACAGGTGTTTGCGTTAACTCCGGTGGCGGCATACCAGCACCGACTGGTGCTCGACCTGTACCCGGAAAAGCAGGAAGACCCGTTGGAGGTGCTGATTGCACAACGCATGCAGGGCAGCACTCCCGCGTCTGCTGCGGCGATTGCTCCGACATCGGAATCATCAACGCCAGTAAGACCACCTGCCGACCCGCTGGGTGAATTGATTGCGCAACAAACGCATCCCGCCTCGGCACCCGGCGTGACTGACTCATCACGGGTAGCTATAAAATCAATAGCACCTTACGCATATTCCACGAGGGCTAGCAGTCAAAATGAACCATTATCTGCAGCCACCGACCGTCTGATCATCATCGCCCTCGATCCCGGCCACGGCGGCGAAGACCCAGGGGCCGTTGGCCCCGGCGGCACGCGCGAAAAAGATGTGGTGCT
>JAIPDC010000188.1 GCA_021737865.1 Rhodoferax sp.
CTTCCGGGTCCGCCAGGACGGGCTGAATCTGGGCGGCATTATCGAAACCTTGAACAAGGACGGTGCGCAGACTGTGATGGTGCAGAAGTTTTTGCCTGCCATTGTGGATGGCGACAAGCGCGTGCTGGTCATCGGCGGCAAACCCGTGCCTTTTTGTCTGGCGCGCATCCCGCAGGGCGGTGAAGTGCGGGGCAATTTGGCGGTTGGTGGCAAAGGGGTGGCGCAGCCTTTGAGCGACTCGGACCGCGCTATTGCCGAGGCGCTGGGCCCGATTCTGGCCGCGCGCGGATTGCTGCTGGTGGGGTTGGACGTGATTGGCGACAGCCTGACCGAAATCAACGTCACCAGTCCGACCTGTTTTCAGGAAATTGCCAACCAGACCGGGTTTGATGTGGCCGCGATGTTTGTCGATGCGCTCGAATCGGCCGCTGCGGCCGCGCAGGCTTAGATCACCAGGCTGCCGTCCACAAACACCTTGAACTCACCGGGTGCCATGGCGACCCAGTTTTCATTGGTGGTCAGTGGCTCGGTGACCACAATGGCCAGACGGTCGTCCGGTCCATTGAGTTCTGCCAGGTCCACACTCAGGTCTTCATCCTTTAGCTGCACTTCTGTGAACGGGTGCTGGCGCAGCACATAGTGCAGCTTGGTGCTGGCGTGGGCCCACAGCGCCTGGCCGTTGCTGAGCAGGAAATTGAATGTCCCGCTTTTTGCAATCTGCGGCACCAGTTCGCGCAGGGTGCGTGTGAGTTCCTCTACGCTGGGCACGCCGGAGTGTGATTTGTTGAGCTCTTGCAGCAGCCAGCAAAATGCCAGCTCGCTGTCGGTGTCGCCCACCGGCTTGAAGGAGCCGTGCAGCGCAGGGTGAAAGTCTTTCAGGTCACCGTTGTGGGCAAACACCCAATAGCGCCCCCACAGTTCGCGCACGAAGGGGTGGCAGTTTTCCAGCCGGACTTCACCGACCGTGGCTTTGCGCACATGGGCCACCACGTTGTGGCTCTTGATCGGGTAGGTGCGCAGCATCTTCGCAATCGGTGACGTGGCGGCACCTTCCTTGTCGACAAAGTAGCGTGCAGCCTTTCCGGGCTTGTTGCCTTCGCTCTCAAAAAAGGCGATGCCCCAGCCGTCGGCGTGGTGGTCGGTGCAGCCACCGCGCTGTGAGAACCCGGAAAAACTCAGCGTCAAGCTGGCCGGCAGGTGGCTGTTCATTCCAAGGAGTTGGCACATGTAAACAGTTTACACGGCCGCACGTCGGCATGGCCGCCATGTGCTGGCACGTTTTGGCACGTGTTGCGCTATTGCAGCCCGCCAATGTAGACCGACACGGCGCGCGTCTCCAGTTCGGTCAGCTTGGATGCCACGCTGTGCATGACGGCGTTGTCGTTGGAGCGCTCGCGCTTGCCGAATTCCTTGAGCTGCACTTCCAGATAGGTCGGATGCTGGCCGGCCAGGCGTGGCAGTTGGTGCGTACCGTGGCCATCGGGACCATGGCATGAGGCGCATGGCGGCACGCCAGAATAGGTGTTGCCCCGGGTGAATAGATATTTGCCGACAGCTGCCAGGTCCGCATCGGTGGTTTGGCGGAACGCCGGCTTGCGGGTGCTGAACCATGCCGCCAAGCCGGCAAATTCCTCGTCCTTCAGGTCCTTCACCATTTCGCTCATGGTGTCGCTCTTGCGCCGCCCATCACGAAAATCCTGCAGCTGTTTGCGCAGATAGTCGGGGTGCTGGGCGGCCAGTCGCGGGTAGACGGCGCTGGCGCTTTCACCATCGCGGCCGTGGCACAGTATGCAGCGGGAGTCCACAATTTGCATGACGCGCTGGTCGGTCGCCACCGGGCCGGTCTGGGCACCCGCCGGGACTACGAACAGCGCCACGCAGAGGCCGGCGAACAGTTGAAGCGGGCGGGAAAGGCGGCGGGGGTTCAGCATGTTGAAAACCAATCAAATGGATGCATCAAATTTTACCCGCGCCGGTGGACAATGCTGGCAATGACCCTGACCGGACTGATTAGCCAATATGTTCGCCAGAACTGGCGTCCCTACCTGCTGTCAGCCCTGATGCTGGCATCGGTCAGCGCGCTCACGGTTTTTATACCCCGCCAGGTGGGTCATGTGGTCGACGGGTTGGTGAATGGCACGCTGGGCGAAGAAGCCTTGCTGGCGCAACTGGGCTGGCTGGTACTGGCTGGCATTGCGATCTATTTTCTGCGTGTGGCCTGGCGCCTGCAGTTGTTTGCGGCCAGCTACCGCCTGGGCGCGCAACTGCGCCAACGGCTGTATGCGCGCCTGTGCCAGCAGGGGCCGCATTTCTTCCAGCAAAAGCGCACCGGCGACCTGATGGCCCTTGCCACCAACGACATTGACTCGGTGGAAATGGCGTCCGGCGAAGCCATGCTGGCCGGCTTTGACGGCACGCTGACCCTGATCATGGTGGTGGCCATGATGAGCCTGGGTGTGGACGGCCGCCTGGCCGCTGCAGCCCTGCTGCCGTTTCCATTGATGGCGCTGGCGTTCTGGCGTATCTCCAACCACATTCACCAGGCGTCGCGCGATTCTCTGGATGCCTTTGGCAAGCTCAATGACCATGTGCAGGAGACGCTGACCGGGGTGCGCACGCTGCGCGCCCTGGGGCTCGAAGACCGCAGCGCCACACGCTTTTCCGAACTCGCCGAGGCCGCTGCCAGCGCCAGCCTGCGCGCCCAGCGCTGGGAGGCGGCCTTTGAGCCCGCGGTGGGCATCACACTGGTCAGCGCCACCGCATTGACCCTCGGGCTGGGCGGCTACCTGGTGTGGCGCGGGGAGTTGACGATTGGTGCGCTGACGGCCTTCAGCATGTATCTGGGGCAGCTGATCTGGCCCATGTTTGCCGCCGGCTGGGTGTTGGCCCTGATGGAGCGCGGGCGGGCCGCCTGGGGCCGTTTGCAGCCCACGCTGGATGCCCCCTTGACGGTCGATGACCACGGCGCGCTGGACGCGGTATTGCCGGGTGCGCTGGTGTTTGATGGCATTACGTTCTCCTACCCCGGCCACCAGGCCTTGGCCTTGTCGGGTTTGAGTCTGGTGTTGCCCGAGGGCCACACGCTGGGCCTGGTGGGCCCCACCGGAGCGGGCAAGTCGACGGTGTTGCGTCTGATTCTGCGCCAGTACGCGGCGCAGTCCGGCCATGCTGCCTGGGGTGGAAAAGCCCTGCAGGACTACCGGCTCGACGCGCTGAACCGCGCCATCAGCTGGGTGCCGCAGGAGCCCTTTTTGTTCTCGGCCTCGATTGCCGACAACATTGCCCTGGCCAAAGCCGGTGCCACACGCGCCGAGATCGAGCAGGCAGCGCGTCTGGCGTCGATTCACGACGATATCGATCGCATGCCGCAGGGTTACGACACGCCAGTGGGCGAAAAAGGTATTGCCCTGTCAGGGGGACAGCGCCAGCGTGTTGCCATTGCCCGTGCCATGCTGACCGATGCGCCGCTGCTGTTGTTGGACGACGCGCTGTCGGCCGTGGACACGCAGACTGAAACCGACATCCTGCACCACCTGCGCACTGCACGCATGGGGCGCACGGCACTGATCGTCAGCCACCGTTTGAGCGCGGTGATGGATGCCGATCACATCCTCGTGCTCAAAGACGGACGGGTCAGCGAGCAGGGCGACCACGCCAGTTTGCTGGAACTGAATGGCTGGTACGCTGCCCAGTGGCGCTATCAGCAGTTGGAGGCCAGTCTGGATGCAGCCTGACACCGAACCGCAAGCCGCCGCTGTGCACAAGACCCCACCCGCGGCCCAACAGGGCAGCACCCGCCGCGCCATTGCACTGCTGCTGCATGCAGCCGCACCGGAGCGCCGGCACCTGCTGCTGGGCAGCGCCTGGCTGATCATTGCGGCACTGCTGGAAGCGCTGGGTCCCCTGCTCGGCAAATACTTTATTGACCAATACCTGCTGCCCCAGCGCATGGACTTGCAGGACATGGGTCTGCTGCTGGGCGCCATGGTGCTGGCCGGCTGCGTGGCCAGCATGGTGCGGTATGTGCAACTCACACGCCTGGCGGGGGTGGCCATGCGCTCGGTGCGCCGCCTGCGCGAAGAGGTCTACGGCCATGTGCTGCGCCTGCCCATGTCCTTTTTCGACAAGGCCATCACGGGCCAGCTGGTCAGCCGTGTGACCAACGACACCGAGCAGGTGAAGAGCCTGTATGTTCAGGTGCTGTTTGTCATGCTGGACAGCAGCATCGTGGTGCTGGGTGCGCTGGGCGCCATGGCCTGGCTGGACTGGCACTTGATGTTGATCGTGCTGACGCTGCTGCCCGCTGTGGTGGTCATCGTCTGGTTTTACCAACGCTGGAGTGCGCCTGCGGTGGCGCGTGCGCGCCAGAAGCGCAGTGACATCAACGCCCAGATGTCCGAGTCCATTGCCGGCATGGCCGTGCTACAGGCGAGCAATGCCCAGCGGCGTTTTCGCGACCGTTTTGACAAGACCAACGGCCAGCACCTGAACGCCCGTATGGCCGAGATGCGGGTCAATGCCTGGCTGCTGCGCCCCATGCTCGATTTGATCAATGTCGTGTTGCTGGTGGTGGTGATACACAGCTTCGGCCAGCGCGCCCTCAGCGCGCTGGAGATTGGTGTGTTGTATGCATTTGTCAGCTACATCGGCCGCGTGGTGGACCCGCTGATCCAGATCACCCTGCAGTTTGGCCAGTTGCAGCAGGCCGTGGTTGCCGCGGCGCGGGTGGACGCGTTGTTGCAGGAAAGACGGCCCTCTGCCGTGACCGGACCCGAGCGCATCGGCTTTGGTGCCATTCGCATGGAGCAGTTGCGCTTTGGCTACGATCCCGCCACTGTTGTGTTGCATGACCTCACGCTCGACATACCGGCCGGCGGCTTTTATGGGCTGGTGGGCCACACCGGCAGCGGCAAGTCCACCCTGCTGAGTTTGCTGCTGCGCTTTTACCAGGCACAGTCCGGGCGCATCACGCTGGACGGTGTGGAGTTGTCACGCTTCAGTGACGCGCACTTCCGCTCCGATGTGGGCCTGGTTCCGCAAGACCCGTTTCTGCTCGCCAGCAGTGTGCGCGACAACATCGCCATGGGGCGCGATCTGAGTCAGGAACAGGTCGAGACGGCTGCCCGCGCCGCCCACTGCCATGACTTCATCGTCCAGCTGGAGCAGGGCTATGACACCCTGCTGGGCGAGGGTGGCGCACGCCTGTCGGTCGGGCAAAAGCAGCTCATTGCGATTGCGCGCGCGTTGGCGGGTCAGCCCCGCATCCTGTTTCTGGACGAGGCCACGGCCCACATCGATTCCGAGACCGAGCAAATTGTCCAAGTTGCCCTGTCGGAGTTGCGCACCCGGGTGACCGTGGTGGCCATTGCCCATCGGTTGTCCACCATCCGCGCGGCCGATTGCATCGTCGTGCTCAACCACGGGCGTATTGGTGAGCAGGGCACGCACGACGAGCTGATGGCCCTGGACCAGGGCATCTACCAGCGCCTGTATTTGCTGCAACAAATCGGCCAGTAGCACCCCGCCGCAGGGAGTTTTGGGCGCGCGAGCCGCTGTGCGTCCGGTGAAACGACGCCCTGGTGGGCACAAATGGGCGATCAAAACAATTAAATGAAAATAAACCCACATTTATGCTGAAATGTGGCTATATTTAACAAAATGCAACATCGCACAGACTATGAACCATTCCACCATCCCGCAGAACACACAATCCACCCGTGTTAGCAGTCCGGTGAGTGCAAGACCGCTCAAAGTGCTGGTTGTGGAAGACGATGCGGCGATGCTGCGTCTCTACCAGACGGTGCTGTCAGCGTGGCCGGTGCTGCTCGACGCTGCGTTTGTGAACAATGGCATCGACGCCATGTTCACGATGCGCCGCATGCAACCCGACCTCTTGGTTCTGGATTTGAACATTCCGGGAATCAATGGGATGAAGGTCCTCAAGGAGACCCTGTGGCAGGCCGGAGTGACCACCGTGGTGGTCACCGGACTCGAAGAGGACCGAATTCACGACCTCGGTGGCATCCCATTCGGCGTGGTGGTGCTGCCAAAGCCGGTGCCATTTGGCCGCCTGATGGCAATTGCCCAAAAAATCAGCGCAGCCAAGTGCGGGGCCACAGACCAGGCGGGTGTATGAATCTGGGCCTGGACATGCGGTTGCAGGAGAACCTTGCCGAAGGGGTTATTCACCTCAGCCCCAACGGCCAGGTAACCGACTTCAACCGCGCCGCCATGCCCTGGATTCAATACGCCATCGATGCAAGACAGCAACTGCGCCAGCAAATGGCGCAAATCCCCAGCGGCATACTCCAGGCGCCGCTCCAGATTGAGCTGTCCGCTGCAGCGGACCCGGTTCCCAAAAGCTGCCCGGCCTACCTGTGCACGGCCGGGGCGAAGGGTTATGCCCTCTTTATTCCAAACACTGGTGATGCGCCGGAAACACCCTCGCCAGCGGCGAATGGCAGCGACTTTTTCAGACTGATGGGGTCGCAGACCCGCCACGAACTCACCCACTTGAGGGATACGCTGTCAGGTGCCGGAAGCGACGGCACCACGGCCGGCATCAGGCTGATGGAGCAATCGAGCCGTCTGAGCCGACTGCTTATCGCCTTTGACCGGCTTTCCCGCCTGCACCAGGCCGATGCCTTCCAGATGGGTGAGCGAGTGTCCTTGTGGAAACTGACCAAGCAGCTGGTGGACGAAATGCCGCGGGACCCATGCCGCTTCTTTATCAACCCCCAGGTCCAAAGCGAGAGCGAACTAAACAGCTTCATCTACGGCGACGCGGCATGGCTTGAGACCGGCATCCGCACACTGATGGCTGCCATCGCCGAATCGGCGCCGGCCCACAGCACGGTCGAGATGCGACTCAGTCTCAGCGGTGCCTACATCGTTCTTGGCAGTCACTTTTCCAGCGCACCGGACCGCGGTATAGCGGGTCGCAAAGCCCCCGCAGCCCACTCGGACGTGGCACTCCAGTTGGATGCCGACATTGGTCGGCAAATATGCCACCGTGTTGTTGAAATGCATGGTGGGCAATTGACGCTCACTGAAGGCCAGCGTGTCAAAGACGGCGTGACGGGCATCGAGTCTTTTGTGGCCACGTTTCCCCTCAGCGCACCGTCAAATGCCGGTAGCCCGACCGCCTGCAGCGTCTGCCCAATGGCCATGCAAATGGACAAATATGCCAAGGACATTGCTTTCCTGCTGGCACGCCACCCCGTGGTGACAAAGACTTCGGCACAGGAGCTGGAAATGCTTTCGAAACTATTGCACTCGCCTACAGCCGGTCAGGACGCGCTTGGTGACATGGCGAACTTGTGAGGTGACCCTATGAACAAAAAAATCCTCATCGTTGACGACCAGCCCGACCTCAGGCGCTTGCTGACGATGACCCTGGGCGCAGACTACGACATCATCGCTGCCGCGGATGGGACCAGCGCGCTGGAGGCTGTGCGCCAGCACCAGCCACAGGCGGTTCTGCTTGACATCATGATGCCGGGCCAGATTGACGGGCTTGCGGTTCTTGCCGACATCAAGACCAACCTCGCCACCAAGCATATCCACGTCGCAATGGTCACCGCCCGGGGGCTTGCCGATGACTATCGGCTGGCCCATGAAATGGGGGCCGACGCCTATTTCATCAAGCCCTTCAGCCCCTTACAGGTGGTGAACTGGTTGCAGGAGAAACTCAAATGAACGCAATGGATTGCCAACTCGAGCAATACGCAAAGGACTTTCAGGTGCTGGTTGGACTGCACCGCGATCTGGAGCAGCGGTATGAACACCTCAGCTCGTCGCATCGGCAGTTGGCAGGGGCCGGTGAAGTGCTGCGCAGCATGAGCCCCAGGTCACAGGTGCTGTGCCT
>JAIPDC010000189.1 GCA_021737865.1 Rhodoferax sp.
ACAAGCTTTCGGTTACAGCAATCAGAACATTTGATGTTCATCTTGTTGCATAGTCCGGCAACCCAAAGGTTGGCGCACGTTGGTGAATAGCCCGATTTACCTTTGGATTTGTTTTCCCACCGCTCCGGAAAAACGTCGGTTCGGCCGCTGAAGAGACCACGAAACAACGCAACCTTCTGTGGCTTCGACAGGGACGATTCCACCGGAGTGGCCTTGACGGGAATGGGTTCCGGCGGCAATCGCCAGTCAATGCCATGCGCTTCCAACACCGCTATCAGGCGTGCGTTTTCGGCATGCAACGCAGCTACCTGATCGCGTTCAATCATCGGCATCGTACTCGGCAAGCAGGTCGTCCATGTCGTCACCAACGCCATAGCCAAAGTTGTGGCTGGTGCGGCGCACAGCGTCCAGCCTGTCCCATAACGGTGGGCGTAGCGCATCGGCCAAACCGGCGATGATTTTTAAGGCCTGCTCGAACATCCGAACCAGCGCATCGAAGTAGCCCTCATCCTGCAGACCGACCTCCATGCTGAATCCGGCTGCCCGCTCGCAATAGAACACCATTAGTTCGGCCAATCCTTCAGCCTGACCAATAGCTTTTTTGTAATCGGTGATGGTTTTTTTGGCTTTGGCGACCGAAGTGTCTTGATTCTTGATCACATTGGGCCAGAGCCAGCGGTCGATGCTGGCTTTGTACGGCTTGAGCACGTCATCGCCCAGACTAAGGCGGGTGTGCAGAAAGGTTTGGTTATCTTTGTTGGCAGCGTACAGGTCTTGCAACAGCCCGAGTAAGCCAGCGCGGTCGAAATCGGTGAGTCTGACCTTAACGTCACTCCATGAAGGGGCGGCTTTCTTTGTAGGCATTGCTATTCCTCCTTGCTGCCCGGATCTCGCTCACCGGAGATCTGCATGATCAGCCTGTCAAAGTCGCTCTCAAACAACCGGTCCTGAATGATGCGGTATTTCTCGAACTCGCTTTCGGCAAAGCTCCGGGCGATCTCGGCACTGACTTTTCCGGCATCCTGCAAAATTTCCCGGTCTGTCGCTTCGATGAACCGGTTCAGGCGAGACTCCCAATCCTGCATCGTCATTGGGATCTGCCGCAGCGCCATGCTCTCGGCCACGTCCAGATACGCCGACACCAGCCGTTGCAATTGCGCGATCTCGTTTTCAGTCAGGTAGTTCTTGGCGACCACCACGTCGAATTTCTGGATTTTCCCCTTGGGTGCATCTTGCCAGGTGGTCAAGCCCATATGGTCTTTTTGGGCATCGGCACGCTGGTAGATAACTTCCGCTGCGGTCTGACCGTGAATGGCCCAGTGCAGTTTGTTTTGGACGGTGGCAAAAAAGCGCTTGGTGGCCTGGGCCGTGACATCGTAGTCAATCGACGTGGCGTAAATGTCGGTGATCTTTTGGTAAAACTTGCGCTCGGACAGCCGGATTTCCCGAATGCGCTGCAACTGCTCTTCAAAATATTGGTTGTTGAGGATCGAGCCACTATTTTTCAGGCGCTCGTCATCCATCGCGTAGCCCTTGATGGTGAACGACTCGATGATGGTATTCGCCCATTTGCGGAACTGCACGGCACGTTCAGAATTTACTTTGTGGCCGACAGCAATGGTGGCCGCGAGCTTGTAATGCTTGGTGCTGTAGCTTTTACCGTCGGCGGCAGTTATTCGAAAATTTCGAATAACTGAATCTTCCTCCAGCTCACTGTCGGCAAACACCTTTTTCAGGTGGTAGTTGATGGTCTGGGTTTCAACGGCATAAAGCACCCCCATCATTTTCTGGGTGAGCCAGACGTTTTCGTCGGCATACACCGCCTCGATGCCGCCCTGGCCACTGGCCGCAACAAAGGTCAGGTACTCGGCCGCTGATGAACGAACGATGGAGACCTCATTTTTCTTGGGAGTCTGCGGAGGTTTGTTTTTGCTCATTCCGATTTTCCATCGCTATCAGCACTACTCAGATCAACGGCTGATGGCTTGTTGGGTCCAGCCACTAAAACGCCTTCTCCAATCGGTTCACTGTGCATCGCATGGCAGGCATGGTGCAGGACGACATCAAGCACCTTGGACGGTTCGCCTTTCACTACATCCCAGCACCACGTGCCAAACCCGCCGCCCGAATTCACGGCACGCACCCAGGTGTCAAGTGCCATGCGCTTATAGCGGTTTTGATCAGAATCCTCGCCCTTGATTTCCAGCACCAGCAATTTGCCGTTGGCCAGACGAATCAAAAAGTCAGGTACAAAGCGCCGTTTGCTGCCGCGCTGCGGGTCAAACTGCAAGGGTGGGTCCAGATGCGGGTCATAGGCCCAGCGGTTTTTGCCAGCCTCGGGGTCGGTGGCGGGCGTGACCATGCCAACTTCGGGGTTGTTGACCCGTTTGTCGGCATGGCGGTAGGCAATGATCTGCGCTGCGTCATTGGCATCCACTGCGACAGCGCGTTGTTTTGGGGCCGCTTTCGAACTGGCCGCTGCACCGGCTGGCTTGGGTGACACTTTGGGGCTTTGTGCGACCGTGGCCGGGGCAACTTCAGCTTGCAAGGCAAAGCCATCCGCACCATCGGCCAAGTCACCCACTATGTGTGACTCTGGCGCGGCAGCGCGGCGCACCGAGCCGCCGCGCCCTTGGCCCTTGACCAGCAGACCTTGCGTGACGAGTGCGGTGTGCGCTTGCCAGTAGGCGTCTTCACTGAAAGCTGGACCTTCAACGCCGGTCAATTTGGTTTCAAGCGCTCGCTTGAGTGCGGTGTTGCCAATGGTGGTGCCGTCAAGGGGCACCAGGGCCAACAAAAGTTCAGTCAAGGGTGGATCAATATTTGTTTGTGGTTTGTTTTGATCGCTCATGGAAGCCTCCTTTTTTATTGCCCATCGTCGTGTCATGTCAGCGTTTGGGAGAAGAAAATTATTGTAAAACTGCGAGTTGCATGGACGTCTGATTCACCAACGACAAAGGCCTCCAAGTATCGCTACTTGGAGGCCTTTTGACTATCAATTGGTGCCGCTTAACGGAATCGAACTGTTGACCTTCTCCTTACGAAGGAGCTGCTCTACCAACTGAGCTAAAGCGGCACTAAACCGCGAATTATATCCGGGGCCAGGCTGTGGATTATTGGGCTTCGTGGTGGTAGCGGGTCACGCGGTCCACCTCATTCTTCGAGCCCAACACCACGCTCACCCGTTCATGCAGTTTGGTGGGCTGGAGGTCCATGATGCGCTGGCGGCAATTGGTGGCGGCGCCACCGGCTTGCTCGATCAGCCAGGCCATCGGGTTGGCCTCGTACATCAGGCGCAGCTTGCCTGGCTTGTCGGGTTCGCGCTTGTCCCACGGGTACAGAAAGACACCGCCACGGGTCAGGATGCGGTGCACATCGGCCACCATGCTGGCGATCCAGCGCATGTTGAAATCCTTGCCACGCGGGCCGTCCTTGCCTTCCAGGCATTCATCGATGTAACGTTTCACGGGGGTGTCCCAATGGCGCATATTGCTCATGTTGACGGCAAATTCTCGGGTGTCCTCCGGTATGCGCATGTTCTCCTGGGTCAGCACAAATGAGCCTTGCTCGCGGTCCAGCGTGAACATCGCCACGCCTTTGCCGACCGTCAGAACCAGCGTGGTCTGCGGACCAAAAACGCAGTAGCCGGCCGCTACCTGTTTCGAGCCGGCCTGCAAAAAGTCTTCTTCCGAAACCCCCGCACCCTCGGGCTTTTTCAGCACGCTGAAGATGGTGCCGATGCTGACGTTGACATCGATGTTGCTCGAGCCGTCCAGCGGGTCGAACAGCAGCAGGTACTCGCCCTGCGGATAGCGGTTGGGCACCAGGTAGATGCCTTCCATTTCTTCGGACGCCATGGCCGCCAGGTGGCCGCCCCATTCATTGGCTTCGATCAACACCTCATTGGCGATGATGTCGAGCTTCTTTTGAACTTCGCCTTGAATGTTTTCACTCTCGGTGGCGCCGAGCACGCCGCCCAGCGCACCTTTGTTGACCGCCAGGCTGATGCTTTTACACGCGCGTGCCACGACTTCGAGCAGCAGCCGCAGGTCGGCGGGGATGGCCCCGTCAATGCGCTGCTCGGTGACGAGGTAGCGGGTCAGAGAAATTTTGGGTGCCATAAAAGGTTTCCTTGTTGAGAGGTTGGTTTTGCCGCCGTGCTGTATGTCAGTCTGCCAGAGCGCGGTCAACGACCTCGCGCACATCGTTGCTCAGGTCGGTCTTGGCCGCCACGCGCTTGAGTGCTTCACAAGCGGCACTGCGGTAAGGCCCGGCCAGGCGCTTCCAGCGGTCCAGCGCGCGTGCCAGACGGGCGGCAACCTGGGGGTTGATGCCGTCGAGTTCGAGCACGCGCTCGCTCCAGTACACATAGCCCGCGGCGTCGGCGCGGTGGAACCCGCCCGGGTTGGCATTGCAGTAGCTGAAGATGACGCTGCGCGCCCGGTTGGGGTTGCGGATGTTGAAGTCGGGGTGCGCCATGAGTTGACGCACCGCAGGCAAAACCTGTCCGCCGCGGTCGGGTGCGCCGGCTTGCATCGCAAACCATTTGTCCAGCACCAACTCTTCGTTCTTGAATAACGCGTGAAAACGCGACAGTGCCGGGGCGGCCAACGCATGGCCGCTGCCCACCAGGGCTTGCAAGGCATTGGCCCGGTCGGTCATATTGCCGGCGTCCTTGAAGCGTTGCAGTGCCTTGCCGGGCCAGACCGTGTCCCCTGTGTCGGTTGCGGCCAGGCACAGGTTGGACAGGGCCATGCCTGTCAGGGCACGTCGTCCGGCGGATGCGGCATCCGGTCGGTAGGCGCCGGTCTCCTGGTGCGTGGCAAACGCCCATTGCCAGTCAGCTTGCAGAGCCACGGCAAGTTGCAGGCGCATGGACTCGCGCACCGCATGGATGCGCTGTGGGTCGACGACGTCGAGCTGCTCGGCGATATAGGTCTCTGACGGCAAGGTCAGCACCAGCTCCTTGAAGGCGGCGTCAAGCTGGGGTGAGTGCAGGACGCTGCGCATGGCATCAATATACGCATCATTTAGGCCACCAGCCCCCGTGGAGCTTGCCTGGGCAGCTATTGAATGAATAGCGCTGCGCAGTGCCAGACGTTGCCCGGCTTCCCAGCGGTTGAACGCGTCGGGGTCGTTGGCTAGCAGGGTGAGGAGCTGCGCGTCGGTGTAGTCAAAGTCCAGCACCACCGGGGCCGAGAAGCCGCGCAGGATGGAGGGCACGGGTTCTTCGATGACACCGGTGAAGGTGATGCTGGCAGCCTGGCCGGTCATTACAAACAGGTGGTTGCTGGCTGGCGCGTCGCCGCTGCCTTGCACGGTCAGTGGCAACGCAGCCCCACTGGCGCTCCCCACCAGACCCATCAGGACAGGAATGACAAACGGCGCCTTGTCGGATTGGCCGGCGGTGGGGGCGCAAGCTTGCGTGAAGTCCAGCGTATAGGTTTGCGCTGCGGCGTCATAACGACCGGATGCACCCAGACGCGGCGTGCCCGCCTGGCTGTACCAGAGCTTGAACTGCGGCAGCAGGTGGGCCAGGCTGGAGTCAGGGTTGGCGTCGGCCATGCTCTGCGCGAAGTCGTCGCAGGTGACGGCCTGACCGTCAAAGCGTTCAAAGTAGAGCTTCATGCCGCGGGCAAAGCCTTCACGGCCCACCAAAGTCTGCATCATGCGCACCACCTCGGCACCTTTTTCGTAAATGGTGACGGTGTAGAAGTTGTTGATCTCGATGTAGCTGTCCGGGCGCACCGGGTGGGCCATGGGGCCGGCATCTTCGGGGAACTGGGCGGTGCGCAGCACACGCACGTCTTCAATGCGTTTGACGGCCCGGCTTGACGCATCGGTGCACAGGTCCATGCTGAATTCCTGGTCGCGGAAAACGGTCAGGCCTTCCTTCAGGCTCAGCTGAAACCAGTCGCGGCAGGTGATGCGGTTGCCGGTCCAATTGTGGAAATATTCATGACCGACCACGCTCTCGATGTTGGCGTAGTCGACATCGGTTGCGGTGGCCTGATTCGCCAGCACGTACTTGGTGTTGAAGATGTTCAGGCCCTTGTTCTCCATGGCGCCCATGTTGAAGTCGCTGGTGGCCACAATCATGAAGCGTTCCAGGTCCAGCGGCAACCCAAAGCGGGCTTCGTCCCAAGCCACCGAAGCCATCAGGGAGTTCATGGCGTGCTCGGTCTTGTCCAGGTCCCCCGGGCGCACAAACACCTGCAGCAAATGGTCCTTGCCGGCGCGTGAGGTGATGCGTTGCTCACGCGCCACCAACTGCCCGGCCACCAGGGCGAACAGGTAGCTGGGCTTCTTGTGCGGGTCCACCCACTTGGCGAAGTGGCGGCCGTCCTCGAGCAGGCCTTCTTCCACCAGGTTGCCGTTGGAGAGCAGCACCGGGTACTTGGCCTTGTCGGCACGCAGGGTCACCGTGTAGCTGGTCATCACGTCCGGGCGGTCCAGGAAGTAGGTGATGCGGCGGAAACCCTCGGCCTCGCACTGGGTGAAGAAGGAGTCATTGCTGACGTACAAGCCCATCAGCTTGGTGTTTTTGGCCGGGGCGCAGGTGGTGAAAATCTCCAGCGCAAAGGGCTCATTGCCCTCCGGCAGATTCTCCAGCACCAGGCATTCGCCCTCCATCTTGAAGGAGGTGCCCAAGCCGTTGACCAGCACACGGGCCAGGTTCAGCTCCTCGCCGTCCAGTTTGAGCGCCTGGGCGGCAACGTCAGGGTTGCGGCGCAGCGTCATCTTGTTCAGGACGCGGGTCTTGGCCGGGTCCAGGTCAAAGGTCAGCTCAACGGTTTCGATCAGAAAGGCGGGCGCTGTGTAGTCAGCGCGGTGGATCACTTTGGCAGTGTCTTCTCGGGTCATGTTCAAACTCCTTGCTTCAGTGAAGCTTCAATAAATACGTCGAGGTCGCCGTCCAGCACTTTTTGCGTGGCTGAGACTTCGACGTTGGTGCGCAGGTCTTTGATGCGGCTGTTGTCCAGCACATAGCTGCGAATCTGGTGACCCCAGCCGACATCGGTCTTGGTGTCTTCGAGCTTCTGCTGTTCTTCCTGCTGCTTGCGCATTTCAAAGTCATAGAGCTTGGAGCGCAAGCGCTTCCAGGCCACATCCCGGTTGCCGTGCTGGCTGCGCCCGTCCTGGCACTGCACCACAATGCCGGTGGGCAGGTGGGTCAGGCGCACGGCCGAGTCGGTCTTGTTGATGTGCTGGCCACCTGCGCCGCTGGCGCGAAAGGTGTCGACCCGCACATCGCTGGGGTTGATGTTGATTTCGATCGAGTCATCAATTTCCGGGTAGACAAACACGCTGGCAAAGCTGGTGTGGCGTCCGCCTGACGAGTCAAACGGCGATTTGCGCACCAGGCGGTGCACCCCGGTCTCGGTGCGCAGCAGGCCGAAAGCATATTCGCCCTCGATCTTGATCGTGGCGCCCTTGATGCCTGCCGTGTCGCCCGCGGTTTCATCTTCAATGATGGTCTTGAAGCCCTTGCGCTCGGCGTACTTGAGGTACTGGCGCAGCAGCATGCTGGCCCAGTCGCAGGCCTCGGTGCCGCCCGCGCCGGACTGGATGTCCAAAAAGCAGTTCAGCGGGTCGGCCGGGTTGTTGAACATGCGCCGGAATTCCAGCCCCTCAATGATCGCAGCCAGCTTGGCGGTCTCGCCTTCGATGGTGATCAGGCCGGCCTCGTCGCCGTCTTCTTTTGACATCTCGAACAGTTCGAGGTTGTCGGAGAGTTCACTTTCCAGATCGGTGATGGTGAGCACCACGCCGTCGAGTGCTTTCTTCTCTTTGCCCAGCTCCTGGGCGCGTTTGGGGTCGTTCCAGACGGTTGGGTCTTCTA
>JAIPDC010000190.1 GCA_021737865.1 Rhodoferax sp.
GATTGAAGTAGTTGCCAATCAACTCAGCAACAAAAGCTTCATCAAATTCAACACCCTTTACACGAACTAACCGCCGCAAGACTGGATTTGGAATTGCTTTAACAATTTCAAATTCACTGTCACTCATGGCTTGAAAAGTTCAATCTGCACAGCAGCAAATTTACTTTCAGAAGCTGATATGGGCAACCGAATTCAGCTGGATTTTCTACAGAATATTCGAACCCTTGATTGGGATCAATTGAGCGTAAAGCTACAACCTGTCCTCTAAATATTCACCCTCTAGTGACAACACGCACAAGCCCTTGGATGTCTAAGACGTTTATAACCCCCATCGATGTCTACCGAATTTGAGGTGTCGGCAGCAAAGCGCGATGAGGTTACAAGCCGTCCTATGCTTAGCGACAAAGGAACGCTAAGACCACGCGGAGAAAGAGTGGTGCAATTCGGGCATGGCAAAGGCTGGTCATACAAGGCCATGGACTGGCGAGCAGCAAAGGTGCCGCAATTCGGGCAGGCGTAGTCATAGGTCGGCACTTGCGCTCACCAACCGCCGGACTCACCCCTGGACACAAAGCGCCCGCCACCGGCCTCGCCCAGCCATTGGTCGGAATCGACAATCAGTTCACCGCGCAGCATCACTTGCCTCACCTTTCCGGTTACTCTCTTACCTTCAAACAGCGTGAAATCGCAATTGCTATGTTGATTCTTGGCCGAAATCACATGCTGCTCGCCGGGATCGAACAAAACAATATCGGCGTCACTGCCGACCGCGATAGTTCCCTTCTGGGGAAACAACCCAAAAAGCTTGGCCGGGGCCGTGCTGGTCAACTCAACGAATCGGTTTAGGGAAATCCGGCCACCGCGCACGCCGCCGTCATACAGCGTTGCCATGCGTGTTTCGACACCGGGAACACCATTGGGTATTTTGGAAAAGTCATTGCGACCCAGAGGCTTTTGGTTCACACGCCCGAGGTGCCCTTCTTTCATACAGAACGGGCAGTGATCGGTGGAAACCAACTGCAAATCATCTGTACGCAAAGCCGTCCACAAAGCGTTCTGTGAATCTTTGGATCGCAATGGTGGGCTCATGACATAACGCGCTAGGTCAAAGTCTTCATTGTCATAAACACTGTCGTCAAAGAAAAGATAGTGGGGGCATGTTTCAGCAAAAACAGGCACGCCCAGATCGCGGGCTTCCACCACATGCTTCAAGGCTTCTTTCGCTGAAAGATGCACAAAGTAAACCGGTGCCTGTGCGAGTTCAGCCAGCTTGATGCCGCGGTGGGTGGCTTCGCCCTCCATGATTGCCGGTCGGGTGAGCGCATGGTATTTGGGTGCCGTGTGACCTTGGGCCAAGGCTTCCTTGATGAGTAGATCGATGATGGTGCCGTTCTCGGCATGCAAGGCAATCATGCCGCCGTGCTGCCCCACCATGCGCATTGCCTGAAAGATCGCCGCATCATCAACCATCACCGAACCCGGGTAGGCCATGAACATTTTGAAACTCGAAATGCCTTCATGCCGAATAGCATGCTGCATGTCAGCCAGAACCTGTGCGTCAACACCTGTCACGATAACGTGAAATCCATAGTCGATGCAGGCGCCCGCAGCGCCTTTGGTACGGGCTCGTTCAATAGCCTCTAAAACACCGACACCCTGGCGCTGAAAAGCGAAGTCAACAATGGTTGTAGTCCCACCAAAAGCGGCTGACCGCGTGCCCGACTCAAAGCTGTCGCAGGTTGTGGAGTCCCCAAAGGTGTTATCCATGTGAGTATGGCAATCGACACCCCCGGGCAGCACAAGCAATCCCTTGGCATCAATCACACTCGTATCAGCACCAGCGACGAGGTTACGCCCGATGGCGTCGATCTGACCGTCCACAATAAGAATGTCGGCGAAATAGTCGTCTACAGCCGTGACAATGTGGCCGTTTCGAATGATCTTGCGCGTCATGAATTTTTCCTCCAGGTTTTCATCTCAAGCGCCAGCCTCAGACAAGGCACGCTCAAGTGTGGCAATTTCTTCTTTGGGCAAGGGCCCAATGGGGGGGCGCATGGCATCACTCGGAAAGCGCCCGAGCAGCTTGAGGCAGGCCTTCAGGCGAGCATTGGCATAGCCGCCCGGGGCAGTTCCATAAATGGCTTTAGCTAAGGGATAGATCCGAGCATTAAGGCGCCGGGCCTCGTCGAGGTCTTTGCGTTTGACGGCGACATCCAGGGCGATCACCAGCTCAGGAACAATTGCAGCTAGGCTAACCAGACTGCCGTCACTGCCAACCGCCATGCAGGTGAACAGGTGCTCGTCACCTGAGGCCATCATTGCAACGTGAGGAGCCACGCGACGCACAATCAATCGGTGTGCTTCATAGGCTGCCGTCTCCCAGCTGCCCTCCTTGATGCCCACCACGTGCGGCATTTGCGCGAGCTTTTCGAGCACCTGGGGGCGATAGGCCATGGTCCCGGCATTCACCCCTGCCTGATAGAGCATCACAGGCATTTGCGCTCGCGCGTTGGCGATCTCATGATGAGTGATGGCCATGCGCTCGTCCTGCGACAAGGCCCATGAAAACGGTGGGAACACTAGAACGGCATCTGCACCAGCCGCTTTGGCATCATCAACATGGCTCTGGGCTTCGCGGCTGTCCTCAGCGTTGACTCCACAGACGATGGTGGCCCGGGTACCGCAGACTTCGCGGGCAATATCGCTCACGCGGCGTTTTTCTTGGCGCGACAGCATGAAATTTTCACCTGCGTGACCATTAATAAGCAGCCCCTTCATCCCGGGCACAAATGCACAGGCCGCCAAGTGACGGGACAGAGTGACCTCATCGATTCGACCATCCTCAAGCAACGGGCAGAGTGTGGCGGCATAAATGCCGTTAAAGGGGTTTTGTCGTTCGGAAGTCATATATTTGAGAGCCTTAAGCAACAGGCATTGGCATGCCCATGAGACGGGCAGGATTGAAAGTGGGCAAGTCAGGGGTCTGACCCAGCATGTGTTGAGCCATGATCCGACCCATGAAAGGGCCGCTTGTGTAGCCTGAATGGGCACTACCGACCACATACGCGTTAGCGACTCCCGGAACATCCCCAATGATGGGTAGGGCATCTGCAGTCTCAGCTTCCAGACCAAGCCAGACTCGCGCAACGCGCGCTTCAACCAAAGCCGGTACCGCGTAGGCAGCCAGGCGCATATTTCCCACCAGATTTTGTGGACGGGCTTCGATGCCACCTTCATCTCGGTTGCCATCGCCCTGCCATCCGCCACCGATGAGCACCGTACCATTGGCAAACTGTTTGAGCGATAACAAGCCGTTGGCCACGCTGAGAACCGAACGCATCACAGGGCGAGTTCTCTCAGTAATGATCAACTGGTTTATCAACACCTTGATCGGAATCTGAACGCCGAGCATGGCCAGCATGTTCTCGATCCATACACCGCCCGCTAAAACAATGCGGCGCGCCCTAAGCGGTGCCTGCGAGCCCGCGAAGTGAATTACGTGACCGCTATCGCCTGAATCAATCGACTCGGCCGGGCAGTTTTCAAAAATATCAACGCCGGCATTTTTGAGCGCATATGCCATTGCACGGCCTGTGAGATAGGCACTGGCATATCCGTCAATCTCGCAATAGCCAGCCATGAGCAAGCCAGGATGAAGGCCCGGCTCAATCTGGCGTGCGCGTTCAGGTGAGATGATTTCAATCGGCGCGCCTTGTTCGCGTCGCGCCTGGGCACGCAGCGTCAACAATTCACACTCTCCCGGCGTGAAGGCCAGCGTCAGACCTGGGGCCTGCGTTGCAAGGACGCCCATACCCAGCCACTTGTCTGAATCCATCCACATCTGCCATGCGCGCATAGCATAGGGAACAAGCGCAGCCCGGGTCATGTGCAGCGTCAGTGTGCCCGCATTGACGCCTGAAGCCTCTCGGCAAAGCGCACCACGGTCAACAAGCGCGACCCGCATACCACCTCGCGCTAGATGCAAAGCTGTCGAGCAACCCATAACCCCACCGCCAATAACCAGCGCGTCATAAGCCAGCGTAGAACCCAAATGAGTGGCAATAGCGGTCAAAGCGGCGCCGCCTTTGGAATCGGAATGTCAGCGTAGGTGTATTGACCCGCCACTTCGGCCAGAGAGACAGGCCGCAGTGGAGCCCTGCCTGTAAAGTAACCGACAGACTCCCGGCTACCAATATTGAGAGCAAGCAAGGCACCAGCCACATCGCCGCAGGTGCGTCCCTGGCAAGGGCCCATACCACACCGAGTCCAAGCTTTGAGCTGATTTAAATCGCAGGCACCCTCTTGCGCGGCAGCGTCAATTTCGGCCCGAGTAACGTCCTCACATCGACACACAACGGTTTCAGGCTTGATCGCAGCGACCGCACCTTCGCGCAAGGCCATCAAGCCGGCCATAGCACGACCGAAGCGCGCCGGTTGCCGCCTCTTTGCAAGCAAACCAGTGCGCTCAAGGGCATATTGCTTCTGGCTCACGCGCCCCAAGTCATGCGCACAAGCCAAAGCCGCCAACTCCCCATGCGCACCAGCAGCAGCAGCCCCGGCCACACCCGCACCATCGCCGGCCACAAACAAGCCCGGTACAGACGTTCTACCCATCTCATCGGACTCGGCAACCCATCCACCAATATCAGCTGAGTAGTAGTGCCGCGCACGCAAAAGGCGAGTTACATCGGTGCCTGGCACCAAACCATGACCCACCGTTACGGCATCAACGCTGAAAACCCGCCCTGCCCCGTCCACAGGCGCACCGCTAGCGTCAACAGGCCGGATGCGTGCATCGAAACCCGCCTGCGTAGTGACAACCGATTCGATACCATGGCGGTAAAGCATAGGCACGCCCGCCAGGCGTAAGTTAGCCTGCCAACGCATCCCCTGCCACAGCAAGTCGGGCCTAGCCTTGAGGGCTGAGAGGGTGCGCAGCCAGTCCATCCGGCTGGCCAAATCTATGACGGCAGCAACCTCTCCACCCGCTTTCAAAATTCCATTGGCAACCGCTAGAAGCAGTGGCCCGCAGCCTACAACCAGTGTGCGACGTCCGGGCAGCATGTTCTGTGACTTCAACAAAATGGTTGCAGCCGCAAGGCCCATGACTCCGGGGGCTGTCCAACCGGCAAAAGGGATGACCCGCTCGGTAGTACCGGTGGCTACAAGCAATGCGCTGGGCAACCAACTGACTGACCCCTCTGGGCTGATCACATCTGTGCGCAGATTACTGCCCACATTCCACACCTTGTGCCCAAAGAGACAAAGAACACCCGCCTGGCGCAGCTCATGGCGCAAGGCATCTCCATCACGCGCTTCGACTGGCGCAACGATTCCGGGCAAGCGGCCAAAGCCATCAGGCAAGGGCCGCCAAACCTGACCGCCCGCGTCATTATTTTCATCAACAAGTACAACGCTCAGCCCGCTAGCCTTCGCACGCAGCGCTGCACGAGCGCCTGCCGGTCCTGCGCCCATTACCAGCAAATCAATCTTGCGCAAAGCTGAAGTGTCTGCTGGATTAATCAAGATGCTGACGCCTAAAAGAGAGGGTTTGTACAGCAAGGCCCGCTGTCACTGGGACCTGGCAGGCTGGCACCTGACGCTGCCCGACCCAGACCAAACACTCCTGGCATGAGCCCATCATGCAAAACATGCCTCGAGGGGCACTATCGCGTGGACTTTGGCGCAATTCACGACGGCCTACAGCAAACAATGCCGCGGCAACGCTCTCGCCGGCAAAAGCATCAACTGGTTGGTCATCTACCGTGAATTGCAGCGCCGGGCCGCGCCGTACGGCCCTATCGGTCCGCAGTGAAGCATCGGCACCCGAAAAGGAGTTCGCCATAAAAATAACCCTAAAAAAAGTAGCTTTCGGTTCGCCAGGGTTCGTGCATCAATTAAAGTTGACGAGAACGATTTTACTGTATACATTAAATATACGAAATTTATATTTCTAAAAAAATCTGATATCCACCAATCATTGTGGAGCGCGGGTTAAAGGTCTTCTCACTCAGCATTCCCATTGCACTTTCAACCTAAAGGAGTTTTCGATGAAGTCGTTCAAAAATGCCAACCGCCGATCCTTCATGAAGGCCAGCTCAATCGCCCTGATGTTGGGGTTGGCTGGCTGGTCCAATCTGGCTTCGGCGCGCACACTCGCAGAGATCATTGCCAGTAAGAAGCTCGTCGTCGGTGTGAACCCCACCCTACCGCCGCTGGGCGTCTTCAACGCCAAGAACGAAATCGACGGCGTCGACGTTGACATCGCGAGGGCAATGGCCGCGAGGATGGGACTCGCCCTGGAAATCGTGCAAGTAGGCTCACCCGACCGCATTCCATTCGTCAACAGCGGCAAGATCGACATGGTGATGGGCGCCATGACATGGACCCCAGAACGCGCCAAGGTGATCGACTACACCATTCCCGTTTACACCGAGGTGATGGGGGTGCTGACAACCCAGAAAATGGGCTGGAAGGACTGGAAGGAGCTCGATGATCCGAAGGTGAGGTTGGTCCAGGTGCGCGGGACGACGCCTGTCAAATTTATCTCCGAGAAGCTGCCGAAGGCGCAGGTCCTACTGCTCGACAACTACCCCGACGCGGTGCGCGCGATCGCGCAGGATCGTGCCGACGGCATGGTCGATGTCCTCGACTTCCTGACAGAGCACACGAAGACGCACAAGGTAACATGGAAGACGGTCCCGACGCCCGTCGATATCTATTTTTGCGGTATCGGCGTCGCCAAGGGCAACGAAGCGCTGCGCGCAAGGCTCAACAGCGTTATCAAGGAGCTCAACGCGAGCGGCGAGATCGACAAGGCCTGGGTGAAGTGGTTCGGCGCGCCGATGCTGCACGACCCCAAGGCGGGCCCGCTCTGGAAAGATCTGGGCTGACTCTTTTCCTGTCGAAGCGATGATCCGCACCGGCGAGTTTGCCTGGCGGCCCCTGCGGCCCTGGCGGCCCCGGCGGCGGGTTGTAATCTAATCACAGTGCCTGGTCACTCATGAGTCTCGTCCTAGATTTCAACGCAATTTGGCCGCGGGTTCCTTACCTGCTAGGTGGCGCCTGGCTGTCGCTGCAGATCGCCTTTCTCGCGTTCTGCGGTGGCATGTTCATCGGGCTCTTCGGAGCCATGGCGAAGACCTATGGGGGCGTCTGGGTGCGCCGCCCAGTGGATGCGTATGTAAGCTTCTTCACCAATACCCCACAGCTCGTACAGATCTACTTCATCTTCTTTGCTTTGCCCGAGTGGGGCATCCTGCTGTCCCCCTACACGGCGGTGCTGATCGGAATGACGCTCAACGCCGGCGCTTACCTGACGCAGGTCCAGCTTGCGGGCTTCGCATCCGTGCATCGGGCGGAAATCGAAGCGGCCGAAACGCTCGGATTCACGCGAATGCAGTCGGTGCGCTATGTGATCTTTCCGCACATCATGAAGACGCTTTTCCCCCCGCTGTCAAACCTCTACATCCTGATGACGTTGGGAACCTCGATGGCGGCGGTATTTGGCGTGGAAGAGCTGACCGGGCGCTCATTCAACATCAACAGTGAGACCTTCCGCTCAGTGGAGGTCTTTCTCGTCGCCGCGGTGATTTACATCGTCATCACCTTCGCGGCCACGCTTTTGCTGGCCGGAGTGGGGCGGCGGCTCTTCCGCTCACAGATTAAGCTGTTCTAGGCGCAACGATGCTGCAGCAGATCATCGATCAGGCCCCGCGTTTCTTCGGCTACTACAACGCCCTGTTCCTGCTACAGGCGTTTGCGGCGACGTTCCTGCTGTCGCTCGCCGGTTGCGTGCTCGGCTTCGCGCTCGGCTTCCTG
>JAIPDC010000191.1 GCA_021737865.1 Rhodoferax sp.
CACCAGCACCAGCACCAGCACCAGCACCAGCACCAGCACCAGCACCAGCACCAGCACCAGCACCAGCACCAGCACCAACACCAACACCAACACCAACACCAACAGCGCCAACCGTCATCCCACCGGCGATAGCTACCCTTCCAGTACTGCCAGACGCCAATATTGGGACCGTTACCGGGTCCATTGGCGCCGCTGGCGCTAGCGGCAGCGGAGATGGCGTGGGTGTCGGCCTGGTCAGTGCCAGCGGAATTTCGATCTCGATCGACCGGAATTCGACCTCCGGTGGTGACCTGTCAGAGGCGCAGGTCGTCATGCTGACGGTTTCATTGCCTGGTGCCATAGCGACGGCTGGCAGTGGATTCAGTTTTGAGTTGCCGCCAAGCGTGAAAGCGTTGGTCGAAAATGATCTGCCTGTAGTGAGTCTTAGCGATGGTTCGCGCCTGCCGGACTGGATTCGCTTCAACTCGGTCACGTTGAGCTTCGAGGCGCAAGCGGTGCCTGGTGGTGCGTTTCCTCTTCAGGTATTCGTCTCCGCCCGCAAGGCCAAGGTTTTGATCGTCATATCTGAACGAAAAGAATGAAGCACTGCAAAAGATGAGCGTGTAGGAATAGCAGTTACCGCACCAAACCGCCATATTCTTAAGCCGGATTAAGGACACACGGGATCCCTTTAGCTACTCTCCGTCCAACACTTTTCAGGAGTTAAGGACAATGAATCAGGCTAAATCCAGTGGGTTCACCAAGCAGATGGCCCGGAACATGTTTTATGGAGGATCCGTATTCTTCATATTGGTGTTCGTGGGGCTTATTTTCGATAGTGAACGAAAAATTCCCCAGCGCTCCAATGCCCAGAACCTCACCGAGTCGGTGATTAAGGGCAAGAAGCTTTGGGAGACACGCAATTGCATCGGGTGCCACACCTTGTTGGGTGAGGGTGCCTACTTTGCGCCCGAGTTGGGCAACGTATACAAGCGCCGCGGTGGCGAGTTCATCAAGGCATGGATTGCATCACAGCCCACGCACACCCCTGGGCGTCGCCAAATGCCACAGTTCAACTTCACGGAAGCGCAGTTGAATGACATGGTGGAGTTCCTTAAGTGGACCAGCGAAATCAATACCCAAAACTGGCCACCAAACATTGAAGGCTAATCGTTGAAGCACGTCTGAACGAACAAGGAAACTCAAATGCAAGCGACAACACTCAAATACAAGTCACAAGGGGTCGCGACGTACTACTTCGTCGCCGCCCTGGCTCTTTTTACCGCCCAAATCATATTTGGCATCACGCTGGGACTGCAATACGTCATCGGCGACCTGGCGTTCCCCTACATTCCTTTCAATCAAGCTCGCATGGTTCACACCAACTTGCTGATTGTCTGGCTGCTCTTTGGTTTCATGGGCTCGGCTTATTACCTGGTACCAGAGGAGACGGAAACCGAGCTTTACAGCCCCAAACTGGCCATGGTGCTTTTTTGGGTTTTCCTGGTGGCGGGTGCGCTGACGATCGTTGGCTACCTGGCTGTTCCCTACGCAAAACTCGCAGAATTGACCGGCAATGAGTTGCTTGCCACCATGGGGCGAGAGTTCCTGGAGCAACCACTTCCGACAAAGTTAGGCATTGTCATTGTTGCGTTGGGATTCTTGTTCAACATCAGCATGACCGTTCTCAAGGGTCGCAAAACCAGCATCGCACTCGTATTGCTGATGGGGCTGTGGGGCTTGGCGTTGATGTTCCTATTCAGTTTCGTAAACCCTGACAACCTGGTGCGTGACAAGATGTACTGGTGGTTCGTCGTGCACCTTTGGGTTGAAGGCACATGGGAACTGATTCTGGGCGCACTGCTTGCGTTCGTCTTGATCAAAACGACCGGCGTTGACCGCGAAGTGATTGACAAGTGGTTGTACGTCATCATTGCGATGGCTTTGATTACCGGCATATTGGGTACCGGTCACCATTTCTTCTTCATCGGTATGCCTGGCTATTGGTTGTGGGTTGGCAGCATCTTCTCTGCCATGGAGCCTATCCCGTTCTTCATGATGACCGTGTTCGCTTTCAATATGGTGCAGCGTCGTCGGCGCAACCACCCGAATCAAGCCGCGTTGCTGTGGGCCGTCGGTTGTTCAGTGGTCGGTTTCCTGGGTGCCGGTCTGTGGGGCTTCTTCCACACGTTGAGTTCCATCAACTACTACACCCATGGAACGCAAGTTACTGCGGCGCACGGTCACCTGGCTTTCTACGGTGCCTATGTGATGGTGGTGCTGGCAATGATCAGCTACTCCATGCCACTGCTTCGTGGCCGCGAAGCGAACAGTCGCCGTGCGCAAAACTATGAGATGTGGAGCTTCTGGATCATGACCATCGGCATGGCGGTCATGGTGCTGGCACTCTCCGGTGCGGGCATTTTGCAGGTGTGGTTGCAGCGTATGCCCACCAGCAACGCGATGTCCTTCATGGCTACACAAGATCAGTTGGCATTTTTCTACTGGATCCGTATCGGTGGCGGCGTCATGTTCCTGTTGGGACTGATGACCTACCTGTACAGCTTCTTTGCGGCGGCAGGCAAAAATGAAGACTCTCTCGTGGCGTCACCCGTCTAAGCCATTGAACTGAGAAACGCAGCGTGGCAACTATTCCGTTTTATGCAAAGCAAGGGGGCGAATGCGACCTCTTTGAGCACGCATGGAAGAAGCAGTTGCCACTATTGATCAAGGGGCCTACGGGCTGCGGTAAAACGCGGTTTGTAGAGCACATGGCGGCCCGACTGGGGCGGCCCCTTGTTACGGTTTCATGCCATGATGATTTGAGTGCGTCCGATCTGGTAGGGCGCTTTCTCATTGGCAACGGCAACACCATATGGTCGGACGGGCCATTGGCGCGCGCCGTGCGGACGGGCGCCATTTGTTATCTCGATGAAGTCGTCGAGGCGCGCAAGGACACCACCGTTGTATTGCACCCGCTTGCCGATGACCGGCGCGTCTTGCCGATCGAGCGGACCGGTGAGGAGCTTATGGCACCGCCCGAGTTTATGTTGGTGATCTCGTACAACCCGGGTTACCAGAATCTGCTCAAAGGTCTCAAGCCCAGTACCCGCCAGCGCTTTTTGGCGCTCAGCATGGGTTACCCGAGTCCAGAGGTTGAACTGACCATCGTGCAGACTGAATCGGGCGTGTCGCAACACCACGCAGAGCAGTTGGTCCGATTGGCCCAGGCACTTCGAGGTCTGACTGAACATGATCTCGAGGAGACTGTCAGCACTCGGCTCCTTGTTTCGGCCGGACGCCTGATTGCTTCCGGTCTTTCCATACAAGTGGCTTGCCATGCCGCGATCATTGATGCTCTTACGGACGACGTAGTCACTGCCGAAGCCTTGGGTGAAGTGGTGCGGGCGCTGGTTGGCGATGCCTCCTGACTTTTCGGTATCGTTGGCGAACCAGGTACCCGTTGCCAATAAGCTCGCGAAGCTGCAAAAGCTGCGCAATGGCACACAGGCAGGCTTTTTCGTTTTGTTTTTACTGGCTCCGGCCCTGAACCTCCTGCGATTCGACCTGTATGAAACGCAGCTTTGGTTTTTTGGCATGCGGTGGACACTGGGGATTGATGCTTTAGCTGCGGGCGAGATATCGGCGACGGAGGCAGGCATCAGCATCATGCTGCGGGCTTTTCTTCCGGCTTTTGCAGTTGTGGCTGTGTTCCTGGGAGTAGCCTACCGCTATGGGCGGTTGTATTGTGGCTGGTTGTGCCCGCATTTTTCCGCTGTCGAGACGCTCAACAATCTGCTGCACCGTGCCTGCGGCAAGTTGAGTGTGTGGGACAAAAGCATCACACCAAGACCCGGCAGTGGACCCGACTCACGCTGGTGGCCCTTGTTCGCAATCAGTTGCATGAGTATGGGGTTTTTATGGGCTGTGACCCTGTTGACCTATTTGTTGCCGCCCGCGGTCATATGGGACGGACTCCTGCACAACACGCTAACCCCCAATCAAGCCCGATTTATTGGCATAGGCAGCCTTGTCTTTACGCTCGAATTTGCCTTTGCGCGACATTTGTTCTGCCGGTTCGGATGTGCAGTTGGCCTTTTTCAAAGCCTGGCCTGGATGGCTAACCCCAAAGGTATGGTTGTTGCATTTGAGCGCGAGCGTGCGCGTGACTGCAAGACGTGCGATATGCCGCGCGGTTCTGCCTGTGACAATGCCTGCCACATGCGCCTCAATCCGCGCAACATCAAGCGGATGATGTTTTCATGTGTGCAATGCGGTCAGTGTCTGACTGCCTGCGAAACATCCCAGCAATCGCAATCGAGGGATCCAACACTCAACTGGCAGGTTGGTGAAGATGCGCTGCGCGAAACCCTGCGTCAGCGCAACAGAGAACTCTCCAAGCGCCACTGATGGAAGAGACCATTGGCCTGTGGTGGCACCAAGCGGTCACCAGACTTTCCCAGCAAAACCATTTGCAGGCGCAAGTGAGGTTGCAGGATGTTCAAAAGACCATTGGCATCATGTTCAGGGCAGCGGGCGGACCCGCAGCGTTGACGTTAGCCCCCTCTGCGGAGCAGCCGGTTGGCGGAAAAAGGGGTTGGCTGCAGGTCATTGCCGGAAGTGGCAGGCGTGCAAACATCGCCGTGCTTGAACCCGAAGTCCTTGCGCTGCCCGAAACGCTGGCCGTGTTTGACAGCCTTGAACTTAACCGTGACTTGTACCTTTGGCTGGCCATTCAGGGCGCATTTTTTGAGCACAACGAGAGCTGGGTGGCTGACAATTGCGCAGCAACTGCCGAGGGACTGAAACAGTTCCCGGGCTTCTTGCCCCGCTACCGGCGCTTGCTGCAAGCGCACTTGATTCAGCGAGGAGATCCGGCACTTTTAAATGGCCGGCTTGGACAGGCCGAGCGGGCAATTCAATCCGCACTTCGTGGCGGAGCGGCGGGGCATACTGAAGTTGCTCCGGCCGAGGTTGCACCTGCATGGCTATGGGTGAGCGCAGGCGCAAACTTGCCTGCGGCGCAACAGCGGGTGGCGCCATCGAATGGCGATGCCGCTCAAAAGCATGACAAGATCACCCGTGACAGCAAACGACGGCGCACCCAGAGCGTTACGGAAAATGACAATCGCAATCCGTTTATTCTCCCCTTCCGGGCTGAAGCCATCATGTCATGGAGTGAGCTGGTTCATGTCAACCGCAGTACAGATGACGAAGAGGACGGCAATGCTGTGGCTGCGGCAAACGACATGGACAAGTTGTCGGTCGCGCCGGATGGCGAGTCGCTGGCCTCGCGGGTGAAGTTTGACCTTGATTTGCCCAGCGCCAGTGCCGACGACCGGCCATTGGGTCCGGGCATTCGACTCCCCGAATGGAACTATCGAAGTGGTGCCATGCGGCCTCAATATTGTGCGGTTCAAGCCATGGAATGCCGTGATGCACCTGCATACGTGCCTGCCGCGAGCCTGCGATTGACCGCAAAGCGCTTGCGACGCCGGCTCGAAGTGCTTCGTGATGTGCCCCGCGCCCAACACGGCCAAAGCAGTGGTGACGCCATCGACATCGATGCCTGGATTCGCTTCACCACCGATGTCACGGGACACGGCGGAATGCGCAGCGAATCCCCGGCGGTGTACACCCGGCAGGCGAAATGTGAACGCAGCCTGGCCACCTTGCTGCTAGCGGACCTGTCTTTGTCTACCGATGCCTACGCCACCGACACCCAGCGCGTGATTGACATCATTCGTGATGCCTTGTTTGTTTTTGGAGAAGCTCTGAGCGCAACCGGTGACCCGTTTGCCATCTGGGGTTTTAGCTCCGTTCGCCGGCACCATGTTCGCCTGCAGCATCTTAAAGACTTTAGCGAACCTTGGGCTGACGCTGCCCGGGCGCGCGTCGGAGCCATCAAACCGGGCTTCTACACCCGCATGGGCGCGGCTATTCGCCACGCAACACTGCAGCTGTCCGAGCGACCTGAACGGCGACGCCTGCTGATGTTGCTGACCGACGGAAAGCCCAATGACCTGGACGAATATGAGGGCCGGTATGGGATTGAGGATACGCGCCACGCCATCCACGAAGCCCACCTTGCAGGGCTTTCGCCCTTTTGCGTCACGATTGACGAATCTGCGCATGACTATCTGCCGTATTTGTTTGGACGCGAGGGCTATGCGCTGGTTCGTCATCCACACGACCTCGTGAACCGGTTGACACAAGCCTGGGCCCAACTGGCCCGCTAGGTGGCGCGCTAGGCAGTGGCGGACGCTAGCTATCGGTAACAATAGAATCCAATCGATGAATCGATAGGGAATTCCCCTCGATCCGAATATTCGCCGGGAGATTTGACATGCGTGGTGTTTTTGGAGTGCTTGGGCTTCTGATCGTGCTGGCGGTTGTAGCGTTGCTGGCAAAGAAACAGATGGGCACAACGGTCATCACGGCACCCGGCATTTCCATCCCGGCGTCGGGCGCTACCCCACAACAGCAGAGCCAGCAAATTCAGAAGCAGATTGGGCAGTCCGTTGAGAGCAGTCTGCAGCAAGCCAGGCCGATGCCGGATGAGAAGTAATTTCAGGGTCAAATCACACTCCAGACCCCGTCAATACTGCGTGAATAGCTATATATTTTGTAGCAAACATGCGTGACTCTTTATTCATGGAAATGGCCCTGACCCAGGCCGACGAGGCGGCAAAGGCGGGCGAAGTGCCCGTTGGCGCAGTGGTGGTAAAAAATGGTCAGGTCATTGCGTCCGGGCGCAATGGCTCCATTGAGGGGCATGATCCGACCGCGCATGCTGAAATCATGGCCATACGGGCGGCAGCACGGGTTTTGGGAAATTACCGTCTGGACGGCTGTGAACTCTTCGTTACGCTTGAGCCATGCGCGATGTGTAGCGGAGCCATGCTGCACGCGCGACTGGCTCGGGTGGTTTACGGAGCACCGGACCCAAAGACCGGAGCGGCCGGGTCGGTTATGGACCTGTTCGCAAGCACCCAAATAAACCACCAGACTGAAGTGCGTGGCGGAGTCATGGCCACCGAGTGTGCAGCCCGCCTGCAAGCTTTTTTTCAGCAAAAACGCTGTGATCAAGAGCAGCAGAGGAGGGCGCTTCACCCTTTGCGCGACGATGCGCTGAGAACCCCCGATACAAGATTTCTTGAACTGCCAGATTACCCGTGGCGGCCCAACTACATCAGTGACCTGCGAAGCTTGGCAGGTCTCAGAATGCACTACCTTGCAGAAGGGCCAGCCGGCGCTGAGTTGACCTATCTCTGCCTGCACGGGAACCCGACCTGGAGTTACCTTTACCGAAAAATGATCCCCGTTTTTATGCAAGCCGGGCATCGTGTCATTGCGCCGGATCTGATTGGTTTTGGTCGAAGCGACAAACCCAAGAAAGAGTCCGCACACTCCTTTGCATTTCACCGCCAAACGCTGTTGGAGTTGATTGAACGGCTCGACTTGCGCCGGGTGGTGCTGGTTGCTCAGGATTGGGGGGGGCTACTGGGCTTGACTTTGCCAATGGAGATGCCAGAACGTTTTCATGGGTTGGTCCTGATGGCCACCATGTTGGCGACCGGAGATAGGCCACCGCCACCAGACTTTTTTGCTTGGCGAGAGATGTGCGCCAAAGCCCCGGGATTTGACATCGCAAAGTTTTTTGAACGCAGCAATTCGCACCTGAGTGCAACAGAGTGTGCGGCCTACGCGGCACCCTTCCCGGGCGGCGGCCATCGGGCAGGGATTCGCGCATTGTCAGACCTGGTACCCGATCGTATTGATGCAGACGGAGCTGCCATTTCGCGTGAGGCAAACAGCTTCCTGCAGACCCGTTGGAGTGG
>JAIPDC010000009.1 GCA_021737865.1 Rhodoferax sp.
AGCGCCCATCCTGACTCGCGCAGAGCCTGTTTCGCCCACAAATTCATCTACATGTACCGGGGTGTAGCTGTTGTTGCCGTCAGCCCCCAAAGACACCACAACGTAGTCCTTGCCCGCATTCACTGCGTAGCCGGGCAACTGCCCGCTCAAGCCCGCAGCACGTTCACGCGACTTGCGACGCACAAATGCTGCCAAGGCCAACAGGAACGAGGGGTCTTCGTGTGGAACATCTTCAGCCTTGAAACCCTGCGAGTAGTTCTCGGCAATAAAGCCGGTGTTGAAGTCTCCCGACACAAACTTGGGGTGTGCCAGCAGCGCGGCCTGAAAGGGAATGTTGCTGCTGATGCCGCGGATCACGAAGCCGTTGAGCGCTTCGCGCATCTTGGCTATCGCATCGAGCCGGTCAGTACCATGCACGATGAGCTTGGCGATCATGGAGTCGTAGTACATCGGGATTTCGCCACCGTCTTGCACACCGGTGTCCACGCGCACGCCAAACCAGTCCTGCGTATTGGCCTGGAACATGGTCTGCTGGGGGGGCGCAAAGCGCACCAGACGCCCGGTGGAGGGCAAGAAGTTGCGAAATGGGTCTTCCGCGTTGATGCGGCACTCCATGGCCCAGCCGTTGCGCTTGACCTCGGCCTGCGTGAGCGGCAGCTTTTCACCGGCAGCCACGCGAATCATCAACTCCACCAAATCCAGACCGGTAATGCACTCGGTGACCGGGTGCTCCACCTGCAGCCGGGTGTTCATCTCCAGGAAGTAAAAACTTTGGTCTTTGCCGACTACGAACTCCACGGTGCCCGCACTCTGGTACTTCACCGCCTTAGCCAGCTGCACGGCTTGCTCGCCCATGGCTTTGCGGGTGGCATCACTGATGAAGGGGCTTGGCGCCTCTTCGATCACCTTCTGGTGGCGACGCTGGATGGAGCATTCGCGCTCATTCAGATACACCACGTTGCCAAAGCTGTCGCCAATGAGTTGAATCTCGATGTGGCGGGGTTCTTCAACAAACTTTTCGACAAACACACGGTCGTCACCGAAGCTGTTGCGCGCTTCGTTGGTGCAACTGGTAAAGCCCTCAAAGGCTTCCTTGTCGTTATAGGCCACCCGCAGGCCTTTGCCGCCACCACCCGCGCTGGCCTTGATCATCACCGGGTACCCAATGCCCTTCGCAATTTCGACCGCTTTTTCGGCCGACTCGATGGCGCTGTTGACTCCGGGAATGCAGTTCACACCGGCCGCGCCAGCCAGCTTTTTCGACTCGATCTTGTCGCCCATGGCAGCCATGGAGTAGTGCTTGGGGCCAATGAAGACGATGCCTTCTTCTTCCACCCTCTTGGCAAATTCGGCGTTCTCGCTCAAAAATCCGTAACCGGGGTGTAAAGCCTGCGCACCGGTTTGTTTGCAGGCAGCAATGATTTTTTCGCCCACCAGATAGCTCTCGCGGCTGGGGGGGGCGCCAATGTTGACGGCCTCGTCGGCGAGCATCACAAAGCGTGCGTCTTTGTCGGCATCGGAATACACCGCGACTGTTTTGATGCCCATTTTTTGGGCGGTGGTGATAACACGGCAAGCAATTTCGCCACGGTTGGCGATCAATATTTTGGTAAACATGTTTTTATTCTCCTCGGGTCTTAAAGCGGAATGTTCCCGTGCTTGCGCCAGGGGTTTTCTATCTTCTTGTCTTTGAGCATGACCAGTGAGCGGCAAATCCGCTTGCGTGTCTCGGACGGCAGAATCACATCGTCGATGAAGCCACGGGCACCGGCCACAAACGGATTCGCAAAACGGGCTTTGTACTCAGCTTCCTTGGCTGCCAGCTTTTCAGGATCCCCCTTGTCTTCGCGGAAGATGATTTCCACCGCGCCCTTGGCGCCCATCACAGCAATTTCCGCATTCGGCCAGGCGAAGTTGACATCGCCACGCAGGTGCTTGGAGGCCATCACGTCATACGCGCCGCCATAGGCCTTGCGGGTGATCACCGTGATTTTTGGCACGGTGCACTCGGCATAGGCATACAGCAGCTTGGCGCCGTGCTTGATGATGCCGCCGTACTCTTGCGATGTTCCAGGCATGAAACCGGGCACGTCAACAAAGGTGATGACGGGAATGTTGAATGCATCACAAAAGCGCACAAAACGAGCCGCTTTGATGGAGCTCTTGATGTCCAGGCAGCCGGCGAGCACCAGCGGCTGGTTGGCCACAATGCCGATGGTCTGGCCGTCCATGCGGGCAAAGCCAATCAGAATGTTCTTGGCGTACTCGGGCTGGAGCTCGAAGAAATCGCCATCGTCGACCGTCTTGACGATCAGCTCTTTCATGTCATACGCTTTGTTGGCGTTATCCGGCACCAGGGTGTCCAGGCTTTTTTCCATCCGGTCAGCTGGGTCGCCACTCTTGCGCACCGGGGCCTTTTCCCGGTTGCTCAAAGGAAGGTAGTTGTACAGGCGGCGCAACATCAGCAGTGCCTCGACATCGTTCTCGAACGCCAGATCCGCCACCCCACTCTTGGTGGTGTGGCTGACGGCGCCCCCGAGCTCTTCCGCGGTCACGTCTTCATGCGTCACGGTCTTGACCACTTCGGGGCCTGTCACAAACATGTAGGAGCTGTCTTTCACCATGAATATGAAGTCGGTCATGGCAGGGCTGTACACCGCGCCGCCGGCACAGGGGCCCATGATCATGCTGATTTGTGGCACCACACCACTTGCCATCACGTTGCGCTGAAACACGTCGGCATAGCCGCCCAAAGATGCCACACCCTCCTGAATGCGCGCACCGCCTGAGTCGTTGAGGCCAATGACCGGGGCACCGACCTTCATGGCCTGGTCCATGACCTTGCAAATCTTTTCGGCATGCGCTTCGCTCAGGGCGCCACCAAACACGGTGAAGTCCTGGCTGAATACGAACACCAAGCGGCCGTTGATCATGCCGTAGCCAGTGACCACGCCATCACCGGGTATCTTCTGTTCGGCCATGCCGAAGTCCACGCAACGGTGTTCGACAAACATGTCCCACTCTTCAAAGGTGCCCTCGTCGAGCAGCAGTTCCAGCCGCTCGCGGGCGGTGAGCTTGCCCTTTTTGTGCTGTGCGGCAATGCGCTTCTCGCCGCCGCCCTGGCGCGCGAGTTCGCGCTTGGCTTCCAGCTGTTCAAGGATGTCGTGCATGGTGTGTCCTTCTTTGGGGTCAGTGATAAGGGTTGTATTCGATTGCTATAGTTCTTATAGCTATTCACGCAGCATTTTCATGGGCTGCGAGTAAATTTCGTGCTGCAGTGGAGGCTGCAATCTGGCCGGCCTCTACGGCGCGGGTCATGTCTGGCAAGCGCGCGCGCACTGCCGGATTCTGACGGAAGGCCGCCTTCAAACCGGCGTCAATGCGCTCCCACATCCAGGCCAAGGCCTGGTGCTGGCGCCGCTCGGCCAGCTTGCCATTGGCCTGGCCCAAGGCCTGAAACTCGGTCACCGCCGCCCAAAAGCTATCAACGCCGGTTCCATTCAGGGCGCTGATCTGGATCACTTTTGGGTGCCAGAAATTAGTGGCGTGCGCTTGCGCGTGCTGGTCCGGGCTGCCGTGCATGCCCAGCAGGCGCAGGCTGGACGTGATCTGTGCACGGGCGCGCGTGGCAGCATCCGGGTCAATGTCAGCCTTGTTGATAACCACCAAGTCGGCCAACTCCATGACCCCCTTCTTGATGGCTTGCAGATCGTCGCCCGCATTGGGCAGCTGCAGCAGCACAAACATGTCGGTCATGCCCTGCACGGCCGTCTCGCTTTGGCCCACGCCGACCGTCTCCACAATCACGATGTCATAACCGGCCGCCTCGCAGACCAGCATGGCTTCGCGTGTTTTCTCGGCCACGCCACCCAGCGTGCCGCTACTGGGACTGGGGCGAATATAGGCCTCATCGCGCACCGAGAGCTGCTCCATGCGGGTCTTGTCGCCCAGGATGGAGCCGCCCGACACGGAGCTGGACGGGTCAATCGTCAATACCGCAACGCGGTGGCCCTGCCCGATCAGGTGCAGGCCCAGCGCCTCAATGAACGTGGACTTGCCCACCCCAGGCACACCGCTGATGCCCAGGCGCAGTGACCTTCCCGTGTAGGGCAAAAAGGCGGTCAGCAACTCATCTGCCTGCGCCCGGTGGTCGGCGCGGGTCGATTCGAGCAGCGTGATGGCTTTGGCGATGGCACGGCGCTGTGCCATCGTCGGGCCACCGACGACGGCCCGCAACAGTGCGTCATGCTGTGGATTTATTGCGGTTTCAACGCTCATGGAATCTGCGCCCGTGGGTCTTCACCGGGATCAAAATGCGACAGGCTTGCAAAAGCCTGCGGCGTGCGCCACTGCGGTGGTGCTTCGACCGTAGCCCAGTATTCGTCTATGCCCGCAATGCGGCCATCATCGACGCGGAAGAACGAGGTGGCAAAAAAGCGTTGTGGCGGATGGTCCACGCGGGCCAGCGACATGACGCGCCCATCCTGCAAATGCTCCACTTCCAGCAGCTGAATGGTCCAGCCTTCGGGATAGTGTTGGTTGACATCGATCAGCGTATCCGCGCCGCAAAGCCGTTCGCCGCTGGTCCACCACACGGCCTCCATATCGTCGAACAGACAGGCCCGTGCTGCTGCCCAGTCGCGCGCCTGCAGAGCCGACCAAAACTGGCGCACCGCCCGCACGCTGGGCGTGACCGGCATGCGCAGGTAGTCGTTGTCCCACTCACCCTCGCCTACTTTGGCAAAGCCCCAACGCGGGTAAAAGCGGTTGGAATCGCTGTCCTTCAAAGCGCACAGTTCGATGGGCAGCAACTCGGCATCTGCCTGCTCACACACCCAGCGCATCACTTTGGCGCCAATACCCCGGTTCTGCCAAGGAGGGTCGATATAAAAGTGGTCCAGGCGCAAGGCATGTGACAAGTGCTTGAGCACGATGAAGCCCACGCGCTCGCCTTGGACCTCAATGTGATGGGTGCTGGCTGGCACAAAGCCCTCGACCAGTCGCGCGCGCGCGCGCTCCTCGTCATAACGCCCCAACTGCGTAAGGCTCTCGCGCATGGCACGCAGCCGAAGCGCCAACAAAGCCTCAAAGTCACTGGGCACTACCGGCGCCAGTGACCACGCAACAGAAGCGCTTTGCTTCACCCCAGTGCTTTCTGAATCTGCTCCAGCACTTCGCGGGCCGACACGGGAATCGGCGTACCCGGGCCGAAGATACCCTTCACGCCCGCCGCATACAGCATGTCGTAGTCCTGGCGCGGAATCACGCCGCCCACAAACACCACGATGTCGTCCGCGCCCTGCTTCTTGAGTTCGGCAATGATGGCAGGCACCAGCGTCTTGTGGCCTGCAGCCAGCGTGGAGACCCCCACGGCGTGCACGTCGTTCTCAATCGCCTGGCGGGCGCATTCCTCGGGGGTCTGGAACAGCGGGCCCATGTCCACGTCAAAGCCCAGGTCGGCAAAAGCGGTAGCTACCACCTTGGCGCCACGGTCATGTCCGTCTTGGCCGAGCTTGCTGATCATCACGCGGGGGCGTCGGCCTTGTGCATCGGCAAAGGCGGCAATGTCTTTCTTCAGTTGGTTCCAGTATTCCATGGTGTCTCCCTCTGCCGAGTCGTAGGCCGCGGCATAGACACCGCTGACCTTTTGTGTATCGGCACGGTGGCGGCCAAAGGCTTTCTCCATGGCATCGGACACTTCGCCCACGGTAGCGCGCAGGCGGATGGCCTTGATGGACAGGTCCAGCAGGTTGCCAGAATTCGACTCTGCTGCAGAAGTGATAGCAGCCAGCGCAGCATTGACGAGGGCTGCATCACGTTTTGACCGTATGGCATTAAGCCGCGCGATCTGCGAGTCACGCACCGCCACGTTATCAATATCCCGCGCTTCGATTGTGTCTTCGGTCTTGAGCTTGTACTTGTTGACGCCCACGATGACGTCCTGCCCGCTGTCGATGCGGGCCTGCTTGTCCGCGGCAGCCGCTTCGATCTTGAGTTTGGCCCAGCCGCTGTCCACAGCCTTGACCATGCCGCCCATGCCCTCAACCTCTTCAATGATGGCCCAGGCGGCATCGGCCATGTCCTGTGTCAGCTTTTCCATCATGTACGAGCCAGCCCAGGGGTCGATCACATTGGTGATGTGGGTCTCTTCCTGGATGATGAGTTGGGTGTTGCGGGCGATGCGCGAGCTGAATTCGGTCGGCAGCGCAATCGCCTCGTCGAACGAATTGGTGTGCAGCGACTGCGTGCCGCCGAACACTGCGGCCATGGCCTCGATCGTGGTGCGCACCACGTTGTTGTACGGGTCCTGCTCGGTGAGCGACCAGCCGCTGGTCTGGCAGTGGGTGCGCAGCATCAGGCTCTTGGGGTTCTTGGCGTCAAAGCCCTTCATGATGCGGCACCACAGCAGGCGCGCGGCGCGCATCTTGGCCACTTCCAGGTAGAAATTCATACCGATGGCCCAGAAGAACGAGAGGCGCCCGGCAAACGCATCCACGTCCATGCCCTTGGCTATTGCAGTTTTCACATACTCCTTGCCGTCGGCCAGCGTGAACGCCAATTCCAGCGCCTGATTGGCCCCGGCTTCCTGCATGTGGTAACCCGAAATGCTGATCGAGTTGAACTTCGGCATGTTCTCGGCCGTGTACTCGATGATGTCGCCAATGATGCGCATGCTGGGCGCTGGCGGGTAGATGTAGGTGTTGCGCACCATGAACTCTTTCAGAATATCGTTCTGAATGGTTCCGCTGAGTTGATCTTGCGCGACGCCCTGCTCTTCGGCCGCCACCACATAGCCGGCCAGCACCGGCAGCACCGCTCCGTTCATGGTCATGGAGACAGACACCTTGTCCAGCGGGATCTGGTCGAACAATATCTTCATGTCTTCGACCGAGTCAATCGCCACGCCGGCCTTGCCCACATCGCCGGTCACACGGGGATGGTCAGAGTCGTAACCGCGGTGGGTAGCCAGGTCAAATGCAACCGACACGCCCTGCCCGCCTGCCGCGAGGGCCTTGCGGTAGAACGCATTGGATTCTTCCGCTGTGGAGAACCCAGCGTACTGACGGATGGTCCACGGGCGTACCGCATACATGGTGGCCTGCGGGCCGCGCAAATAGGGCTCAAAACCCGGCAGCGTGTTGGTGTGGGCCAGGTTGGCGGTGTCTTCAGCGGTGTACAGCGGTTTGACGGAAATGCCGTCGGGCGTGATCCAGTTCAGGGCGTCCACATTGCCGCCGGGTGCCGATTTGGCTGCAGCCTTGGCCCAGGCTTCGAGATTGGCGGCTTTAAATTCAGGATTGTTATCGGTCATAGCGTGGTCCGGTTGGGCTTCATGCCGATCGCTATTTGTCAAACGATCGCGTTGTTACTGGTCTTTTAGTTTACATTATTCATAATTATTGATTCAGAATATTCGATTGGGCTTACAACCCGACAGTTACGCACAATGATCTCCCAGCCTGCACAATCGACTGACCTGCGCGGCGCAAAGTCCCTGTCGCCCAAAGCCCTTTATGTGGAAGTGGCAGAGCTGCTGCGCCAGCGCATCTTCAAACGTGAGCTGGAGCCGGGCAGCTGGATTGACGAACTGCGCATTGCCGAGGAATACGGGATCAGCCGTACGCCCTTGCGCGAAGCCCTTAAAGTACTGGCTGCCGAGGGCTTGGTGACCATGAAAGTGCGCCGCGGAGCCTACGTAACCGAAGTGTCGGCCAACGACCTAGCCGACGTGTACCACCTGCTGAGCCTACTGGAAAGCGACGCCGCTGGCGTGGTGGCCACCAAAGCGACGGCTGCCGAGTTGGCAGAGCTGCAAGCCTTGCACGCCGATCTGGAGACTGCGGCCCTGCCCGGAGCAAGCAACACCGACACATTTTTTGCAGTAAACGAGCGCTTCCACATGCGCCTGCTGGAAATCGCCAACAACCGCTGGCGTGACCAAATGGTGGCCGACCTGCGCAAGGTCATGAAACTCAACCGGCACAATTCGCTGCTCAAGACCGGACGCATAGCCGAATCGCTGGCAGAGCATCGCGCCGTGATGGTCGCGCTGACACAGCGCGACGCCAACGCCACCGTGCTACGCATGCGCGAGCACTTCGCGAATGGACTGGAAGCAGCCGCGTAATTTCCTTGAATGAGGAGGGTCTCCATTCAGTTCACGCCCATCGAAGAAAATCCGCGCATTCGGGTTATTCTTGGTGATCCATCGCACATTGAATTGACGCGTTAACGAAAGGCAGGCTCAGTGATTTTTGTCGTAATCGGAGCATTGGGGCTCATTGCTGGAGTCGGTTTTTATTTTTTCAAAAAATCCACCCAAGCGAAGGACCATGGGAGTGCCTCCCCCGCCCAAAGCCCATCGGGCAGCCCAAGGCAAGAACCGCTGCAGGAATCAACATCGACGGCTCCCGTGACACAGACGCAAGCGGCACCGCGGCGGGCATGGCGCCCATTGCCGGAATCGTTGCGACAGTTTCGATTTGTGCGTCAATCGGAGCTTGAACCTGAAAAGCTCATCGAGCTGACAGCCCGATTGCGGACGATTCCCCAGCCACCCGGGGCGTTGCATAAACTAATCTCTGCCGAATTTCTGTCCACGGCAACATCGGCTGACCTCAGCGAAATTGTCATGGGAGCGCCAGAAGTTGCAGCCAAGGTGCTGGCAGTCTCAAATTCTCCGCTTTACGGGCTACAGCAACTTGTCGGCAACATTGACCAATCGGTCAAGTTTCTCGGGATGAACACGGTTCGCGGCATTTGCCTGCAGTACATCCTGAACGACTCGATTACCACGAGTAGCCCGGAAATTAAAAAGGTCTACGAGCGACTATGGAACGAAAGCACGCTGGCATGTGAACTGTGCTTCAAGCTTGCCCAGATGCTCAAGCTCGATGAGCCCGGTACGTTTGTCACCCAAATAGTGCTTGCCTGCCTGGGCAGGCAAGCGACCTATTCACTGATGGACCCTGCGGACGTACTTTCAATTGAATCCAAGGGCCTCCTCGAAAGGTCGGGGCTTGAGCAACAGCGACTGGGGCTTGCGTCGGCAGAAATTGGCGGGCTTTTGATGGAAGACTGGGCCTTGCCAAAAAACATCATCAATATCGTAAAAGAGATCGATGCAACCCTCGTCTCCCCGGTATCAGAGACGAGCACAAGCCGCCGCACACGCAATGCGTTGTGCTACCTGTGCTGCCGCATAGCGGAAAAGCTGGTGAGTGGAGAGTTAACTGACCTTGGAACTTTCGACACCATGAACCAGGAATCAGCCGAGTACTTTCACCTGCATGCCTTTCTTGAACTGCCGGCTCTCAACCGCACCGCGGAGTTCATTCGCTCCCCCGAGGTGACATCGTCGATCAATCGGATGGCGAAATCATTGCAGGTCACTCCGTAGCAACTATGGTGCCCCTGAATGCGCCAAAGCAGCCACTTTGGCGGGAGGCATGGCCTTCAAGCGGTGGTCGCTCCACACCTGTCGCCACCGGCGTGCACCCGCCAAACCGTGGCGCAGGCCCAGCATGTGGCGGGCTATGGTATTCCAGGGCGTGCCGTGCAACTCGGCCTCACGCCCCATGTATTCCACCATTTGCTGCTCCACCGACTCGCGGGTATGGTTGGATGCGCTCTCGCCCCAGAATGATGCATCCCAATCACTCATCAGCCACGGGTTGTGGTAAGCCTCACGCCCCACCATGACGCCATCGACCACCTGCAACTGATCGGCGATTTGTGCGTTGCTGGTAATGCCGCCATTGATGGCGATGGTCAGTTGAGGGAAGTCCCGCGTGAGTTGGTGCACCAGTTCGTAACGCAAGGGTGGCACCTCACGGTTTTCCTTCGGGCTCAGCCCCTTAAGCCATGCGTTACGCGCGTGGACGATGAATACCCTGCAACCGGCCTCACTGACCGCACCCACAAAGTCGCGCACAAAGGTGTAGCTTTCGGTCTTATCAATACCAATGCGGTGCTTGACCGTGACCGGAACGTCCACCACGTCGACCATGGCCTTGACACAGTCGGCCACCAGCCGAGGCTCGGCCATCAGGCAGGCACCGAAAGCGCCGCGCTGCACGCGTTCGCTGGGACAGCCGCAGTTGAGGTTGATTTCGTCGTAACCCCAGTCCTGGCCTAACCGGGCGCAGTGGGCCAGATCAGCCGCATCGCTACCGCCAAGTTGCAAGGCAACCGGGTGCTCTTCAACGCCAAAGCGCAGGTGGCGCGCAATATCGCCATGGATGAGCGCGCCGGTGGTGACCATCTCGGTGTATAGCAGCGTCTTGCGGCTTAGCAGGCGATGAAAATAGCGGCAATGTCGATCCGTCCAATCGAGCATGGGCGCGACAGACAGCCGGTGCATGGCCGCGGTTTGAGGGAGAAGCGAGGAATTCAAACTGAAATTTTCATGAAAAATAGGGCCGCACCAAATTGACCTCTGGCTGGGCATCGCCTACATTGGCCACAGGATATTTTGGCCAAATTATCGGGTCATCGGGCAACCGGTGGCCTCAAACAACAACAATGACGACGACACCATGAGCAAACTGTCACTACTCGACCTGGGCTTTTTCGTCGCAGAAACCGAGGCCAGCCCAAAACACGTGGGCGGCTTGTTGATCTTCAAGCGTCCACCCAAATCACCCGCTGCCTTCGTCAGGAGCATTTACCGGGAGTATCTAACTGCCACCGATGTCAAGCCGCCTTTCAACCGGATCATTCATTTTTCGATACGCGCACTGCCCCACTGGCAGGCAACTGATGCCGTCGATCTCAACCAGCACGTTTTCTACCATGCAATGCCCAAGGGCAACAACGACCGTAAATCTCTATACGACTTTGTCTCCCGATTGCACACGCCCATGCTGGACCGCAGCCGCCCCCTGTGGGAGGTGCATGTGATTGACGGTCTGCCCGAAGGCCTGTTTGCGATCTATCACAAGATGCACCATGCCTATGCCGACGGTGTGACCATGTCACGATGGACGGCCGAGGGATTTACGGCCTCCCCGACGGACATGGAGTTGACGCCCGTGTGGACGCTCAAACACGGTGGATATACCACCCGGCGCGCCAAGGTCAACAACGAGCTGCTGCAGATGACCTGGAAGGAGGTAACCGGCAATACACGCCGTTTTCTGGGCATCGGGCGACTGGCAGCCATGCTGTTTCTTGAAAGCATCAATCTCACCAAAAGCGCTATTGCCCTGCCATTTGTTTCGAGTGCCAAAACGCCATTAACTGGGCAGGTCACGTCAGGACGCCAATTCGCCTCTGCGGGGGTGTCGATGGCGCGCGTGAACGCCATCCGAACGCGCACACGATCCACACTGAACCATATTGCGCTGACCTGCCTGGACGGAGCGTTGCGCAAATACCTGAAGGATCAGGGTGTTGAACTGGGCCGCCCGATCACGATCCAGATGCCGGTAAATCTGCGCAAAGATGGGGAAAAGACTGCGGGCAACAAGATCGGCATCATCCAGGTGGAGTTGTCGCCACCAACCGAGGACCCTTACATCCGTCTGCGCAACATTGGCTACTCGTTGCGCAATGTGCGCACGATGGTCGACAGCGTGGCGCCGGAAGCGATCGAGTCCTACACCATCATCACCGGCCTGGTAGCCCAGATTGCGGAAATGCTGAAGCTGAGCAACCAGATGCCACCCATGGGCAACACATTGGTGTCCAACGTGCCAGGTCCCAAGGAGCACCTCTACATCAAGGGCGCGCGCATGGAAGAGATGCATCCGATCAGCACCCTACCGCCCAGCAACCTGTTGAACATTACATTGTTCAGCTATGCCGGTGACCTGTTTTTCGGATTGATTGCCACCGACGAGTTGCCGAACCTGGAGCGCCTGGCGGACTACGTGACGGAGGCATTTACCGAACTGGAACGCTCCGTTCGCGACACGCACGCCTGATCACGGCGTAGCGCACCATGGCGCCGCGTTATGCGCCAACCCCATCCAGAGCGCCCAGCCGGAACTAGCAGCCAATGCGGCACCTGCCAGACGCACCCCCCACTGGCCGCTGCCCAAACGGCCCGGTGCGCCGCGCAGGCGCAGCCACAGCCAGGGACCGATCACCATGGTGACGCTGGTGCCCACGGCAAACAGCGCCATGACCATGGCACCACCAACCGGGTTACCGGCCAGCGCAGCCACCAGTAAGGCCGAATACAGCAAACCGCAGGGCAGCAGTGCCCACAAGACACCCAGAACCAGTGGCGCGCCTCTTCCGCGGCTCGCCGCAAAAGACCGGGTACGCGCCCATACCTTTCGCGCACTGGTCTCCAGCCAAACAGGTTGACGCGCCTGCAACAGAAGCATCAGGCCGAGCACCAGAGCGGCAACATGAAAAAGCGACCAGACCGGGCGCAGTGCGGCCGACTGCACGGTCAACCAGCCCAGGCCCTGCAGTGAGGCCGCTGCCAACCCCCCCAGTACTGAATATCCGACGATGCGCCCGATTTGAAAGATCCACAGGGCTGAGTTTTTGTTGGGTCCGGCCGACTGACTGATCCCCGCACAGGCAGCACCGCACATGGCAATGCAGTGCGGTCCACCCACCAGGCCCATGAGTAAAGCGGTTAGCGCCAGAGAAGATTGCATCCTGCGATGCTAAATGATCTTGGAAAACCGCGCCCGGGTGCGGTCGGCCTGCAAATAGCGATCAAACACCATGGCCACTGCCCGCACAAAAAACCACCCCTGAGCCGTGACCTGAATGCCTGCTTCGTCAACTACCGCCAGTCCCTGCTCGACCAGGGACTGCATACTCTGCAGCTCGTTCGTGAAATACGTGCGAAAGTCAATCAAATAGGAAAGATTGATCGATTCAAACTGCACCTGCCCCTGACACATCAGGGCCATGATCACGGCCCTGCGAACCAAATCGTCACGCGTCAGCGCCAATCCCCGCACTACCGGCAACTGCCCTTGGTCCAGCAGATCACAGTACTCATCCATAGTCTTCGCGTTCTGACTATAGGTCGCACCAACGCGGCCGATGGATGAAACACCGAGACCAATCAGGTCACAGTCAGGCTGTGTGCTGTAACCCTGAAAGTTTCGGTGCAGCCGCCCCTGGCGCTTGGCAACGGCAAGAGCATCCTCGGGCAAGGCGAAGTGGTCCATGCCCACATAGACGTAGCCTGCCGCGCGCAGGGCGGTCAAAGAACGCGACAACATGGCCACCTTGGCCGCGCCGCTGGGCAATTCTGCTGCATCAATACGGCGCTGCGGCTTGAAGCGTTCGGGCAAGTGCGCATAGGCGTAAAGTGCAACGCGGTCTGGGCGCAGGGAGGTAATCTGCACCAGCGTACGGTCAAATGATTCAGGGCTTTGACGCGGCAGCCCATAGATCAAGTCCACATTGACAGACTCAAAGCCCCTGTTTCGCGCGGCCTCGACCATTGCAAAAACCTGCGCCGCAGGTTGCAGCCGGTGTACGGCCTTTTGCACCGCAAGGTCAAAATCTTGCACCCCGAAGCTCAGACGGTTGAAACCCAGCCGGGCCAAAGCGTCCAGACGCCCCACATCCACGGTTCTAGGGTCAATTTCGATGGAGTATTCAGCGGCGGCGGCGAAATGAAAATTGCGCCGTAACATGGCCATCAACTGGCCGAGTTCTTCGTCGGTCAAAAAGGTGGGGCTGCCGCCGCCCAAGTGCAACTGGCTGATGGGTTGACCTTTACCCATCTGCTGGGTGTGCAACTCCACTTCACGCTCAAGATAGCGCAAATAGGGTGCAGCACGTTCGTGGTGCCTGGTGATGATCTTGTTACAAGCGCAGTAGTAGCACAGTGACTCACAAAATGGTATGTGAACGTAAATGGACAGCGGCAAGGACCTGGCCGCGACGCCGCTGCGGCGCTGGCTCAGAGCCTGCGCATAGTCGACAGCGGTGAACGCCTCGACGAACCGATCTGCCGTCGGGAAGGATGTATACCGGGGGCCAGGCACGTCAAATCGGCGCAATAAATCATCTGATACGGTCTGAGCGGAAACATTCATGAAAACTCCGGGCGAACCGATGCGACTGTGCAGCAAATTCAACTCATTTAAATTGACGTGCATCAAGAACGACGAAAGTAGTTAAACTGTGAGTCATACGACCCTCGGCGCACACCATGCTTGACAACGATCCTTCATCCACCGTTTGCCCTAACGGCCACTCGCACCACGCGATTAAAGCCGATTCAAAAGTGATCGGTATTGCAGCGCAATCGATCAAGGTCGCCTGTTCCAACTGCAATTTGCGGGAGTTGTGTATGCCAATGGGGCTCACTTCTGCTGAACTAGACCGCATCGAAGACGCTGTTGCAAGCAGACGCAAGATCAAACGGGGCACCATGCTGTTTCGCAATGGTGACAAGTTCACCAGTCTGTATGCCATTCGTACCGGTTTTTTCAAGACCTGTGTTGCCTCGGAAGACGGGCGCGACCAGGTGACCGGTTTTCAAATGGCCGGTGAAGTAATCGGGTTGGACGGTATCGTGAACGACAACCACACCTGTGATGCGGTGGCTCTGGAAGATGCAGAGGTTTGCGTCATGCCCTTCGACCGCATTGAAGAGCTATCACGGGAGGTCAACGCCTTGCAGCGCCATGTCCACAAAATCATGAGCCGGGAAATTGTTCGAGAAAATGGTGTGATGCTGCTGCTGGGCAGTATGCGCGCAGAGGAGCGTCTGGCCGCCTTTTTGCTGAACTTGGTGCAACGCCTGCATGCCAGAGGTTTTTCGCAGTCAGAAGTGGTTTTACGGATGACCCGTGAAGAGATCGGGAGTTACCTGGGTCTCAAACTCGAAACGGTCAGCCGCACATTTTCAAAATTTGTTGACGATGGCATGATTGAAGTGAAACAACGTCATGTTCGAATTTTGAATTCAGAAGCCCTGCACGAGATCGTCAACTCAAAGTCCAGCTTGTAGCATAAGCTGCAGCGCCACTACAGCGCATGATTACCGAGGATCTTTCACGCCGGTTGCGGCGTGATTTCTAGCCTGGGTAGCAGGTGCCAGGCTGGCAGGGTTGTCGGCCAGGGTCTTGTTGATTTCAATGCCCTTGCGGTAATAGTCTTCATCAACTACCGGGTCTTTTCCCGAGGCAGCCAGATAAAACGTGATGAACGAAGCCACGACCACAATGGCGGGACCTGCAATGACCATCCAGACATGGGCGAATTTCCACCATGGCTGTGGGCTTGCTAATTCGGGTTGGGACATAGTTAATCCTTAACGGGAAACAAGATAAACGAACTTTTCAGATCACGACCGACAGAATGCTCTGCCATGAAATAAAAATGGCTGTCGCCAGTCCTTGACTGAAAAAACGAAATAGCCTTCTTGTGATGGGCAGCGCCCATCACAAAAAGGCTACAACTATAAATTCAATCCACTTATTTGGCTGCAGTCTTGTTCGAAAGACCCCAAACATAGGATGTCAACACCTGGATCTGGCCTGCGGATAGACGCTCTCCCTGTGCGGGCATCTGGTTAACCTTACCGTTGTTGACCATGGCAATAATGGCACCCTCACCGGAACCATGCAGCCAGATGTTGTCGGTCAGATTGGGCGCGCCCAGTGCTTGATTACCCTTGCCATCGGGTCCATGGCACGCAGCGCAAACCATGAACTTTTCCTTGCCCAAATTGGCTCGCACGGAGTCGTGTGGGCTATTCGAAAGGCTCAGCACATAGTTGGCAACATTCTTCACATCGTCGGCAGCACCCACGGCGGCGGCCATCGGGGGCATGTTACCGATGCGTCCAACTGTCAGTGTCTCCTTGATCTTGTCAGGTTCACCACCGTGCAGCCAATCGCCATCGGTCAAGTTGGGAAAGCCCTTGGAACCACGTGCGTCAGAGCCATGACACTGAGAGCAATTGTTCATAAACAACCGCTCACCAATTGCCATAGCCTTTGGATCGCGCGCCATATCTTCAGGGGTCATCGCAGCAAACTTGGCGTACAGTGGGGCAACATCTGCGTTTCCCTTGGCCACTTCCGCTTCGTACTGCCCAATAGCAGACCATTTTGCGTTACCAGTAAACGTACCCAGACCAGGATAGATCGCCAGATAGACACCTGCAAACACAATAGTGATGACAAACAGCCACACCCACCAGCGTGGCAGGGGGTTGTTCATTTCACGCAAATCACCATCCCAAACATGCCCAGTGGTGTTGTCGTTCGCGGTCATGGCCTTGGCCTTGCCGCTGAACCATAGCAGTAACGCGCAGGCCAGAATACTGACCACCGTGATGCCGGCCACGTAAACCGACCAGAAGTTGCTTGTAAAGTCACTCATTTCAAATCCTTAATCTGGGGTCAGTCCTGCTCAAACGGCAGGTTGGCAGCTTCTGAGAAGTCCGCGGCGCGCCGCTTGGACCATGCCCACCACACTATGCCGATGAACGTAATAAAACTGGCCACCGTGGCCACGGAACGAAGGGTGTTGATATCGATTTCCATTTTCGACTCCTTCGCTTTTATTTGAGTGCGAGACCCAATACCTGCAGGTAGGCAATCATGGCGTCAAGCTCTGTCTTGCCCTTCACGTCTTCCACAGACTTTGCAATTTGCTCATCGGTATAAGGAACACCAACCGTTCGCAACGCCTTCATGTGTGCTGGCATCACTGCCGCATCCACCATGGTCTTTTCAAGCCATGGATACGCAGGCATGTTCGACTCCGGCACCACATCGCGCGGATTGATCAGGTGGGTCTGATGCCAGACATCGCTGTACTTGCCGCCAACACGGGCCAGGTCAGGACCTGTGCGCTTGCTGCCCCACTGGAATGGGTGGTCATACACCGACTCGCCAGCCACTGAGTAATGGCCATAGCGCAGCGTTTCTGCCCGGAAAGGACGGATCATCTGCGAATGGCAGTTGTAGCAACCCTCACGGGTATAGATGTCACGCCCCGCCAACTGCAGCGCGGTGTAGGGCTGAATACCCTTAATTGGTTCAGTGGTCGACTTTTGGAAGAACAGCGGAACAATTTCCACCAATCCGCCAACCAGCAAGACCAGCAGAATAAGGACGATCATCAAAAAATTGTTCGTCTCGATCGCAGCGTGCGACAGCCCAGAGTTTGTATTTTCATTAGCCATGTTGATTTCCTCTTAAGCGTGTGCAACAGCAGCTGGAATGGTGATATCCACTGCACGACCGGCAGTAGCAGTCTTCAAGGTGTTCCAGAGCATGATCAGCATGCCTGTGAGATACAGCAGGCCGCCCAACAGACGCAACACATAGAACGGATAGGTTGCCTTGACCGACTCAACGAAGGTGTAGGTCAGTGTTCCGTCTGCATTGATGGCGCGCCACATCAGACCCTGCATCACACCGGCAATCCACATTGCAGCGATATAGATCACGATACCAATGGTCGCAGTCCAGAAGTGCACTTCAATGGCTTTGACGCTGTACATCTGCTTTTGACCAAAGAGCTTGGGAATCAGGTAATACATAGAGCCCATCGTCACCAAGCCAACCCAACCTAAGGCGCCCGAGTGCACGTGGCCCACGGTCCAGTCGGTGTAGTGACTCAACGCATTAACGGTCTTGATGGACATCATGGGACCTTCGAACGTGGACATACCGTAGAACGACAGGGACACGATCAGGAAGCGCAGGATGGGGTCATCGCGCAGTTTGTGCCATGCGCCCGACAGAGTCATGATGCCGTTGATCATGCCACCCCAGCTGGGTGCCAAAAGGATCAGCGAGAACACCATACCAACGGACTGCGTCCAGTCAGGCAAAGCGGTGTAGTGCAGGTGGTGAGGACCCGCCCACATATAGGTGAAGATCAATGCCCAAAAGTGAACAATGGACAGGCGGTAGCTGTAAACAGGACGACCCGCTTGCTTGGGGATGAAGTAATACATCATGCCCAGGAACGCTGCAGTCAGGAAGAAGCCAACAGCATTGTGTCCATACCACCACTGAATCATGGCATCCTGAACGCCCGCATAAGCGGAATAGGACTTCATCGGGCCAGCCGGCATGGCAGCACTGTTCACCAGATGCAGGATGGCGACCGCCAGAATGAAGGCACCAAAGAACCAGTTGGCAACGTAGATGTGCTTGACTTTTCGTGTACCAACGGTACCAAAGAAAACAACCGCGTACGCGACCCAGACCAAGGTGATCAGAATGTCAATGGGCCACTCCAGCTCTGCGTATTCCTTGCCCTGGGTAAAACCCAAGGGCAAAGACAAAGCAGCAGCAACAATCACCAACTGCCAACCCCAAAAGGTGAAGGAAGCCAGCTTATCGCTGAAAAGTCGAACCTGACATGTGCGCTGCACCACGTAATAAACGGTTGCGAACAACGCGCTTCCGCCGAACGCAAAAATCACCGCATTGGTATGCAGCGGCCGCAATCGCCCATAGGTGAGCCAAGGAATACCCAGATTCAGTTCGGGCCAAGCGAGCTGGGCGGCGATGATAACGCCAACCAGCATGCCAACCACCCCCCAAACCACCGTCATGATGGCGAACTGCCGCACAACGGTATCGTTGTATACAGTCGCTTGTTGATTTGCAAATGCCATTTTTACCTCTTCTCTATTTAAACCTAGGCGCGATTTTTACTGTTTGAGCCACTTACAGGTTGACCCATGTCAAACTCTACCGAAAGTTCTTAAGATTCATTAAGAATCTTTCAGAATCCTTTCACCTTCAGCCTCGATATCTTCGAATTGTCCTCGGTGAATGGCCCACCACAGGCCTCCCAAGATAAAAAAAACCAAAACAACTGACAGGGGAATGAGCAAATACAAGATATCCATCAGGATTCCTTTTCCAACAATACAGGACGGGCCAGACGCAAGGCGTTCAGGACAACAAGCAGAGAACTGCCGGCCATTCCCAACCCAGCCAACCAGGCAGGGAGCAAACCGGCAACAGCAAGCGGCACACACGAAGCGTTGTACACCAATGCCCACAAAAGATTTTGTCGAACAACACGCAGCGTTCTGCGAGACAGCACCAGCGCGTCGACCACACTCATCAGTTGCTCTCCCAAAATCACAAAGTCAGCCTTTGCGTGCGCCAGCGGAGCGCCCTGGCCAAAGGCAAACGAGACATCGGCACCTGCCAGGACCGGGCCATCGTTGAGGCCATCTCCCACCATCGCCACCCGGTGACCTTGGGCCTGTAGTTCGCGCATGAAGGCCAACTTATCGTCAGGCGAACACCCGCCGCGCGCCTGGTCAATACCCGCTTGAGCCGCGATGCGTTTCACCGACTCGACTCGATCGCCAGACAGAATGCTAACCGCGACGCCTAGCCGCCGCAACGATGCAACCACTTCAGCAGCTTGGTGGCGGATGTCTTCCTTCAATTCAAACGTCGCCAACCAGCCATTGTCATCGCTGAGGTGGACACCCGCCCCCACCATAGAGGAAGGTTGAACATCACAAAAAGCAGCAGACCCCAGCCGAAGCGCCCGGGTCACCTCTGCGCCCCCTGACTGGTTGGCGGTCGCAACACCCGCGACACCCTGCCCAGCATGCTCTGTGACCGCATTGCATCTCCACGGAGTGATACCACCGGCGCGGCAGGCCGCAGTGAGCGCTCTTGAGACCGGGTGCAAAGAGTGGCTCGCGAGAGCTGCCGCCATGGAAAGCGCCTCAGTGGAGTCGCAGTCCTGGCGGACGTGCAGCGCACCCAAAACCATCGCATCACGGGTCAATGTACCGGTCTTGTCAAACACCAGGGTATCCACCGTTGCCAGCACTTCCAACGCCTGTAGGCGGCGTACCAATACCCCGCTGCGCGCCATGGCACCCGCGGCGGCGAGCATGGCCGCCGGCGTTGCCAATGACAGCGCACACGGGCAGGTGACAACCAGAACCGCCACCGCCACGATCAGTGCATGGCCTGGGTCGCGCCCCCACCACCAAGCGCAGGCCCCCGCCGCGGCGAGCAAAACACCAATCAGAAACGGCCTGGCCAGCCGGTCCGCCAGCAGGGCCCCCTGGGGCCTTGTGGCCGCTGCACTCTCCATCAAGGCGACGATCTGCGCAAAACGCGTTGCTTCACCAACCTGCTCCACCCGAACCTCAATGGTGCTGCTCAAATTGTGGCTTCCGGACAAAACCGGAGATCCTGCTACCCGAGCCAGCGGCCGCGACTCACCCGTCAGCAGCGCTTCGTCAACCTGTGTCTCGCCGCTGATCAAAACTCCATCGGCGGCAATGGTTTCACCGGGCTGGATCCTTATCACATCGCCCACAAGCAACCGTCGCACAGCAACCCGTTCATACCCCCCATCTGCCTGAAGGCGCTCCACGCTGTCGGGCAAGCGGTTCATCAGCGCTTCCAGTGCCCCTGCGGTTTTGTCACGCAAGCGCAGCTCCAGCCAGCGCCCTGTCAACAAAAAGAAAACGAACATGGTGAGCGAGTCAAAATACACTTCGTGCCCGAACACGCCACTCGGCTCAAAGGTTCCGGCGGTGCTCATCACAAAGGTGATGAACATGCCCAGCGCCACTGGCAAATCCATGCTGACACGCATTTGCGCAATGTCACGCAGGGCGTTGCGGAAAAATGGGCCACACGAGAAGAAGATCACCGGGAGCGTCAGCACCCACGATGCCCACCGCAGCAGTTGCTCCATTTCAGCAGTCAGGTCGCCCGGGTGGGCTACGTAGGCCGGGTAGGCGTACATCATGACCTGCATCATGCAAAGTCCCGCCACCAGCCAGCGCCACAGCGCTTGACGTGTCTCCAGTTTGCGCCGCTCACTGGCAAATGCATCGTTGGCGGGGACAGCTCGGTAGCCGCTGCTCTGCACCGCTTGCATCCAGGTCGAAGGCTTTACCGCGTTGGCCGACCACACGACCTTGGCCCGGTGACTGGCAGCGCCCACCTGCGCACTGATGACGCCAGGAATGCGGGTCAGTGCATCTTCCACAGTCAGCGAGCAGGCCGCACAGTGCATACCCTCGATAACGACGTTCGACTCCCAACAATCCGGCCCTTGCCCACTGGGGCGGCTGAAGGCGCTCCATTCCTGCGGATCATCAAGCAACCAAAGCGGAACATCGGTCGGCGGGGTCGCCCCGAGTGGCGGCGTAAGAGTATCCGAAGAAGGTGTCACAGTGGGGGCTAAAAGCATGGGCAGAGAGTGTGCAGACTAAACATCGCTTGCAACTTGATGCAAATCAAGACCGAGTAGGCCCTATAGGTTAACCTGAAGCTCCATCCACGACAAGGAGCAAGACAATGTACCAACGCATATTGGTCGCTACGGACGGATCCAGCCTATCGAAAAAGGCGGTGAAGAGCGCGATTGACCTGGCCGCTCTTTGCGGCGCAGAACTGGTTGCACTCAAAGTGGTGCCGCGTTACCCGCAAAGCTATTTTGAGGGGGGAATCGCCCTGCAGCCCGAGGAGGTCCGCCGGGTCGAGACCCAATGGGCAGAAGAGGGGCAGTCTGTGGTTGACGCCGTCAAAAAGGCGGCCTTGGGCAAGGGCGTAACAACCAAGGCAATAACCGTCAAATCCGATGTTGTGTCGGACGCGTTGCTGACCGCAGCGAAAAAGCACCAGTGCGACCTGATTGTGATGGCCTCACATGGTCGCAAGGGCATCAAGAGACTATTGCTCGGCAGTGAAACGCAGCACGTGCTGACACACGCCACGATTCCGGTCTTAATCCTCAAATGATCCAGGATCTGCGTCTTCGGTATAGCGGCCGCGGATTTCCAGAACCTCATCCCATGCATTGAGAAAGGCCCGAACACAATCCGGGTCGAAATGTTTTCCCGAACCCGCCACCAAAAAGTCTACCGCTTCTTCCAGCGACCAAGCCTTTTTGTACGGGCGCTCTGATGTCAGCGCGTCAAATACGTCGGCGACCGACACAATGCGGCTGAATATCGGGATTTCAGTCCCGCTGATCCCCGTGGGGTAGCCTGACCCATCAAATTTTTCATGATGCCCTTTGGCGATGTCAGCACCAGCCTGCAGCACCCGTGACGAACTACCTTGAAGCAACTCGAACCCATAAATGGCGTGCTGTTTCATGATTTCAAATTCATCCTCATCCAGACGACCTGGTTTGAGCAAAATCTTATCGGCTATACCGACCTTGCCAATATCATGCATGGGCGCGGCTTCCAGCAGCAACTCCTGGTCGGCCACCGGCAAACCAAGTCCCACTGCAATCAGACGGGAGTAGTGCGCCATACGCAAGATGTGTGCACCGGTTTCGGGATCGCGGTACTCGGCTGCTTTGCACAAGCGAAACACCGTTTCACGCTCACGCGCAACGATCTCCGCCGTGGCCTTGCGCACTTCGCTGTCCAGCCATTCGGCACGATCAGCAAGTTGCTTGCGCGCGTCACTCACAACCAGCATATTGCGGGTGCGCGCCAAAAACTCCACCTTGTCGACCGGCTTGGTCAAAAAGTCGTTGGCGCCCAGGTCAAGCGCCCGGTATCGCAACTGCTTCTGGTCATTGGCGGTGATCATGATGACGGGCACCCCGTCGCGCCCGGGTATCTCGCGCATAAGACGGATGAACTCCAGACCGTCCAACTCGGGCATCATGTAGTCAACAATCACCAGGTCGGGAACGTTGTCATGCGTCCAGGCCAACGCTTCACGGGCATCGGCAAACGTGTGGGGCACGCAGTCGTCAAGCTTTTTGACCAACGCGCCAAACAGAATCAGGTTGATCTCGGTGTCATCGATGATCAGCACTTGGTGGGACACGTGGTTCAACCTCTTTTAAATTGCATGGTGAGCTTATTGTGTGCCATTTTCAACAATGGCAGCGATGAGGCTGTCCAGTGCGCGCGTCAGGGGAGCAACCACGGCACTGACGCCGTCGAAATCCTGTCGCAATGCGCATTGCTCCATCTGAGCAGCAAGTGCACTCGCGGGTGCTGCACCAAACATGGACAAGGTCCCCTTCAGGGCGTGTGCGGTGTGCATGACCACGGTCAGATCGCCGCACGCCAGCCCATCACTGATTTTCCCAAGCTCGGCAGGCCACTGATCGACAAATGCCTCCGAAATGATCTCGACCACTTCCTGGTCAGCGCGCCTCAACGCGGCCAAGTAGTCAAAAGCCGGTGCCGATGGCGCTACTGCGATCAGCGGTGCTGGCCGCGTCTGAGACATAAGAACCGATGACGACGAAAAGTGCTGCAACATCTGGCGCAGTTCCTGGGCCTTAATGGGCTTGGAAAGGTAGTCGTCCATGCCGGCCTGAAGGCAGCGCTCGCGATCGGCCTCCATGGCGTTTGCCGTCATCGCAATGATGGGGGTGCGCCGGCTGATCTCTTCTGCGCGAATCCGTCGTGTTGCCTCCAGGCCATCCATTACCGGCATCATCATGTCCATCAAAATCACATCAAACTGCTGACGCGCAGCCATTTCCACCGCAATTTCCCCGTTGTCAGCCACCTCCACATTGTGTCCCCAGCGCTCCAACAGCGTAATGGCCAATTTTTGGTTAACCAGGTGGTCTTCCACCAGTAATACGTTCATCAGCACCTGCTCTTCGCTCAGCGATTGGCTCGTCACCAGCGCGTCGGGCGAATCAGCGCTGACATTGAGGATGCGAGCCAGTACTTGCAACAACTCGTCGCGCGCGATCGGCTTCGTCATGTACCCCCCGATGCCCACCTCCATCGCCCGCTGCGCATCGCCCTTCATGCCCGCCGATGACAGCATCACCATCGGAAGTGCACCACACCGGGGCAACTTCAAAATGTGTTGTGCCACGGCAAAACCATCCATCTCGGGCATCTGTGCATCAAGCAGGACAATATCGCAAGGCGGCATATCGCTCGGCCCCTGCGAAAGCCACTGCAACGCCTCGGACCCTGACGCAGTTGCATGCGTAATCATCCCCTCGGCTTCGAGAGATCGGCAAAGAACCAGTCGATTGACGGCGTTATCGTCAACAATGAGCACAGACAAACCATCAAACCGCACCTTGGGCGGCAATGAATCCTTAACAGAGTGATCCAATTCGACGCGCATCGTGAAATGGAACACGCTGCCCTTGCCCACTTCGCTTTCCACCCAAATCTGCCCGCCCATGGCCGCAACCAGTCGCGAACAAATTGTCAAACCCAGTCCGGTTCCGCCGTATTTTCGGGTCGTGGAACTGTCTTCCTGTGAGAATGCGTCAAAAACGGCACGCAACTTGGCAGCTGGAATGCCAATGCCACTGTCACTCACGGAAATGTGCAACATGGCGCCATCGTCATCAGATTCTGATCGTGAAACGCGCAATACGATTTCACCCTCCCCCGTGAACTTGATGGCATTGCCGACAATATTCAGCACTACCTGGCGCAATCGCCCCGGATCTCCCAAAACATGAACCGGGACATCCGGCGCAATGTCAAACACCAGTTCGAGCCGTTTCTCGCTGGCGCGCAGTGCGACCGATTTCATGGTGTCTGCCATGACGTGAGCCAAATTAAAGGGAATGCTTTCAATCTGAAGCTTTCCAGCTTCAATTTTTGAAAAATCCAGAATGTCGTTAATCACCCGCAACAGCGCATCGGCGGACGACTTGACGATACCAAGATACTCCCGCTGCTCGGCGTCCAGGTTGGTGTCCAGCAACAGATCCGTCATGCCGATGACGCCATTCATTGGCGTACGAATCTCATGACTCATATTGGCAAGGAAATCCGATTTCGCCTCACTGGCTGCCTCGGCGGAGTCTTTGGCCCGCTGGAGCTCACTCGCAGCCTGCTTCGCGGCGGTAATGTCGGTAAAGTATCCGTTCCAAACCCAGCCACCATGCGATAACTGCCTTGGATGTGCTTCGCCATGCACCCAGGCGATGGCGCCGGTTTCCAGGTGCACCATTCGAAAATCGACCGCCTGCGTCGTTGCGCGGTCGCTTGGAGCACCTAGCCCAGCCGACACCAGCGCACGGTCTTCGGGATGAACACGGTCGATAAGCAGTCCGGTGGTTTCAATGATGGCGTCAGCCTGCACGCCACAAATGGCCAGAATTGACTGACTCATGAACGTGATCTTGAACCTACCGTGCGCATCCACGTAGTATTGAAAGACCGCCACAGGAATGTTCTCGGTCACCTCGCGCAGACGCGCATCGGCCTCTTTGAGTGCCGTCACGTCTTGCCAAATGCCGGTAAAAACGGTTGCTCCAGTCGGAGCAAGATCGGCCTCCGGGTCAATCTCGGCGCGAATCCAGCGCAGTGCTTCGCCGGGAATAGTGATCCGATACTCCCCGCGCCAGATAGCGCGGCGCTGGGCGGCATCTAGCACCCCTGCCAACACGCGGGCGCGATCCTCTTCTAATATTTGACCGGTTGACAATGAAGAGTCCAGCTTCAGCGCATCCGGGGTCAAGCCTAAGACCTCGCGCACCCGCTCGCTGACGAACGTGAAGTGATGGCTATCGGGTGACACATGCCACTGAAACACTGCACCTGGCACCGTGTTGGTAATGTGCCGGAGCCTGGCCTCTGCCGCCTTGACCGAGCCTTCCATTCGTTTGCGCTCGGTGATGTCTGTGCGAATGGCAATGAACATATTGGGCTTGCCCGACTCATCTGCCAACGGAACGATAGTTGCGTCGACCCAATACAACTCACCAGCCTTGCTTCGGTTGCAAATTTCACCGTGCCACACCATGCCGGCAGAAATTTGCTCCCACATATCAACGAAGAAATCGCGACTGTGGACACCCGAGTTAACCAGTCGATGGTTCTTGTTCAGCAGCTCTGCCCGGGTGTATCCACTGATGTCGCAGAACTTGTCATTTGCATAAATGATGTCGCCTGCCAGGTTGGTGGTGCTCACAATGGCGTGCTGGTCCAACGCAAACTTCTGGTAAGCCAGATCGGTCAGTGCAGCATGCAAATCGCGCTGACTCTCCTCATGCTGACGAACCAGGTCGCGCATCAGTGCTGAAAGCGACTCCAGGTTTTCGTCATCCGCCAGCGTTTGCTCGGTCTCGATGGACGCCATCAGGTCTCGGGCGGACGCACGCAGGGATTCGATGACACGGGTTCGGCTCGATAGACCCTCGCGTAGGCGGGTGTTTGTCTCAGACAACTCGACTGAGCTCAACTCAAGGCTGCGCGTCTTGAGTTCCAGATCGCGGTCGCTCTGTTGATAGGCCTCGTCAACGCGTTGCAGGAAACCGGGCAATCCGGTGAGCAGTTGGCAAACTTCGGCAGAAACCGTCCCGTTTGCCGCCAGCTTGGTCAATTCCTCCTGCAGAGCGGGCAGGACTGCGGGATCAATATCCAGCGCCCGTTTAATCTGGCGCGCGAGTAACTTGTGCATTCAATAGGCTACAGCCGGTAGTCAGGCTGCTTCGTCAATGTAGGTGATAGTCATCGTCTGGTTGTGCAGTTTGCACTCTACTCCAGCGGTAAACGGACTGATTTCACCATAAGAGTAAAACCCGGCCAAGGTCGCATCCTGTCCAAACACCTGGCCCACAGCCTCTACCTCCTCATCAACGCGACCACCCATCACCAACTTTCTGCCGACGCAACTCACCAGCAGCGCAAGGCCCTGCCCGGCGCTGTGCTGCATCGCCTTGGCAGCCTCAGCAGCGGCTTCGGCCCCATCAACCAAGGCATCGGTGCTGGCGTGCATGAGGCGAAGGAAGCCGTTCGGGTCAATGTCACCCGCCAAAGTCAGGCTGCCAGACCCCTCGTCCACACCCAAAATGGTACGAATCAATCCCACCTCGGAGTGGTCGCTGCCCAACATGGCAAATGGAAACAGCAAGCCTGATGCAGGCAAACCACTGGCGTGTTCACCCAGATAGCGCTTGTAGACTTCGAGCGCCGACTCGCCATCGAGCTCAAACAGCACGTTGTTTTCGCAGCGCGTCACTTTACGCGCCGGACCAAACGGCGACCAGCCGCCAAACGACCCATGTGCAAACTGCAATGCATCACCATACAGGCCAACGCAGGTCAGTCGGTCACTGCTGACGCCCTTTTCATCCAGAACCCAGGTTTGCGCAAACGCGCCGCCGTCACCGGCCAAACCACCGGTGATCGGCACCTTCGCCCCAACGATCTCGGTCATGCCGGACAACACGGCACTGCCATTGATTTGCACACCCTGCCCAAAAATCAATATGGCGCGCAACCCCGCGACCGGCAGGCCGGATGCCAGGCGCTTTCCGGCATTGAAGGAATCATCCATACCCGCCAGCACGGTACTGACCTGTGCAATACGGGTCTGTTCAAAATGCAACGCGGTCACTACCAGCGTTCCGTCGTCCACTCCCTTGGCCGTGATCTCCCCCGCCGTCGAGCACCCGGCACGTGGTGCACCTGGAAAGGCCTGCGCCAGGGCGTCTGCACCGGCACGCAAGGCATCGACTGAGCCGAAAACCAGAACCAGATTGGGATTAATGGACGCAAGCGTCGCAAAATCAGCCGCAGCGGCTGCACCTTGGCGCACGGTGGTCTGCATAACTTTCATTAAAAATCTCCTGTCAGCATTTAGAGTCGGTATTGGGTCCGCAGCACGTTTTTTTGCACCTTGCCCATCGCATTGCGCGGCAGTTCGGCCACCACATAACAGCGCTTGGGGACCTTGAAGTTTGCCAGCATTGTCTTGAGTTTTTGCAAAATATTTGCAGGATCGATGCTGACTCCGGCTTTGGCTATGACCACGGCCACTCCGACCTCCCCAAAATCGGCATCCGGCACGCCAATAACGGCACTTTCAGCGACTCCCGGCAATGCGTTGATGACGTCCTCCACCTCGGCCGGGTAGACGTTATAGCCGCCGCTAATGATCAGGTCCTTGCTGCGCCCCACGATGCTGACATAGCCATCCTGGTCCACACGACCAACATCGCCGGTCTTGAAGTAGCCATCGGGCGTGAACTCTTCCTGGGTCTTCTCCGGCATCTGCCAGTAGCCACCGAACACGTTGGGGCCCTTGACCTGAATACCGCCCACCTCCCCAACGGCCATGTTCCGGCCATCATCGCTTTGTACCCGCAGGCTGACGCCCGGCAGTGGAAAGCCCACCGTGCCGCCCCGGCGCTCACTCTGGTTGGCGTACCGCGGATCTGCAGCGTAGGGGTTGGACGTCAACATGACAGTTTCGCTCATGCCATAGCGCTCCAGAATGGTATGACCGGTGCGCGCAATCCACTCATTGAAGGTTTCGATCAGCAAGGGAGCGGAGCCAGCAATAAAGAGCCGCATATGGCGCGCCGCCTCCCGGTTCAGACCCGGCTCCGCCAATAGGCGCACGTACAGCGTGGGCACACCCATGAAGACGGTCGCCTCTGGCATCTTTTCCAGCACCCGCCGGGGATCAAATCGGGCCATCCAGATCATCTTGCTGCCATTGAGCAACGCGCCATGAACGGCCACGAACAGGCCATGCACATGGAAGATGGGAAGCACATGCATCAGCACATCACCCTTTTTCCAACCCCAGTAGTCCTTGAGCACCATGGCATTGCTGAGCATGTTGCCGTGCGACAGCATGGCGCCCTTGCTGCGCCCGGTCGTGCCGCTGGTGTACAGGATGGCGGCCAGGTCGTCCGCGCCGCGCTGGGCAACGGTGTGCCGGTCGGCGCATTGCGCAGCACGCTCCAGCAAGGAACCGCTGCGGTCATCTCCGAGGGTAAAGACGTGGCGGGTACCGACCTTGAAAGCGATCTTGCTGACCCAGCCAAAGTTCTTCGGCGCACACACCACCACTGACGGCTCCGCATTGCCGATGAAATAGTCAATTTCCGCACTCTGGTAGGCCGTGTTCAACGGCAAAAACACGTATCCGGCACGCAAAGTGGCCAGGTAGAGCATCAGTGCCTCCACCGATTTCTCCACCTGCACAGCGATACGTGAGCCGGCGGGCAGTTTCAGGGACACCAGCAGATTGGCCATCATGGCGGTTGCGCGGTCCAGATCACGCCAGGAGTAGCAAAGACCGTTGTCGGTCTCAATCGCCACACTGTCCAGTGCAGCAGGGAACGCCGAGCGCAGGGCGGCGAACAGGTTATTGTTCTTCATGGTTGCATCCGTTGGGAATCAATGCGTAAAGCAGGGTGGTCGTTTTTCGATGAAGGCAGTGACACCTTCACGGTGTTCAGGGGAATCGGCGTAGCGGTAGGAGGATGCTATTAAATCAGTAGCTGTCTGCGCAATATCTACGGGGGCTAGAAGCCTAAAACACTGTTTATTCAGGCGTGCAGCACGCGGTGCCAGGGGACGCATCCGGTCGGTACATGCACCCACCGCCGACTCCAGCAGGTCGCCCCTGACCACCTGGTTCAGGAAGCCGCGCTGCTTCATCTCGCTGGCGTCCAGAACCGCCGCCGACAGCAGCATCTCGCGTGCCGTAAGGTCACCGACCGCCCGCGTGACCAACGCCGCTTCGCGCGGAGCCATCGGAAAGCCCAGCCTGGCGATGGGCGCACCAAAGCGGGCATGGTCGCTGGCGATGCGGATGTCGCAGCAACTGGCGATCTCCACCCCCGCGCCCATGCAGTTACCGTCGATTTTGGCGACGATGGGCACATCACAGTCCAGCATGGCCCGCAGGCCACCCCAGACATCGTTCTCGTGAAAGTCGCGCAGGCTGTCTTCCTGGAAGCGAAACCCGGCATATTCCGATATATCACCGCCGGCGCAAAAATGCTGCCTGCCGAAGATGACGACGGCGGTTAGAGATTCATCCCGCTGAATCTGCTCAAACACCGAGCGCAACTCACGCCACATGGCACGGGACATGGCGTTGTGCTTGCCCGGATGTGAGATTTCCACTGTGGCCACAGGCCCCGCTGCCGAACAAGCAATATGCCCCGTCATGGTTTGACGGCCGGCACGCCCATCACGGCGTTGGGCAGGCCCGTGGCAATGCCCGGGAACACACAGATCAGCACCACGGCCAGCAGCATCAGAATGACAAACGGAACCACGCCCCAGATGATGTCCTTGAGTGCAATGTCTGGCGCAATGTTCTTGATGACGAAGATGTTCAGCCCCACGGGCGGGTGGATCAGGCCGGTTTCCATGACGATGGTCATCAATACACCGAACCAGATCAGATCGAACCCAGCAACCTTGAGGGGAGGCAAAATGATAGGCGCGGTCATGAGGATGATGCTAACCGGTGGCAGAAAGAAGCCCAGCAAAATGACCATCAGCAAAATTGCCGCCAGCAGCACCCACTTGGAGAGCTGCATGCCGACAATCCACTCCGCAGCGGATTGGCTGATGTGCAGAAAGCTCATCACGTACGAAAACAACAGCGACATCCCGATGATCATCATCAACATCGTGGACTCGCGTAGCGTGGCACTCAGTATGGGTGCCACGTCACGTGGGCGCCAAACGCCATAAATCACGGCAATCAGCACCAGCGCCAGCAGTGCACCCAGTCCTGCGGTTTCGCTGGGCGTGGCAAAGCCGCCGTAAAGCGCCACCATCACGCCAATCAGGAGCAGCACAAACGGCACGACGCGCGGCAGCATCTCGAACTTCTGGCGGGTGGTAAAGGTCTCGCGCTCCAGAAGTGCCGATGCGGCACCGGTACGGCGGAACTCAGCCTCAGCCATCCGGTGCTCCTTGCGGTAGCGCACCACGGCATAGCCTGCAAACAGAAACACCAATAGAACACCAGGAAAAATGCCTGCCAGAAACAGCCGCCCCAGCGACTGCTCGGCCGCCACGGCATACAAGATCATCGTCACCGATGGCGGCAACAGAATGCCCAGCGTACCGCCGGCAGCGATGATGCCGGCCGCAAAACCCGGCGAGTAGCCCCGGCGGCGCATCTCGGGAATGCCGGCGCTGCCGATCGCCGAGCAGGTGGCTGGGCTGGAGCCGGCCATGGCCGCAAACAGCGCACAGGCAAACACGTTGGCAATGCCCAGGCCGCCGGGGATGCGTCCCATCCAGACGTGCATGGCCGCGTAGAGGTCCTGCCCTGCCCTGGAGCGCCCGATGGCCGCACCTTTCAAAATGAACAGCGGGATCGACAACAGGGTGATGCTGGCCATTTCCTCATAGACGTTTTGCGTGACGGTGTTGAGCGCAGAGGCCGGCATGAACAAATACATGAACAGCACGGCCACGCTACCCAGTGCAAACGAAATCGGCGCGCCGGAAAACATGAACAGCAGCGTGACCGCACCAAACAGCAAGCCCAGAGTCAGCATGCTCATAGTCCGGCTCCCACGAAGCTCTTGCGAACGGTGTTGACACGTGCGCTGAGCTGCACCAAAAGCTGCAGGCTGAGCAGGCTCATGCCTGCGGCCATCAGCCCGTACGGAATCCACAGGGGCGGCGCCCAGGATGATGACGTGGTTTGCTGCTCCACCCACGCCTCATGAAACAGCGCCCAGGACTTCCAGGAAAAGAAGGTGCAAAACAGACAACCCATCAAATCCACACCCAGCAGCCGCCATTGGTTCATCCACGCCGGCAACCAGCCGGCGATGGCCTCAATGCCCACGTGGCCCCGCAAGGCCTGCACGAAGGAGCCACACAGAAAGGTAGCGCCGACCAGGCAAAACACGGCTGCTTCGTCCTGCCAGTCGGTCGATGCCTGCATCACATAGCGCGACACCACGCTGTAGGTCAAGACGAGTGAAGCCACCAATAGCGCCACCATGCCCAGAATCACCATGGCCTGGTTGATCCATTGCAGCAGTTGGGCCAATGGCTTCAAAAGTCCGGGCGTATCGGGGTCGATGGCGCCCATGACCACTCCGGTCCCCGTGCCGTGGCTCATAGCAGCTTCTGCGCGGCCTTCAACAGCGCGGCGCAGGATTCGTTCTTGTCATTGAAGTCCTTCCACGCCGTTTCGCGCGCGATAATTTGCCATTTTTTCAGTGTCGCCTCGTCCATGTCGTAGACCTTGGCACCGGCCTTGGCATAGATCTCGGCCGCCGCCTTGTCGTCGGCCCTGGCAGCGTCCCGAGCAAAGGCTTCGAGTTCACCACCCACGGCCATCACTACGTCCTGCTGGGCCTTGGGTAGCTTGATGAACACTTCTTTGGAAATCATCAGGGGCTCAAACATGAACCAATAGGTTTTGTCGCGCCCCGAGGTCAGGTGCTTGGCAATTTCTTCCAGTTTGAACGAGATAAAGCTGGTGCTGGACGTCATGGCCGCATCCATGGCGCCGGTCTGCATGGCGGCATAGATTTCGTTGGAAGGCAAGGTGATGACGGAGGCGCCGGCCTGCTTGAGCATCATGTCCATTTCTCGACTGCCGCCACGTACCTTCAGGCCTTTGGCGTCCTCAGGGGTCACCAGCGGGCGCGTGCGACTGGCCACGCCGCCGGCCTGCCAGATCCAGCTGACGATCATGATGCCCTTGTCGTCGAGCACCTTGCTCAGGAGCTTGCCAACCTCGGCCGTTTTCCAGGCCGCGCCCTGCTCGTAGCTTGGCACCAAGGCGGGCATCAAGCCAATATTGGTTTCGGCCACCTCGCCGCCAGCGTAGGACAGGGGCACCAGACTCATGTCCAGCGCACCCTTGCGCATGGATGAAAACTGGGCGTTGGTCTTCATCAGGGACGACCCCGGGTACACGGACGCCTTCAATGCGCCAGAGGTGCGCTTCTCCACTTCTACCGCAAACTTGCGGCACAGGCGGTCGCGAAAATCGCCTTCGGTCAACGTGCCGCCGGGAAACTGGTGCGAGATTTTTAGCCCGCCCATTGCTTGCGCCCAGGCGCTGTGCGTGAGCGCGCCCAGGGCGGCAGCACCCACTGCCTGCATGATGTTTCTTCTGGTGAAAGTCATTTTTGTCTCCTGTTGATATTCGGCAAAGCAAAATTCTTATTCATGGTGTCCCTGCGCTTTGAAATGTGATGGGCCTTCAGCCCGAAGGTCCAATAAACAATTGTTGGATGGCTCCAGACACCGGTATCTTCCCCTGCGTCAATTGGGCGCGGTGCTTGTCCAACCGATTCAGGTCATAAAGGTAGTTAACCATCAACCCGTAGGACTGTTTGAGGCCTTTGGAAGAAGGATCGGCGGCCCAGTTGATGCGCTCCACGCGGGCGCCGTTGCCCAGGTGAAAGCGCGCAACCGGGTCAATGGGTTTTCCGTCCAGCAGCGCCTGACCCAGATAGTGCGCCGCGCAACGCATAAGCATCTGGCGCACGACGGATTTCTCGGACAATTGCAGGTTGGCTTCAACCGCCGTCAGAAAATGCGTGGCACCCGCAGGCTCAAAGCCCACCGCCCGCCCCAGCGCGGTGCGCTCCTTCTCGTCCAGCGCCTCAAGCAGACCGGCAATGTTCTTGCCAAGCCACGCCCGAAAACCAGGAATGGGTGAGAGCGTCGCAAATGTCCTGAGCTTGGGAAACTCTTCCTTGAGTGTTTCCACCACCCACTTGATCAGTGAATCGCCAAAGCTGACTCCACGCAACCCCGCCTGTGTGTTGCTGATGGAGTAAAAAATGGCCGTGGTAGCGCGCTTCAGATCAGCGTCCGCACCCGTTTCATCCAGCAACGGGGTGATGGTGCTGGCCAAGTGGTCCACCAGAGCGACTTCGACAAAAATCAACGGCACGCCAGGCAAACGGGGATGAAAAAAACCGTAACAACGCCGGTCGCTGTCCAACCGGTTTTTTACATCAGCCCAACTCTTGATGTCGTGCACCGCTTCGTATTGAATCAATTTCTCGATCAAGGACGCTGGTGAATCCCAGCTGATGCGACGCAGGTCCAGAAAACCCACATCAAACCAGGTGGAGAACATGTACTCCATCTCCACATCAAGCGCCAACAGACGCTTGTCCTGCTTGAGACTGGGTTGCATCTCGGCCCGCATATCGACCAGGAACTGGATGCCGCCAGCATAGACGCTGAAGCGTTGAAGAATTCTGCGGCGCGGTGACACGGTGGCGCGGCGGTAGATCACCTGGGCCACTGCTTCCTCGGGCGTGCCCACGGCTGCGGCAAACTGCACCTGGGCGGCCTTGACCTTTTGCGGATCGGCCACGAACTGCTCGCTCATCAACAGCCACAGATCACGCCTTCGCTCTGTCGTCGCACCTGCATACCAGGCCGCGATGGCCTGCGCGCGTCGACCGCCCTCCACCTCGCTGACCCTTGGATCAATGATGGCTTGCAACTCCTGCAGCGTGCGGCGCATCACGCGGGGTGACAAGGCCTCATCCCTCTGGCGCAAAGCGGACTTCAGCCGTTCTTGTGTGGATCGGGAACGACCACCACTGCTCGCGCTTGGTATCAAATTCGCTCCTGATTTGATAGCTGCCTCAGCACTCTTTTCGGGGGCTACAGCACTATTTTGCTCAATGTTCGCGGCTGGAAGCAACCGCGACACACTACGACTGATCCAGTTGGACGGATTCATGCCAGCAGCCAGCTCTTCTGTTCGCGGGCCAGAGCACGCAGGGCCTCCCGCTGGCGCATCAGGTGAACGCGCATGGCAGCGTCCGCCCCTTCGCAGTCACGTGCACGCAGCGCGTCGTAAATTGCCAAATGTTCGCTCAGGCTTTGCTCCAGCCGCCCCGGTGCGTGGAGCTGTTGTTGACGAGCCAATTTCAATATCTTGCGCAAATCGGCAATCGCCTGTGCCAGCCAGCGATTGTTGGCCAGCGTGATGATCGCTTCATGAATAATGAAGTTGGTTGCGTAGTAGTCGTTGATGCGTTTGGCCTGCGCATGCTGCTCCAGCCGCTTGTGCAGGGCATCAAGTGCGGCCAGATCGGCATCACTCGCATTGCGTGCAGCCTCGAACGCGCAACGTCCTTCGAGTAGGGCAATCACCGGAAAAATGTCGTCCAGATCTTGTTCCGTGACCTGGTTGACAAAGCAACCCCGACGTGGCTCGTGGCGCACCAAGCCCTCGGCTGCCAGCACCTTCAATGCTTCACGCAAAGGAGTGCGCGAGATTTTCAGACTCTCGCACAGCGCCGCCTCATCCAGAAAGCTGCCCTGCGCCAGTTTGCCTTCAAATATCTGGTCCCGCAACCGGCCCGCAACTTCGTCGTGCAATGAGTTGTGAACCTGACGCAGGGTGGACACTGGGCTAATTGACATCCGTTATTTTCAGTAATTACGGATAATTATGTGACGTTCAGTCACCAGCAACAAGCCCCTTTACCCCCGGACAAACCCGGGGTGGTACTCACATGATGGTCTATCGGGCCTTCGGCTGTGGCCGAACCTGCGCCCACCACCACAAACCTGCGCCACCCAAAATCATGGGTACACACAACCACTGTCCCATGCTCATACCCAACGACAGCAGACCCAGGTGGGCATCGGGTTCACGGAAGAACTCCGCAACAGACCGCATCACGCCATAGCCGAACAAGAACGCTGCCGCCACCTGCCCCCGCTTGGGTGCCGTTCGGGCATACCACCACAGCAGCACAAACAGCAACAACCCTTCCAACAAAAACTGGTAGACCTGAGACGGGTGGCGCGGCAGGTCACCAGCACCCCGAAACACCATGCCCCAGGGCAGACTCGGGTCCGCCAGGCGCCCCCACAATTCGCCATTGATGAAGTTGCCAACCCGACCCGCAGCCAGCCCGGTCGGCACACAAGGCGCTACAAAATCGGCCACTTGTAAAAATGGCCGCTTGCGCGACACACTAAACCACAGCATGGCCACAATCACGCCCAGCATGCCGCCATGAAAACTCATGCCGCCTTGCCACACATAAAAAACCTCAAGGGGATGTTGCAGGTAATACGCTGGTTTGTAAAACAGGCAATAGCCAATGCGCCCGCCCAAAACGACACCCATCACACCCAAGAACAAAATATCTTCAACATCGCGGTAAGCCCAGGCACTGACTCCCTTCATGGTCGCAAAAGGGGCATGACCCAAACGTCTGCGGCCCAGGAACATGAACAGTGCAAAGGCGGCCAGGTAGGTCAGGCCATACCAGTGCACAGCGATGGGGCCTAACTGCAGCGCGACGGGGTCAATTTGTGGGTGAATCAGCATGGCGCTATTGTGCCTTCGCCATCAGAGCGCGTGACGGTGCGGCGCTTAGCGGCCCTTCTTCTTGCTGCGCAGCATGCCCATGGCATCACGGTTGCGTTCGATGCGATCCAGGCGTCTGGCATCTTCCCGCTCCATGGCCTTGCGCTTGGTGTAACCGGTGGTGTCCGCCCAGGCCCACCATGCAATGGCCAAGCCAAAGGGGGATAAGACAATCCACCAGTCCCACATTGCGATGGGGCCGATTTCCATAAATTTCAGGGTCAAAAAGACCAATCCCAAGCCCACTAAATACATGGCGATCTCCTGTAATCCGGTTCCACTGTAACCCAAGCCACGGCGCGCACCACCAAATGGCACCACCGTAAAAAAGCCCGCTACTGCGGGCTTTTCTTCATTGGCGACCGTGCGCCAAATCAATAGGCTTGTCCCAGCTGGTCCAGGATGGCCGGATTTTCCAGCGTCGATGTGTCTTGCGTGATGGCCTCACCCTTGGCGATGGAACGCAGCAGACGGCGCATGATCTTGCCGGAGCGCGTCTTGGGCAAATTGTCGCC
>JAIPDC010000192.1 GCA_021737865.1 Rhodoferax sp.
GGGCGAGTTATATACAACCACGGCGAGTTTGTATCGGACATGATGGGTAACACCACTACAAATTTTCGCGGGTCGTTTAGTACACCCCGTCAGTTCTATCCGGCCGAATTAATAGTTGGGAAGAAATGGCACACCCGGTTCAAGCAATCCAGGCCCAATGGCATCCAATACACCTTTCAATACGACCTGAAGGTTGCTGCAAAGGAGCGGGTAACAGTGCCCGCGGGAACATTCGATGCCTACAAAATTGAGGCGCGAGGTTTTAACGTCGATTTAGGTGCATACCTGGAACGCAATATTTGGGTCACACCGGGGATCAACTCAGACATCGCCCATGAGATATTGGTTCGATTGCGCAATGGAGTGATTGAGCAAAATGACAGGCAGGAGTTAGTTTCGTACGTGCAAAGTAAAGAGTAAAAGTTCGATGTGGTTCATTGGTAAAGTCAACCAGCGCGGCACCTTTAGCCGTGGTTAAAGCGCACTCCGATGTCAAAGTTGGAGGCCCTGGTTGTTGGCTTCAGGTTACCCAGGGCCCGGACAGTATTGAGGTACAACGGCATGGCACGTGCTAGAGCTGACCAACTCTATGGCAACAAACTTCTCACACCGAGCGTGAGTTGCGGTTTGAAGTGGAGTAGTTTCTTACGGCAGCGCCCGGGCTACGCGAAACCCGAGATGGCTGGCGCTGCGTAAAACCGGATCAGACCGGTGACGAACGGCGGCACGGGTGAGCTGGGCTGCCGCATCCCACGACCCACCACGCCATACGCGCTCGCCACAATTGCCACCCAACCACGCGCTGCCATCCGCCGGAGCTGCATCGTAGGTGGCATTCCAGCAGTCTTGCACCCACTCCCCTACGTTGCCGTGCATGTCGTGCAGACCAAAGTCATTGGACTGCTTTTGCGCGACCTCCTGGGTTTTACTGTTACTGTTGGCGTTGGTCCAGGCGTACCGCCCAAGTTGGCCTTCATCGCTGCCAAAGTACCACTTGGCCGCACTGCCTGCTCTGGCAGCATATTCCCATTGCGCTTCGCTCGGCAGGTCGTAACGTAAACCGCTCAGGGTGTTGAGCTTTTGGATGTATTGCTGGGCGTCATCCCAACTGACCTGCTCGAGCGGGCAGTTATCGCCACAATCTTTGAACTTGCTGGGGTTGCGGCCCATCACCGCCGTCCACTGACCTTGGGTGATTTCAGTTTTACCCATGGCAAAACTTTTGATATTGACGCGGTGTATGGGCTTTTCGTCTGCTCCGCCGTCGTTGCTTCCCATCGCGAAATCTCCAGCAGGTATTGCGACCAATTCGGGGCAGGCCGTGCAGTCTTTGATGACCTGGCGCGAAATTGGACCGGCCGAGCCGCTGGTTACGGCAGCGGTCACCAGATTGAGCTTGGTAGAAACCATATTTGAGTAAATGGTGGCTTGAATTGATGTCTCGGTGGATTCTGGCAATGCGTGTGTGCCCCTGTAGTTGGCGGTCCACTTTCCCGAAGGGCTGCGGGTTAGCCTGGCGGCCGTGGCTATGTAAACCGTGTACATCATGTCGGCAACTATTTGAACCACGCCCGCGGCACTGGAATGTGACTTCCAGCGTATCGTCCCTGGCATATCCGTTTGGTGGTCGCGCAATACTTTGGCCTCGCCAGAGGTTCCCGCTTTCAGCGGCAGGGTCCAGAGGTCGCCGGACACCTTTGTGAGCACAACTTCGCCGACTCGCACCTGTAAAACCGATCCATCCCTGCCAATAATGTCGCCGGATGAGTACACCGTCTTATCCGGTCCAGCTTCTAAAATTTTCACTTCCACGCTGCTGACTGTGTTACCGGTCAATGAGTCCTTCGTCACTAAGGTACCAATTATTTCTCCAGGCTGACGGTCTGTAATAGTTGCAAGTTGCCCATCGGCTCGCTTGTCCGCAATGGCTTGCTTCTGTCCTTCAATCAGTGCCTTCTCATCGACAACCTTTTGTGCGGCCAGCGCATCGGCGCGCTCTTTGGCAATTCTTTGCACCTCCTCAGCCGCAGCCCGATCGTCGGCCGCTTTTTTGACTCCTTCCGCCAAGACTTTTTCTTTAGCGCCGCTATTCATGACTGCGATGCGCGCTTTGGCGACATCGGCAAAGAAGCCATTGGGGTACCGGTTGAGGTAGGCCTGCAATTCGCCCACCGTTGTTGCCGTCTTGACGCTCTCCCACAACATCACCTCTATGGGTGCGGGGTCAGATGCACCTGGGCGCATTGCAGCCAGTGCTGCAGGCGCCACTGGTGCAGCCACTGTCACCGGAACCGGCGTGGGGCCTGTGAAGTAGAAGTCCCCCGTTAGGCTGGATGACTCCCACGGCGTTTGTGCCTCGCCGCTGGCGGCCATGACACCATTGCGCACCCGTTTGAAGACGGACTCCAGGGTTAGCCCAGGGGCTTGAATGCTTTTGAGCAGCTCTTGCGTGTACAGGCCATTGCGTCCACTGCCATCGGCAGCGGTCTTGCCCGGTGCGGTGGCGTAGGCAATCAAGCTGCCTTTGGGCGCGTCCATTTGCGCCAGTCCACCACCGACGCTGCGAAACTTTCTCTCAAATGGGTTATTGCGGCAAGCGTCCAGGATGACGATGTTCATAGGGCTTACCGCCAACTGGTCCATGACGGAGTCCACATCCACCGTTTCCACACGCACACTGGCCTCACTGGTGACTTGGGCATCCACCGGAATGATGTAGTTCTTGCCCCTGACCTGTATTCCGTGGCCCGCGTAGAAAAACAGGGCAACGGTGTCGCTACGCAGTTTTTCACCGAACTGTGCAATGGCCCGGTTCATGTCTTTTTGGTTCGCGTCCGTTTTTTCAATAACATCGAAGCCGAGTTTGCGTAATGTGGCTGCCATGTCCCGCGCATCGTTAACCGGGTTTTTGAGGGGTGAGTCCTTGTAGGCGCTGTTACCAATGACCAGTGCGATTCGTTTGCCCTGGACCGCATTGACTGAAAGGTTCCGCTCCTGAGTCTCTGCAGCAGAGGCATGCACCGCAAAAACGGCCATCCAAACCGCTATGCAGATCAACACCCATCGTGGCAAAAACCTATTGCTTGGCATGGGCTAACTTATACACCGAGGTGCCCGCCATCAGATTGGGCAAAAACCGCACGGTGTGCCCGGTTTGCAGGCCAAAGCTGTCGAGCACCTGCAGGCCGCTACGCTGTGCCAGCGTTGCCAGATCGGCGTGCGTGCCGACACGGATGTTGGGCGTGTCGTACCACTGGTAAGGCAGGCGGCGTGTCACCGGCATGCGGCCCTTGAGCACGCTCAGCCGGTTGGGCCAGTGGGCAAAGTTGGGGAAGGCGATGATGCCCACCCGCCCCACACGCACGGTCTCGCGCAACATGACTTCGGCATTGCGCAGGTGCTGCAGAGTGTCGATCTGCAACACCACGTCGAATGATGCATCTTCAAACAGGGCCAGGCCTTCATCCAGATTGAGCTGGATAACATTGACGCCGCGTTGCACGCAGGCCAGCACGTTGGAGTCGGCGATCTCCACCCCGTAGCCGGTGCAGCCACGGGACTTTTTCAAATAGTCCAGCATGGCGCCATCGCCACAGCCCAGGTCCAGTACGCGAGAACCCTCGGGCACCAGTTTGGCGAGGGCATGCATGGTGTGGATATCCGTCATACCTTTGTCCCCTGCCTTGCCGCTGTGGGCACTGCGCCACCCTCTTGTGAAATGCTATCAAAATAGGAGCGCACTACGCCCATATATCGGGGGTCATCGAGCAAAAATGCATCATGTCCATGGGGCGCATCGATCTCGGCGTAGCTCACATCGCGTTGGTTATCCAGCAGCGCTCTCACCATTTCCCGGCTCCGTTTGGGGCTGAATCGCCAGTCGGTGGTGAAACTCACGAGCAAAAATTTGCACGTGGCGCGCTGTAGCGCCTGGCTCAGGTCACCACCATAGGTCCGGGCCGGGTCAAAGTAGTCCAGTGCACGGGTGATCAAAAGGTAGGTATTGGCGTCAAAGTACTCGGCAAACTTGTCCCCCTGGTAACGCAGGTAGCTTTCGATCTGGAACTCCACATCCTGGGTGCTGTATTTGTAGCCGTCCGCGCTGCCGAGCACAGCCTCTTTCAGTTGCCGTCCGAATTTCTCGTTCATGACATCGTCACTGAGATAGGTGATATGCCCAATCATGCGGGCGATGCGCAGGCCGCGCTTGGGGACGGTGCCGTGCTCATAAAAGTGGCCGCCATGAAAGTCGGGGTCGGTCACGATGGCACGACGGGCCACTTCGTTGAAGGCTATGTTTTCCGCTGTGAGGTTGGGCGCACTCGCCACTACTACGGCATGGCGCACACGGTCGGGGTACTGCAGCGTCCAGCTCAGGGCCTGCATGCCGCCCAAAGAGCCACCCATCACGGCCGCGAGGGTCTGAATGCCCAGCACATCGAGCAGACGGGCCTGGGCGTTGACCCAGTCCTCGACCGTCACAACCGGAAAATCCGCCCCGTACACGCGGGCCGTGCCCAAGGGCGCGTCCGGTTTCACATGCATGGGCCCGGTGGAGCCAAAACAAGAGCCCAGGTTGTTGACACCAATGACGAAAAAACGGTTGGTGTCGACCGGCTTGCCCGGGCCGATCATGTTGTCCCACCACCCCTCGGAGTTGTCTTGCCCGGCGTAGACACCGGCAACGTGGTGCGATGCATTCAAGGCGTGGCAGATCAAGACAGCATTGCTGCGCGCCGGATTGAGTGTGCCGTACGTCTCGTAGCTCAGCGAGTAGTCGCGCAAGCTGGCGCCGCTTTGCAAAGGCAACGCGTTAGCGAAGTGCTGCGCTTGAGGTATCGCAATCAAAGTCATGTCAAAAGCCAAATATCCATAAAAAAACCCGGCTGCGCTAGAGGCAAAGCCGGGTAATCTCCAGGAGATGACTGGGCCGTCTTTAGCTGAATTTCGAAGCTCAAGGGCCTCGGCGCCCGCAATCTTGGGAATCAAATCGGCGCTCGCAGTTAGTATAAATCCAAGTTCAGGGTCCGCTTTTACTAAGGGGTTCACATGTCCGAGTTGTATGGGTCCGACGCCTTCTCGCCACGCGAGGTTGCGCTTCGCATTGAAACCGTGGGTGTCGCCAAGGCCCGCTTGGCCACCCTGCCATTGTTGATGCTGGGCGTGCTGGCCGGTGCCTTCATTGGGCTTGGCGCGATGTTTTACACCCTGGTCAAGTGCGACCCCACGCTGGGCTTTGCAGCCGGCTCGGTTTTGGGTGGACTTGTTTTTTCAATGGGCCTGGTGCTGGTCGTGGTGGCGGGTGCCGAGTTGTTTACCGGCAACAACCTTCTGGCCATGGCCTGGGCGGACGGCAAGATCACCACCACCGAGGTTCTCCGGAACTGGGTGCTGGTGTGCCTGGCCAATGGTTTTGGCGCGGTGGGACTGGCGCTGCTGGTGTTTGCCAGTGGCCACATGGACCTGAACGGCGGCGCCGTCGGGCATCAGGTGATCAAGATCGCGCAAGCCAAGCAAAGCCTGCCCTGGGAGCAGGCATTCTTTCGCGGCGTGCTCTGCAATGTGCTGGTCTGCATGGCCGTGTGGATGGCGATGGCCGGGCGCAGCGTGACGGACAAGATACTGGCCATCGTGATGCCGATTTCGGCATTTGTGGCAGCCGGCTTCGAGCACAGCATTGCCAATATGTATTTCATGCCGCTGGCGATGCTGATCCAGCATTTTGAACCCGCCACGAGCGGGGCGCTGGCCATTACCTGGCGGGGCATGGCAGAGAACCTGGTGCCGGTTATTGCCGGCAACCTGGTGGGCGGCAGCGTTCTGGTGGGACTGGCTTACTACGTGATCTACCGGCGTGGCGCGCCACCCGACGGGCTGGCTACGCCAGTAGCGCAAACAGGCCGAGGCCCAGAAAGATGAGCGCCGACACGATGTGCACCACCCGCAGTGGCACCAATTTGGTGATTTTTTCGCCTAACCAGACCACCGGGGCATTGGCCAACATCATGCCAAGCGTTGTGCCCGCCACGACCCAGCCCCAGGTTTGATACTGCGCGGCCAGCATGACCGTGGCGATTTGCGTTTTGTCCCCCATCTCAGCCAGAAAAAAGGCCACCACCGTGGTGCCAAACACGCCAAAGCGCGGCGTGCTTGAGCCCTCTTCGTCGTCCACGCTGTCGGGGATCAGCATCCACACCGCCATGGCGATGAAGGACCCACCCAGCACCCAGCGCAGCACATCCGGCCCCAGAACAGTCGTTACCCAGGCGCCGGCGGCGCCGGCCAGTGCGTGGTTGGCAAGAGTGGCAACCAGTATGCCCAGCACAATCGGCCAAGGCTTGCGAAAACGGGCGGCCAGAATGAGCGCAAGCAGCTGCGTTTTGTCGCCCATTTCGGCGAGGGCAACGATGCCCGTGGATACAAGGAAAGCTTCGATTGTGGACTCCGCTTCGGTATGGAATAGTGCTCCGCCATTGTAGGCAGGTTGAATTTCCACCCAAGCAACCCGCTTGGGCGTGTTTCTTGCTTATTTTTGGTGCGATTTTCCAATTTTCGTCAAAACTGCACCAACAAACAGCATTTCACATAAAGAGGTTGATATGGAAGCACTAAAACAGGGCGCCGATGCCTTGTTCATACTTCTCGGAGGCATCATGGTCTTGGCCATGCACGCCGGTTTCGCATTTTTGGAGCTTGGCACCGTGCGGCGCAAGAACCAGGTCAATGCACTGGTCAAGATCCTGGTGGACTTCTCCGTCTCCACCGTGGTCTATTTCATGGTCGGCTACGGCGTAGCCTACGGCACCAGTTTCTTTGTGGGCGCTGAAGTGCTGGCCGCCAAAAACGGCTACGAGCTGGTGAAATTCTTCTTCCTGCTGACCTTTGCCGCCGCCATTCCGGCCATCATCTCAGGCGGTATTGCCGAACGTGCGCGATTTTGGCCGCAATTGATTGCAACAGCTGTCATTGTTGGCTTTATTTACCCCTTTTTTGAAGGCATCGCTTGGAACCAGCACTTCGGGGTGCAGGCCTGGATCAAGCGCCTGACCGGCGAAGAGTTTCATGATTTCGCGGGCAGCGTGGTGGTGCATGCCGTGGGTGGCTGGATTGCCTTGCCGGCCGTGATCCTGCTCGGCGCCCGCAGCAACCGCTATCGCAAAGATGGGGCCATCTCCGCGCATCCTCCGTCAAGCATCCCTTTTCTGGCGCTAGGTGCATGGATTTTGACGGTGGGATGGTTTGGGTTCAACGTCATGAGCGCACAGACGCTGGACAAAATTTCCGGGTTGGTGGCCGTCAACTCACTGATGGCCATGGTGGGCGGCACCCTTGCTGCACTGGTGGCCGGCAAGAATGACCCCGGCTTTGTGCACAACGGCCCGCTGGCCGGTCTGGTCGCCGTGTGTGCAGGCTCTGACCTGATGCACCCACTGGGTGCTCTGGTAGTGGGCGCCGCTGCCGGTACCGTCTTTGTCGTGATGTTCACCCTGACGCAAAACAAGTGGAAGATCGACGACGTGCTGGGGGTGTGGCCGCTGCATGGTCTGTGCGGCACGCTGGGGGGGCTTGCCGCGGGCATATTTGGTGCCAAAGCACTCGGTGGGCTGGGCGGCGTGTCGTTTGGAGCGCAGGTGATTGGCACCGCGATGGGCGTTACCTGGGCCGCCCTAGGTGGGCTGGTGGTCTACGGTGCGCTCAAAGCCACAACCGGCCTGCGCCTGAGCCAGGAGGAGGAGTACGACGCTGCTGACTTGTCCATACACAAGATCAGCGCCTCGCCG
>JAIPDC010000193.1 GCA_021737865.1 Rhodoferax sp.
AAACGGGGTGTAGCTCAGTCTGGTGGAGCGCTACGTTCGGGACGTAGAGGCCGCAAGTTCGAATCTTGTCACCCCGACCAATTTTACGTTATAAATCAACAACTTACATCCACCATGGACGTCGGATTGATACGAAAATGAGCCCGTTAGTGGCAGATTAGTGGCACGAAGATTCTTTTCGTGCCAGTACTGCGCAACCAGATAAACGACGTCCTTAGACATTGCTCCTAAACTTATGGAGCAACGTCCCATGGCGTCCATCGAAAATCGTTCCCGTTTCGTCGTATCCGTCAAAAACCGCGAAGACCTCACCCAGACATTCGCCTACAACCGCGAAAAGCAACTCAAAGCGTTTATCGCCGAACTGAAGGCTGCTGGCTATAAACCTCAACTCAGCCGCACTGACGACGTCTTCGCCATCCGCGTCCGCGACGGTGGGCGACTCAAGCAGTGCTTATACGCGTCGAGCGAGCAGGAGGCCATCGATATCAAGATACGTCTTGAACTGGAGCGCCGGAACGGCTTGTTCATCGACTACGCAAAGGGCCGTCGCGTTTCACTTGGGGACCTGCTTGCCCGATACCTGCGGGAAATCGCGCCGCGCCACAAGGGGTTCGAGGTAGAGGGCTACATCGTCAATGCCATTTTGGAGGATGGCGGACTGCCTCGCGTAGATATTGCTAAAGCCTACGCAGACCACAAAAACCCCCACACTAGCCTAGCCACAAAGACCTTCCGCAAGGCCTCGGGCAAAGGTGTACGCACCCCGTCCGTTGCGTCACGCTTTATACGTAAGTCATTTGCGGACCTGATGCCGGACGACTTCAATGACTACATCGACGACCGCTGCCAATCCGTTACAGCTTCGACCGTTGACCGTGAAGTGGACATTTTTTCGGCCGTCTGCCGACTGGCGATTGATACCTGGCGCATCCCCGTAGCCAAAAGCCCGATGGATGGGGTACGTCGCCCAAAGTATTTCAACGAGCGTGACCGCCGCCTAAAAGGTGATGAGGAATCACGCCTGCTCAATGCAGCTTACGACGAGGACGCCCAGCAGGCCATCGAGCAGCGGCTAGAGGAATTGATGCGCGATGAGCGCGCTGCGTCCGACAAAGCGCTGACCACCTATCGCCGCAAAAACATTGTCAAAGCGGCACGGGCGCAGTACATTGACCATGCACAGGCCAGCTATAAACATGTGCCTTGGATGGAAGCATTCATTCAGTTTCAACTGATGACTGGGGCGCGACGCAGTGAATCGCTATCGCTGACTTGGGACCTGGTTAATTTTGAAGACCAAACCGCCTTTCTCCCAGAGACCAAGAATGGCCGCCCTCGCAAACTGCCCCTGCGTAAAGACGTGATTGCTCTGTTGCAGCAACTGCCGCAGGGCAGTGGACCCGTGTTCTCCATGACGCTCGACTCGTTGCGCAGTGCGTGGACGCGCATTTGTGAGGCGGCTGGATTGGTCGGTGAAGACGAGTTGCACGTTCATGACTTGCGGCATGAAGCCATTTCACGTGTCGCCGATGCAGGCAGCAACTTGCCCGGTGGCTTTTCTCTGATTGACTTGCAGGCATTTAGCGGGCACCGGGATACCCGCATGCTGTTGCGTTATACGCATTTGTGCATGCCAAGTTTTGCAAAGCGGCTCGACCTGGCGTTTGCCGACCAAGCTCAGACTGTCGTGCACCGTGGCCAGCGCCGCCTCAAAAGAGGCGCAAAGTTGGCGATGTCAGATTTAGTCAATGCTACTTTGCCAGAGCCACAGACCCTCGGTACGGTCGCCCCCGCTCAGACAATAGAAGCTCTGCCGAGCAACGTAGTGATGCTGCGCCCGCGCAAGGTTGCGTAACCCAAAGACAGGAAAGGCGCCTTTCGGCGCCTTTCCCCCCTTGCGGGGCTGCACAGTGCATTTTCCGGACGTGGTGTGACCCGCGAACGGGCGCCGAGGGTTGGCGCCGAATCAGAGTTCCCTCGTGGCCTTAGAGTATTGGTGCTGGACTACCTATGTATAGACACCCGTTCTAAACCCGCCGTTGTCGGTACTCATGCAACGTAGTGACGCTGTGATGGGCCCATACCAGAGGGTCACGCAGTTCGACTGCGACCAGTGTTACCCGACGCTCCAACGCCGCCCGTTCTGACTGGGACAGGTGGCCCCAACGCGAGTTCGCAGCGAGCAAGATGCGGCGGGCATGGTTTAGCTCCTGGTCAAACACAAAAACCAACCCGGCCAGACAGTATTTTTTATCCACGTCGAGGGCTTGCCCCACATACTCCGCGGCTCGCAAACATCTTTCCAGCTCCTTCATCGCTTTTGCGGCTGCCTCCTGCTCAACCCACTCAACAGCCACTGTCCCATCGGGCTTGCGCTGCCAAACCGCGCCATCCGGCAGCTTGCGCAACGTCTTAACCATTCCATCTATTGGAAAAGGAATTTTCCGGCGTAAGAGTTGATATTCCCCCGCTACTTGAAAACCCTCTGCCTGCCTCTCGATTAGATACCGCGTGGCTAGGGTACGGTGGAAAAATGTGCTTCCTGAAACGCTGGACAGGTCTAGGGTGTGCTGGGCCTCAATACCTCGTGCGTTTAGCCATGTCGCCCCGCCTCGTGTAACGCACAGACTTCTAGAGCCCAGCGCGTTACGCCTCTCAAGCAATAGGCCCTGTTCAACCATTCGAGCCACCGTGCGCCGTGCAACCTGCTCGCCATAGCGCGCCTGAGGCCATACTGCCCTAGCCATTTCGCAAATGCGTAGGTGTCCAAACTGGATAACAGCCTTCATGCATTTCAGCTCATTGCGCCTAGCAACCTCGCGCCCACCTACTCTTGTAATGTTTTTCAGTTTGACCGCCTGGGGATGCGCTGGACCTGCCTGCTTGGTCAGCAGTCCAAGGAGTTCGGTGGATGGAATTTTCATGACGTTGGTCTTCAGTGTGATGACTGGTGTAGCCACCCACGCCGTCATGTTTCGCCGTCTTACGGCACATGAACAACCAAAAATTGATTCGCGCAACTTCGCGCAGGATAAAACTTAGAGATATACGCTTCGAGACCAGCAACCGGCTGGCTCCGCTGACGGTCGCAACCGTCATTGGAGTGTTCGATGAATCAATTCATTTTTAAAGCTGCCCTGGCTGAGACCCTGGGCATATCTCTTCGCACCTTAGAAAACTGGGTGGCCCACCGCGATTTTCCAGCGCCGTGCCACATCAGTGGCAGCCGCCTCTCATTCTTCAAAGTGACTGAGGTCGAAGCCTGGCTGGCACGCGAGCTGGAGACGGAGGCAGCAAAGTGAAGCGCCAACGCAATCGCGTACCCTGCAATCGCAATGACAAGTGGTACACCCGGTACGACGAGAAAGGTTTTTTTTGCCTACCCCGTGCGATATTTTTTAGCTTGGTGGACTGCATAGACAACGCGACCTTTTACGCTTATGTCGCACTGGCATCCTGCCATTTCGAAGGCAACACGACCTATGCAGCGAGTCACCTCGCAAAGCTCACGGGCAAAGACGAGAGCAATATACGCGGCCACCTCGCGGACATGGAGACGCTTGGCCTGATATCACGCGAGCCGCTCGGGCGCGGCTTCAAAATACTATTCGAGTGTCCCACGCGCAAGCGCATCAAAGAGGGGGTAGCGGTGATTGCAGAGGAACGGCGCGTTGCCGCAGAGCGGCGCAAGAAAACCGCCAAGAATCCAAAGGAGTCTAAAGAGCCCATTGCCACCCAATCCGTTGAGGACTGGGACATGGGAGACCACGAAGAGTATCGGTGAGCGTCATTCCAACAAAGACACTCCTTATGGCCTTCCATGCCAAGGGGCGCGTAGCGCCCTCTCCCCCGCTTTCTCAACGCGGGGCACCTGCACTCGCCTTTTTACCTTCGCTCTTTTTTTATATTTTTTGTTATAAATTTCTTTTTATAGATTACTTGTTATTCATGGGGCACTCCTGCCCGGTAAAAGCACACCGGTTGCTGCGATGGGGTAGCGACAACCCGGTTGCCTTGACCGGGTTGTCGTTACCCTCCATCTTGCAGCACATAGCCCGGCATTACCGTCCGGCATCCACCCAGCGGCCAGCACCTTGCGTGCGGGCACGACCCAGCGCGACCAATGCATCAAGGATGGTCGGCAAGCGTTCACGCCAGCGTCCCCGGCTGTTAAAGCGTGCGGCAAGACCGTCAAGGTCAAGGCTGGTACCGGCATCGGTCAATACGTCAGCCACAGCCTTGATTTGGTCTGGCAATCCGCTGGGCCATGGCTTCGGTGCAATGATGGTCTTGGCATCTGTTGGCGCGCTTTCTTCGCCGCCGTCGTCAACCTCGGCATCCCCTTCAATTGCTGTCTGCTCACCCTGCCCAGCAATGAGCTGAATGTCGGGCCGCAACCAGCGCACCGTGCCCGCCACTTCTTCATTGGCCCGCTTGGTGTTCAGCTCCACCAAGCGCAAAAGCAGTGCATCGCTATCGGCGGGCAGTGACAGGTCACCCCAGCCATAGGATTCCAGCACGGCAGCGTCCAACTCGTCGTGCAAGCTCTGCAACACGCCAACCAGTCCGTTGTCGTTCAAGGTGCGCTCGGCTGCGGTCAGTGCCTCGCCGTTGCGAAGTTTTTCAAGCACGTTGTACATGCCCGTGATGGTCACGGTGCTGTGCGCAGCTTGGCGGGCCTTGCGGTGGGCATCCAGTTGCTCTGCAAGGCTGCGGATACGCTCGGCCAGTTGTGGTGTAAGGCCCGTGTCTTCACCCGGAAAGGGAAACGCTTCAAAACACCGTGATTTCACATACACCGGGTCATTGCCAACGCCCAACCAACTACCCGCTGCCAAAGCCCATGCGCCATGCACTCGGCTTGATAGCACCCCGAGATTGAGAGCGTCGCTTAACGCGATGGCAACCAGCTTGTTATCTGGCATCACGTTGATATCCAGAAACTGGAAGGCTCGGTGCTTGGCTGTCTCCACTGTGGCTATGTAGCGTGTCAATCCGTTGAGCTGATGGCGCATCACCCGGCGCGGTTCCCCAAAAAACCACCAGTTGTTGCGGTAAGTTGCACGGTTGTTCTGGTCACGCTCAGGTTTCACGCGCTCCAGCAACCATTGATAAGCAGCAGGGAACCTGGCTCGCACGTCATCAACGCCAAGACCAAACATGTCTATCACCATCACGCCGCGCGGCGTGCTGGTCAGGTCACGACCGTTGCGGTACTGGCGAACATGTTTTTCAAGGCCTGTGACGGTGCCCAAGCCCAGCCCTGCGGCTTCCTCGGGGGTCACGATAAAGCCTGCGCCGAAGAGCTGCACACCTCTATTACTCAAGCCCATGTTCGCCTGCATGGCTCTGGCAGCGGCGACGTTTGCGCCAATACGCAGGTCGGCATGTATTAGCCCCTGGCTCTGCGACAACTCCACTTGCACCTCGCCATATTCGCTGGACCGCTCACTGGTCACGGTAAGCAACTTGCCATCGCCCTGCACCACACCGGCAACCGTCATTGCAATGCGTACCGCTGCGCCATTGGCGCTGTCCACCCATGGATGGTCCGGAACGGCAAACAGCAGACTCAGACCATCGGTCAAAGCGGACTGCACGACGCGCCGGTTGAAGGTCTGGCGCAGGCTGTTGGTCGTGATAAGGCCGAAACGCTCTGCCTGCCCAGCGCCGACCAACTCGGCGGAACGATGCCACCAGTACATCACGAAGTCCGCGCTTTCTGGTACCTTTGGCCAAGCGCCCCGCAAGGCATCCACATAGCCTTCACCCAATGCGCCGCGCATAGCACCCGCGCCAATGAAAGGCGGGTTACCGACAATGAAGTCCGCAGTTGGCCATTGCGCCTGTCGTGGGTTGACATAGCGCCACTGAACCACATGTGCAGCGTCATCCGGCACCTGTTGGCCTGTCGCTGGGTGGGCCTTGGTGGTCACTCCATCCCAGCGCATCACCGGACTACCAGCCTCGTCCGTCATCGGCTCCACGCTGTCGTAGTCCAGCACCGCGTCGCGGTGTTCAATGTTGCCGTAATCGTGCACAACCGGCTCGGCCACGCTGCTGTTTCCGAACGAGCGAATGTGCCATTGCAGGAAACCAATCCACAATACCAATTCAGCCAGCGCGGCGGCACGTTCATTCAGTTCAATACCGCGCAACTGTTGCAGGTTCACTGTTTCTCGGCCCAGGTCCAGTGCATCCTGTGTTTCACCCAATGCATTGAGCTGGTTCAGCACCTCGCCTTCCAAGCGTTTAAGGTGTTCCAACGTCACGTACAGGAAGTTGGCACTGCCGCAAGCGGGGTCGAGTACGCGCAGCGTGCACAGCCGGTGATGAAAGTCTTTAACCTGCTGGCGGGCTTCCTTCCATTTGGTACGCACTGCCCCGTTGTGCCGGTCCAGTGCAGCGAAGTCTCTTCTGGTAGTTACTGCGGGCGGATTGGCTTCCATCTCTGCGGCCTCATGGGCCAGCAGCAGGGCTGCGGCCTGGGCGTTGCCCCATTCTGCACGCAATGGCTCCATGACAGTGGGCAGCACCAACCGCTCCACATAGGCCCGTGGGGTGTAGTGTGCGCCCAAGGCATGCCGTTCTGCTGGGTCAAGGGCTCGCTCCAGCAACGTGCCAAAAATGGCTGGTTCAACCTCGCGCCAGTTTGCTTGCGCCGCCAATATCATTAGGTCAATTTGCTCAGTCGTCAGGAGCAGGCTGTAGCCGTCGGCACTGGCGCCCTTGAATAGCTTGCCGTTGAACCTGAGCACAGGTTTGACCAGTGCGGCGGAGAAGCCGCCCACGTCCATATCGGCCCACAAGATGCGCAGCATCTGTTGCAGTGCGGCCGGGTCCTGCCGGTGGGTTTGCAGTAGGCCCAGAAATGCACCTTGGGGCAGCAGTGCCACGTCCTCGGCAAACATGCTGAACAGACATCGGGTAAGGAAGGCCGCAACATGCTGTGCCTTGTGTCCGGCCAGCTCAAGTGACCGGGCCAGCAGGGTCAGGCGTTCCGAAACCTGTCGCGTGACCTCTGCACTGATACGAGCCGGGTTCAGGCTTTCCGGGTCGGTCCATATACGAAGCAGCCGCGCCAAAATCTCTGGTCGAGCCAAGTCAGTCAATGCAATGCGATGGCTGCGCGGGTCGGGAAACGGTACGTAGGTGCCACCGCTACGGCTGAATTCGGCATAGACCTCAATGACCGTGCCAACGTCCACCACCAGCACAAAGGGTGGGCGACCGTCCGCTGCAGGCAAGGCACGGGCATAGGCTTCGCCTTGACTGCGGGCGCGTAGCAGGCCGTCATCAAAGCCCTTGGTGTGGGCACCGGCCTTGAGCTTCTTGGCCTCCAACACGAAGTGGCCGCGTCGGTAGCAGTCAATCCGTCCCGCGCTGTTGGAGCCGTCACCGTGCGAAAAGGTCACGGGGCGCTCGAACATGTAATCCTGCTCTGGGGTTGGATGCGGCTTTGCTACGCCCAGCAGTTCACAGAACTCCATGACGAAGCTCTGGGCGGTTGCCAGCTCGCTTGCGGTCACTCCCTGCCAGCGCTCTATGAAAGCGGTGGCTGCATTGTCTTTGTTCATAGCCGCCGATGATAGAGGCAGGCAATGTCACCGGGGAGCCACGCCGCGGGCGTGGGGATAGGCGACAGCCGTATCCCAGTGAGCCGCACCCAGCCTACTGGGTCGGAGAGCTGCGCCAAGTCAACCGTCAGGTTGGCGGCTAGGAGCCGCCAGGAAGATTTCGTCCCAACGAAATCAGGCCCGCCCACGG
>JAIPDC010000010.1 GCA_021737865.1 Rhodoferax sp.
TATTTTTGGACACGGTTCAACCGATCTGGGCGAAGTGTTGCGCGTTTATTCAGAGTCGGGTGTGGTTCAGGTGTTCAATTTCCGAAATGAAGTGGAGATGGCCCATGCCGGCACTGCCTTGGCCTGGGTGTATCAGGAAACCTGTGCGGTGGTGACCTCGATCGGTCCGGGCGCTCTGCAATCCTTGGCCGGTTCGCTGGCGGCGGTGTCCAATGGTGTCGGGCTCTATCACATTTATGGCGACGAGACCACACACGGGGAAGGCTACAACATGCAGCAAATCCCCAAACCTCAGCAGCACTTGTTTGGCCAGATGACCGCGCTGATGGGCCAGTCTTATGTGCTGCACACCCCGCAGGCCTTGCGCGATGCGCTGCGCCGGGGCACACAGTGTGTGCACCATCCGAGCAAGGCCGGGCCGTTTTTCCTGTTGCTGCCGCTCAATACGCAGCCGCAGGTGATTGAGGACTTGAATCTGGTGGCCTTGCCGGAGCGGCTCCGGCTGCCGCGCAGCGGTGTCGCCGATGACGCCGCTTTGAACCAGGCAGCCACGCTGCTGCGCCAGCACCCTCGCGTTGTGATGAAGGTGGGCGGTGGTGGCCGCGCCTTTGCCGCTCAGGTGTGCGCGCTGGCTGAAGCCGTTGGTGCCGCCGTGGTGTTGTCGCCGGGCTCCTCCGGGGTGCTGCCCGATACCCATCCGCAAAACATGCATGTCGGTGGCAGCAAGGGGTCCATCAGTGGAAACCATGCGATGGCGCAGGGGGAATTGCTGCTTGTAATCGGTTCTCGTGCGGTGTGTCAGGCCGACTGCTCGGGCGTTGGCTATCCGAGGGTGAAAGCCGTCATCAATATCAACGCTGATCTGGCCGACGTGGCGCATTACAACGCCACACTGGCGTTATCTGGCGACATCGGGGCGGTCATCGGACAATTGCTGGGCGCCTTGTCCTCGCCTGACTCTCACCCCAAGGAGCGCCAGTCCTGGCTGGCTGAATGTGCTGCCGGCAAGGCGCAATGGAAGCAATTTCTGTCGTCCCGTCAGAATGCAACGCCCCTGGCAGACGAGGTCTGGCAACGCCCGGTGTTGTCGCAGCCGGCAGCCATCAAGGCGGTCTGCGACTTCGCCGCCACCATCAATGCCGTCAAGTTTTTTGACGCCGGTGATGTGCAGGCCAACGGGTTCCAGACGGTGGAAGATGTCCGGCCTTTTGACACCTATACGGAGACCGGTGCTTCCTATATGGGCTTCGCCACCTGCGCCGTCATTGCTGCCGGACTGGCCGACCAGCCCCGCTACAGCATGGCGTTCACAGGCGATGGATCTTTCATGATGAACCCGCAGGCGCTGATCAGTGCCGTTGAGCACGGCGCCAAAGGAATGATCGTCATTTTCGACAACCGCCGGATGGCGGCGATCTCCAGCCTGCAGCACGCCCAGTACGGCGTCGACTTCCGCACCAACGACAGCGTGGCCGTGGACTATGTCCAGCTCGCGTCGAGCGTCGCCGGGGTCAAGGCGGTGTGGGCTGGCTACACCCTGGACACGCTGAAGGCTGCACTCCGGGACGCGAAAGACCATGACGGCCTGTCGGTGGTGCATGTTCCGGTCTATGCCGGTACCGCGCCTGAAGGCGGCCTGGGCGCCTACGGTTCATGGAACGTTGGCAACTGGTGTGCCGATGTGCAACGCCGCTATGGCGCCAGCGATATTTAAAAATTCCGGATGACACAACATGAAACGTGAAAACTTTGGTCTGTACCGCGACTACGGTCTGTTTATCAACGGTCAGTGGCAACCCGCAAGCGAAGGCGGTGTGCGCGAGGTCATTGACCCGGCCAACGAGGAGGTGATCGGCTGGCTGCCAGCGGCTGGCAAAGACGATCTGGATGCCGCGCTGTCCGGTGCGCGGCAGGGCTTCGCCATCTGGCGGCGCACTTCGCCCTGGGAGCGGGCTGCTGTGCTGCGACGCACCGCCGGTCTGATTCGAAGCCGGGTGGACGCAATGGCCCAATTGATGTCTGTCGAGACCGGCAAGCCGCTGGCGCAAGCGAAGGGCGAAATCTCGGATGCGGCCGACCAGTTTGAATGGTACGCAGGCGAGACTCAACGCCTTTACGGGCAGACCATGGAGGCTCGGTTACCTGAGGTGCGTATGCAGGTGCGCTATGAGCCGGTGGGCGTGGTCGCTGCCTTTTCGGCCTGGAATTTTCCGGCATTGCTGCCTTCGCGCAAAATCGCCGCGGCGCTGGCCGCCGGGTGTTCCGTGATCGCCAAACCGGCCAGCGAGGCGGCAGGCAGTTGTATGGCGATTGTGCAGGCCCTGCACGATGCCGGACTACCGGCTGGGGCGGTTAGCCTGGTCACGGGTGACTCGGCTTTCATTTCCGAGTACCTGGTGCGCTCTCCGATTGTGAACAAGGTCACGCTGACCGGCTCCACCGGGGTTGGCAAGCGTCTGTTGCACTTGGCAGCCGATGGCGTCAAGCGGGTCTCCATGGAACTCGGCGGGCATGCGCCGGTGCTGGTGTTCGAGGATGCCGATGTGGCCTACGCCGCTGAACAGTGTGCCCGTTTCAAGTACCGCAACTGTGGTCAGGTGTGTGCCTCGCCGTCCCGGTTTTATGTGCACGAGAGCCTGTATGCGGCGTTTTGTGAACGCTTTGCCGCGATTGCCAACAGTCTGAAAGTGGGGCACGGGCTGGACCCGGAAACCGCGGTCGGCCCAATGGCAAATCGCCGTGGGCTGGACAACGCACACCGCTTGATCGACGACGCGCTCGCGCAAGGTGCCCGTCTGATCGCGGGTGGCGGACGTCCCGCCGGCATCAGCGGCGACAAGGGTTACTTTCTGGCGCCAACGGCCTTGGCTGACGTGCCCAAAGAGGCCTTGATCATGCGGCAGGAGCCGTTCGCGCCGGTGGCGCCCATTGCGCCGTTTGCCTCTTTCGACGAGGCGATTCAGCTGGCCAACAGCACCCCTTATGGTCTTGCTTCCTACCTGTTCTCGAACTCGTTGAAAACGGCCACAATGGCCAGCGAGGCGATCGAGGCCGGCATGGTGGGAATCAATGAACTTGGTATTGCCAGTGCCGAAATGCCTTTTGGTGGCGTCAAGGAAAGTGGCATGGGCCGCGAAGGTGGTTCCCTGGGTATTCGTGATTATCTGGAGCCCAAATTCATCAAGACGCGCCTGCTGTGACGCTATGGCAACCCAATGACGTCGAGGCTGGCGCAGCTCGAAAAAAAACAGGAGATATGACAGTGGAAGAAATCAATGAAGTTGGCATGGCGCGCGGCTTGACCAACTATGGTGACCGTGCGTTTGCACTTTATCTTCGACGCTCTTTCATCAAATCGATGGGTTACTCCGGGGACATTTTGAAGAAGCCGGTGGTGGGGATTGCCTCCAGTCCGTCCGGATTCAACAACTGCCACCGGGCCATGCCCGAGCTGGTCGATGCGGTCAAGCGCGGGGTGCTGGCGGCCGGTGCCTTGCCGATTGACTTCCCAACGATCTCCTTGGGCGAGGTTTTTCTGAACCCGACCAGCCTCATGTTCCGCAACCTGATGAGCATGGACGTGGAAGAAATGGTGCGCGCCCAGCCAATGGATTCGGTGGTCATGATCGGGGGCTGCGACAAAACCGTGCCGGCCCAGCTGATGGGCGCAGCCTCTGCTGATGTGCCTGCCATCCAACTTGTCACCGGCCCAATGATGACCGGGCGCCACAAGGGTGAGCGGCTGGGGGCCTGTACCGACTGTCGCCGTTTCTGGGGTAACTTTCGCGCAGGCAAGATCGAGCGTGAAGAGATTGATGTGGTGGAGAGCCGGTTGGCCACGACGGCAGGAACCTGTGCCGTGATGGGCACGGCCAGCACCATGGCCTGTATTGCCGAGGCCTTGGGCATGTCCTTGCCTGGCAGTGCTGCGATTCCAGCAGTCCATGCGGACCGGCTGCGTGCCGCGGAGGCCAGCGGCACGCTGGCGGCGCGCATGGCCCTGGGGCAGGTGCCAGTCGTGCGGCCCAGCGATGTGATCACGCCCAAATCGGTCGAGAACGCGCTGCGCGTGCTGCTGGCCCTGGGTGGCTCGACCAATGCCATCATCCACCTGACGGCGGTTGCTGGACGACTCAACATTCCGATTTCTCTGGCACGTCTGAATGAGTTGAGTGACACGACGCCCGTGTTGGTCAATCTGAAGCCTACCGGGGACAACTACATGGAGGACTTCTATGCAGCCGGCGGCATGAGCGCCCTGTTGCGGGAGTTGAAGCCTCTGTTGCACCTGGACACGGTCAGCGTCACAGGTGAAACCTTGGGTGAGCGGCTCGATGCTGAAGCCGATTCGTGGATTGACTCCAAAATCGTGCGGCCAGCCAGTGATCCGATCGAACCCGTGGGTGGTTTGGTTGCCTTGTTCGGTTCGCTCGCGCCGCGCGGCGCCATTCTGAAGCGATCAGCGGCCGACAAGAACTTGTTCGAGAAGGAAGGCCGCGTCGTGCTGTTCACCTCACTGGAGGATTTAAGCGCCCGTATCGACGACCCGGATCTGGATGTGACAGCGGATGACATCCTGGTGTTGCAAAATGCCGGCCCGACCAGTCGAAGCGGCATGCCCGAGGCCGGCTATTTGCCGATCCCGAAAAAGCTGGCGCAGGCCGGGGTGAAAGACATGGTGCGGATCTCGGATGCGCGCATGAGCGGCACCGCGTTCGGAACCATCGTGCTGCATGTCGCGCCAGAGGCGGCGGCAGGCGGCCCGCTGGCACTGGTCCAGAACGGCGACCGGATCCGGCTCAGCGTGAAGCATCGCAGCCTCGATCTACTCGTAGATGAAGCCGAGTTGGCACGCCGGCGCCTGGTTCTGCCATCCACGTTGCCGCACATTCCGCGCGGCTACGCCAAGTTGTACCAAGACCATGTGTTGCAGGCGGATGCAGGCTGCGACTTCGATTTCTTGCGCGCAGCCGCGCAACCCCAGGACCAAGCGAGAGGAGCGTAGGATGAAAGTGCGAGACATCATTCAATCCAAGAGCCGCCCTCCTTTAACGGTACACCCTCAAACGCTGCTTTCGCAATGCGTGATCAGCATGGCCGACGAGGACCTGGGCTCATTGGTCGTGATGGATGGCCCCACGGTGGCCGGCATATTGACCTTCCGCGAAGTGATCCTGGTGTTGGCGCAGCGCCAGAAAGAACTGCGCATCGGACCGACGCCACCTGTCGCCGAACTCAAGGTATGCGATGTCATGAACTCGAATCCGGTTTGCACCGCGCCCGATGTCGAGCTGCATGACCTGCGCGCTCTGATGATCAGCCATCACCAGCGTTACCTGCCGGTGCTGGACAACGGCGTGTTGATCGGTGTGTTGTCGTTCCACGATGTTGCACGCAGCGTGTTTGAGGAGAAGGAGTTTGAGAACCGCATGCTGAAGAGCTATATCAGTGACTGGCCGACTGCGGATACCCCGGTGTCGTCGGGAAAAGCCTGAAGAGGTGACTTTTTGGAAAGCCTTGATCTTCGGGTGTTGGCTGACGCGCTTGCTTGGCATCGCAGCGGTCATGCGGTTAATTTGGTGACGGTGGTGCAAACTTGGGGTAGTGCGCCGCGGCCACCAGGCGCTTTGCTGGCTATACGCGAGGACGGCGTGGTGAGCGGTTCTGTGTCTGGAGGCTGCGTCGAAGACGATCTGATCGCCCGCACAAAGGCCCGCTTTCAAGTGGTTGATGGCACTGATGTCACTTTGGATAAGCCTGCCATGATCGTCTATGGTGTCAGCCGGGAAGAAGCCTCACGCTTTGGCCTGCCGTGTGGTGGCACCCTGCGCTTGGTGCAGGAACCCTTGCTTGACACCGACTGGGTGACTCATTTGCTGGCATGCACCGCCGATCACCAACTGGTGGCGCGCACGCTGACCTTGGCGACCGGCGCTGTGCAACTCTCCAAAGCCGATCGTGGTCAAGCGATATGTTTTGATGGCGCCACCTTGACCACGGTGTTTGGCCCCAAGTGGCGCCTGCTGCTCATTGGCGCTGGGCAGTTATCGCAAGCGGTCGCGCAGATGGCCACCTTGGTTGATTTCGAAGTTCTGGTTTGCGATCCGCGTGAAGAATATGCTGCGATGCTTGTGGCTGGCATGCCGGGTATCCAACGAATCGAAGGCATGCCTGATGACGTCGTTCGCGAACTGGTGCCAGATGCCCACACGGCCATCGTGGCCCTGACCCATGACCCAAAACTCGACGATATGGCTTTGCTCGAAGCGCTGAAATCCAATGCCTTTTACGTCGGCGCTTTGGGCTCGCGGCGCAACCAGGAAACACGCAAGCGGCGACTGGCTGAACACTTTGAGTTAAGCTTTGAGGAACTGGGTCGCCTTCATGGTCCGGTGGGTTTGGCGTTGCGCGCAAAAACACCAGCCGAGATTGCGGTCTCCATAGTGGCCGAGATCGTGCAAGTAAAAAACGAGACTGCTGCTTTTACGTTGATGTCCCCTCTGCAAGGTTACGTGCCGCTTTGAATTTGCCCACTGTCATCATTCTGGCCTCAGGACGCGGGGAGCGTTTTACGGCATCGGGTGGCAGCACCCACAAATTGCAGGCCCAGTTGGCGGGTAAGACGGTTCTACAGCGTACCTTAGATGCCGTTCGCGGCAGTGGCCTGGCATGGCATCTTGAGGAGGGTAGTCACCGCGGTATGGGTGACTCGATAGCAGCGGCGGTGCACAAAACATCTCAAGCCAAAGGCTGGCTGATCCTGCCAGCGGATTTGCCACTCATTCAAAGTGACACCCTCTGTGCGATTGCGGCTGCACTGAAGGGACATGACGTGGTCGTGCCGGTATACCTCGGACGACGTGGTCATCCAGTCGCTTTTTCTTCTGTTTGTCGTCAAGCACTTCTGAACTTGAAAGGAGACCGGGGAGCAGTTTTCGTCGTACGCGCGCATGAAGCTTTGGAGTTGGCCACGGAAGATATCGGTTGTGTTGCCGATATTGACACTGTCGATGACCTCCATATCGCAGAGGATCTGTTGCGCAAAATGGGGGTCTCAGCCAAATGAGTGTTCCAAGGTTTCTTTCGCAATTGACGTGGAAGGATCGATTCAACTTGAAGCGAATGACATTTGAACTTCATTAGACTTGCCTGCGCTGCGGAAGAGCCGACCAAGACCATGCTCCACTTAAATTAGCTCAGGTTCAGTGACCGCAATTGGGCACCTGTCCCCAATGTCTGCAACGGGTCTTGGATTCAACCGGTCGACCCCGGGTACCCCCATTGGTTGAAATCGCGGCCGGACAGCTGACTGTCGACCTACCCGAACCCACGTCAGGTGTCGGGCGGGCAATTTGAACTGCTGTAGACCCTCGCCCGCTGCACTCCGGCAAAATAGTCCAAGGACTGTGAGTAAATGCAACCCCTTTGACAGCATCGTCAAGTAGCGCGCAAGTATCAAGCCTGCCAAACCCCAAACCCGCCCGCGCGCAGATCAATGCCCAATTCCACTTCCAGACTCCTGGCTTCGTCGTAGGTCAGCGGGTTGTACAACTCATATAGTTCCGGCAACAGGCGCTGGCCAAATTCCTGCACGTAGCGGTTGGCCTGAATTCCAGCCTTGTGCTTGTCAAAGCGCACGTCCGGATCCAGTCCGGTCATGCCAACGTAAACACACGGTTTTCCTGGTTTGTAACCCGGATTGGACCGCATGAACCGGGCATTGAGCAACACGTCATTGGACAACTCAACAACATAGACGTGATAGTGCTTGCGCCGCGCCATGCTTGATTGGGTCCCGAATTCAGGCAATTCCCAGTGGCTCACCGTCGGCGCCGGAAATCCGGGTTGGGATCGCCTCGTCACCCACATCAGCCTCCCTGGGTCTGCGAATGAACGTGGCCGGGTGGCAGGGCCAGACATTGTGCTTTCCTGCGTCGGCGGGCGGTTCAACGCCAAAGTGTCCGGCGTAGCGTTCGCGCTCCCTGATGGCTTGGTGGTGGCTGCACATTGCGCGATGGTAGCGCCCAAATTCCGAGGCCTTCATCAAACGCACACATCAGCGCTGCGTTCAAGTCAACCAATCTTGTCAAAATCCCAACTTCTCATCGACCGTTCTACCGAGACAGACAAATCACGGCAAATCTTGACCCCCTGACCAAGGAAACGATTTACGTGGCAATCAGCATCACCAACAACTGCCCTTACTGCATCGCATCCCATTCGGCAGGTGCACGGGCCAAAGGCATGAGCGATGCGCAATTCGGTGAATTGATGGCCGTGATTGGTCTGGCCAACGAGACCAACCGTCTGGCCTTGGTTATGGCGTTCCCATTGACGAGGCATTCCTGCCGAAATAAACCAAGGATCTCTATCCGCCGGATTTCAACGCTTCCATCAAGGCATCCGGCTGGCCACCTTCTGCCAGATGGCTTTTATACCAAATCGTCAGGATGCTGGTAACGACAGGACCAGGGTTTTGCAAAACCTTGTCAAAGTCCAGCGCATTGATCTTGCAGATCAGCTTGACCAAGTCCATGTCCAGATCGATGGCATCGGATTCGCAGCGCCTGAGCTTGAGATCAGCAAAGGTGTAGCCCTCAGGCAGTTTGAGCGTCAGAAGCGTATCAGTGGGCATGGTGGAATCGAAAAATGGTTGACTGGATGGGACCGGATTGTCGCCATCCCGGACAGAGGCCCGCAAGAAACAGGATGCGGTTGTCCCCAAAAGACGTGATTAATCTTGTGCATAAGTCGGTGAACAAGTGCCCGAACCCTGGCCAGCGCTGATTTCAGGGCCTGGTGCTTAAAATTTGGGCACCACGATGAGGAATGAGCCGGAGCCTTGCAACAGACTGTACGAAAAATGGCTCTGTTGGCATTACGCAGGGATAAGCCGCGTTCCGCGCCCTGACCCGCCTAAGTGTTCGGGCCTTACGCCCTCATTGAACCGCGCGTCAGACGCGGCCAAACCATGAGTTACCGGCCCGGGCGGTCACAGTTCTCCACTTCGAGCACAGGCACGCGCACGAATTCCGACATGTTGTTCGTCACCAGCACCAAGCCTTCGCTGCGTGCGTGGCCGGCAATGTGCAGGTCATTCACTCCGATGGGTTGGCCGAGTTTTTCCGGGGCGGCACGGATGGCGCCGTAGTGGTTTACCTTGATTCCAAGCGTATCGGATAAGCTCTGCGGACGAACTCAGCGCCCCAAAAGCGCCCCTGAACGATAACGATCAATCCATGCATCACGAAACGATCACAGCAGACGATGGAGAGCAACTTCACGTCCACCTGTCGGGGAGCGGGATCCCCATCTTGCTGATGCATGGCTGGACCGCCAACCATGCCGCCTGGTCGCCCCTGGTGGCGCCGCTGTCACAGCACTATCGTCTGCTGCGCCCGGATGCGCGCGGTCATGGAGGCCACCCGCTCACCGTGAATCACGAGCCTGATGTCAAGCGGCTCGCGCGTGACATCATCAATCTGCTTGACCATTTTGAGATCGAACGTATTGCCGCCGTCGGGCATTCGATGGGTGCGCTGACACTGTGGCAATGCATCCGGGATTTCGGTGGGGAGCGTTTTTCTCACCTTGCCTTCATCGACCAATCACCCAAATTGATGACCGACGACATGTGGCACATGGGCATCTATGGTGATTTCGACAGCGCCCGTGCGCAGCGATTCATCGACGACCTGGACGCTGACTTTGTCGAAGCGGTGCTGCGTTTGATCGCCTTCGGGCTCAACGACAAGGCGCGTGAGACCTATCTGCGCAACTCATCGGGTTGGCGTGCGGCGCGCGAAGCCCTGCGCAACATCAACCCGCATTCAGCCATCGCCATCTGGAGGAGCCTGGTTGCCGGCGACTACCGCGATGTGCTGGCGACCATTGATGCCCCCACTTTGCTTGCCTATGGGACGTCAAGCAACTTCTACCCCAGGGAGGCAGCACAATTTGTGGCGTCCCGCATACCGAAGGCACGTTTGAGCTTTTACGAAGGCGCTGATCACGGTCCACATCTCCTCCAACCGGATCGATTTGCTGGTGAACTCATTGCATTGCTCAATGGATAAGGCGGGGCTTTGGCTTTCGTAGGGACAATTGACACCCCAAGACAACGCCCCGATGGCCACGGTCCCCGCGCCGGATGCGCCAGACTGAACTTCCTATAAACTGCTGCAACCATGCGCGACGTTGGCTCGCAGCTGTGCACCAGAGTGACTCATGCGAAACAACACCAAACGCGGCATTTTCTATCTTGCCCTGGGTGTCTTTGTGTTCTCCCTGCAGGACGCCATCATCAAGCAAGTCAGCGGCTCTTATGCGCTGACAGAGGTGGTCTTCATTCGATCGCTGGTTGCCATACCGATACTGCTGTTAATCGTCCAGCGCGAAGTGGGCTGGCGCGCCATTTTTCCGCCGCAGTTGTGGCCGTTGATGCTGCGTTCAGCCATTCTTTTCATGTCCTACATCGCCTATTACATGGCGTTCCCGGCCCTGCCGCTGGCCGATGCGGTCGCGCTGTACTTTACCGTTCCCTTGTTCGTGGCGGCGCTGGCGGGCCCGTTTCTGCACGAGCGCTCCGACCGCAGGGTTTGGCTGGCGGTGCTGGTGGGTTTTCTCGGGGTGATGGTCATGCTGCAGCCGAGTCGGCGTGTTTTTGAGCCCGCTGCCATGCTCTCCCTGCTGGCGGCAGCCGCCTACGGTTTCTCGATGCTGATGGCGCGCAAGCTGGGAAGCACCCAGTCCACAGGCGTGATGGTCTTTCACCAGAATCTCATGTTCCTGGCGGGTTCCGTGGCAACCGCCCTGGTCCTGGGGAGCCTGGGCATTGTCGATGCCGCCCACCCGAGCTTGTCCTTTCTGGTTCGCCCCTGGGTCTGGCCGACGGCCTACGACGCCTTTCTGATGTGCGCCTGCGGCCTCATCTCAACACTTGGCATGATGCTGCTCACCAGCGCCTATCATGTGGCCAAGGCGAGTTCTGTCGCGCCCTTCGAATACACCGGAATCATGTGGGCGCCGTTGTGGGGCTTCTTGTTCTTCAACGAGACGCCGCGCCTGACAACACTGCTGGGGGCGGTGCTGATCGTCGGCGCGGGGCTGGTGGCCCTGCGCACAAACAGAACAGAAAACCCGGCCGCCCCGGTGGCAGGGCATTGACTGTCATCATCAGTCAACACAAGCCAGCCCCTGAACGTTTTCGATCAACTGCTCTTCCAGCAACAGGACAGCATGGGGCGGCGTGCCGCTGGCCCGGTGCAATGCAATCTCGATCTCCGGAAGGGGCGGCAACTTTTCCTCCGGCCCCAAAATCCTCCACCCCGAAGGCACCATGCTCTGGGCGACGACAGTCACCGCCAGCCCCCCGGACACGGCCAGCGCGCCCCCCACAAAGCTCTGGCTGCAATACGCGACTCGCCAAGCTCGCCCCTGCGCTTCGAGTGCGGCCAATGCATGGCCACGAAATACGCAGCCATCGGGAAAAAGCGCGAGTGGCAGCGTGGCTTCTGCATGCGCCAGATGGTGCCGCGATCCTACCCATACCAAGCGCTCCCGGCGCAGCGTCTTACCGAGTCGGCGATTGGGCTGGCGCGTGATGATTGCAATGTCCAAATTGCCGGCCTCGACCCGGTCAAGCAGTTCTCCGCTCAGCGCGCCAAAGACCTCAAGTTGCACCCTTGGATAAGCATGAGAGAAGCGCGTCAAAACGCCTGGTAAAAAGAACCGTGCGTAGTCGTCTGGCATACCAAGCCTGACGTGACCTTCGGCGAAAGCCTGATTCATTGCAAATAGGGCTTCTTCGTTCAAGCGGATCATGCGGCGCGCGTAGCCCAGAAGAACTTCACCTGCCTCGGTCAGCTTGATTTGACGATTTTCGCGCTGCAGCAGCTGCTGACCCGTCATGTCCTCCAGCTTGCGCAATTGCATGCTCACTGCTGACTGTGTTCGACAAAGATAGTGTGCGGCGCGCGTAAAACTCCCGCTGTCCACGACTGCGGCAAAGGCCTGCAAAAGAGTGACATCAAAGTATTTCAGATCAGTTCCTTCATCACGTTTCGTGATGCAAACGATAACAAAAATTCGTTTGCTTTGAAATAGACCACATCCTACAGTCTAGCCGCCCAGGTACCAACCAAGAAGTACTTCCCCGGATGATCCGGAATTTTCAACTTTGTAAGAGACATGAAAAATGACAAATACTGAAACTAAATCGAAATCCGGAATCATTCTGGACCGCAGACAATTGATCTCCGGTGCGACCGCGCTCGGGCTATCTGCAGCCTTCGGCGCCATGCCAGCCATGGCCCAGGAAGCGCAAAAGAAAGGCGGCACCCTTAAGTTGGGTATGGAAGGCGGCTCTGCCTCCGACAGTCTGGACCCACGCACCTACGCAGATGCCATTCCGCGCGTTTGCAGTCTGATGTTCTGGAACCAACTGGTCGAGATCGATGCCAAAGGCGATGCGACTCCCGAACTGGCCGAAAGTTGGGAAGCCAAGCCCGGCGCGGCTGAATGGATCTTCAATATTCGCAAGGGCATCACCTTTACCTCCGGAAAGACGCTCGACGCAGACGACGTCATCTTCTCGCTCAACCTCCACCGGGGCGAGACCAGCTCGCCGGCAAAGGGATTGCTCGCACAGATCACAGATATCACGAAACTTTCTGCAAACCAGATTTCCGTCAGGCTGTCAGGCGGCAACGCGGACCTGCCCTATGTTTTTACCGACTACCACCTGATGATCGTTCCAAACGGCACCAAGGACTTCTCCAAGCCCGACGGAACTGGCGCTTTCACGCTGGTTGAGTGGCAGCCCGGCGTGCGCGTGGTAGCCAAACGCAAGCCCGGCACCTACTGGAAGCCCGGCCGCGGCAATTTCGACACGGTTGAGTTGCGCTATATCCTGGACGCTACTGCACGCACCCAGGCGATCATGACGGGGCAGGTCGACGCGATCAACAAGCTTGACCCGAAGACTGCAACCCTAGTGGCCAAGGCGCCCAACGTCGCCGTGGTTCGCACCAAGGCTGCGGGCAATCGATACAGCTTTGTCGCACACCGGGACAGAGACCCCTACGCCAACAACGATCTGATGCTGGGACTGAAGTACGGCATCGACCGCCAGAAGATCATCGACACCGTGTTTGGCGGATTCGCCTCTCTGGGAAATGATCACTTGATTGGATCCACCCTGAAGTATTACGACGCCAGCCAACCCCAGCGGCCTTACGACCCGGACAAGGCGGCATTTCACTTCAAGAAAGCAGGGGTCAGGACTCCCTTGGAGCTGTTGGTATCCGAAGGCGCATACACCGGCGCCACGGATGCGGGCGTGTTGTTTCAGGAGTCCCTGAGAAGGACCGGCACCGCGCTCGAAGTGAAGCGTGTCTCGGGCGATGGCTATTGGGACAATGTCTGGCTGAAGCAACCGTTCTCTGCCGTCTACTGGAGCCCCCGCCCGACGGTAGACATGCAGATTTCAACCACCTTTATTTCGGACGCTGCGTGGAATGACACGCGCTGGAAGCGTCCCGCCTTCGACAAGCTGGTGATTGCGGCCAGGGCCGAACTTGACGACCTCAAGCGGCGCAAGATGTACGCGGATGCACAGCGCCTGGTGAGCGATGACGGCGGCATGATCTGTTTTGCCGTGGGTGATTTTCTGGACGCCCACTCCAAGAAGCTGCACGGATTGGCCCCTCATCCTCGCTTCGACCTGAACGATAACCGTCTTCCTGAAAAAGGCTGGTTTGCCTGACCACTGTCCACTTAATCAGCATGTTTTCCCGGGCGTTTTTGGCCCGGGACAGGAGAAATTATTTTGAAAATCGGTTTCATTGGACTTGGCAACATGGGAAGAGCTGCCGCCCGCAATATCCTGCGCGCGGGCTTCGCTCTAACTGTCCACGACATCAACAAGAGTGCCGCAGATCCGTTGCTGGCAGAAGGGGCTCTCTGGGCGGATACGCCCGCGAGCTTGTTGGATCAGGTCGACATCGTGGTATCGATGGTTTTCGGACCCCCGCAGATCGAGCAGGTCGTGCGCGGCACGAACGGATTGCTGGCCACAAGCTGCAAGGGAAAGGGCTGGATTGACATGACGACCAGCAGCCCCATGCTGATGCGGGAACTCGCCAGCGAATTTGAAAGCGCGGGCGGACTGCCGGTCGACTCGCCCGTCACAGGGTCTGTCGATTCGGCCATTCGCGGCGACATGATCCTGTTTGTCGGAGGAACAGATGCGGCGATAGCCTTCGCTAAACCAGTTCTTGAAGTTGTTGGGGTCATCCGGCTGGTAGGACGGTATGGCAATGGCTACGTAGCCAAACTGGTGAACAACCAGTTGTGGTTCATCCACGCCGCGGCGATTGGAGAGGCCATGGTGGCGGCCAAGAAGGCGGGGCTGGAACCCGAAGTCTGGTGGGCTGCGATGAAGGGCGGAGCGGCTGAGAGCTTTGTCATGCAACACGACGTCCCCTCCATTTTTGCCGGTCACTACGACCCATCTTTCCGCCTGGAGTTGTGCCTGAAAGATCTGGCCCTGATTGATGAGTTGCTGAAGTTCATGGGCACTCGCCAGGAAATCACTGGTGCAACTTATGCGCGTTTTCGCGAGGCCGCCCAGCGCTACGGCGTCGGCGCCGGAGAAATGACCGTCTGCAAGGTGATAGAGGACGATGCCGGAGTTGCGCTTCGCGTGGCGGGCGACTGGACGCCACCGTGGGAAGTCAAGCACCCCGATGAGGCCCAAACAGCATGAACGATCCACTGAGACTGACCCTTGGATTTCCCGGTCTGGGCAATGCGGGAGGGCAGATCATGTCGAGTCCGTGGTGAGCGGGTCCCTTGGCGCCATCGCGGCGATGGGCCCTCCATTTTTGCCGTTCACCTTGACCCCTCGTTTTCTCTGGGCCTCTGCGTAAAAGACCTGGGTCGGATTGCTGCGTTGAGTGAAAACGTCAAAGCTTCCTGGCCCATGACTTCGGCGCCGCAGGTCGCCTTAGGCATGGCATTGGCGCGTTGCGGCCCAGACGCCGCAGGATTGCCTGTGGCAAAGCGGATTGAAGACGACAGCAATCCGTCTATGTGGCGAGACGCTTGGCCAGCACCCCATCCAGCCAGTCCACCCGCATTTCGGGCACCGCTGTGATCAGTTTCTGGGTGTAGGGGTGTTCCGGGTTGTCGAAAATCTTGTCGGTTTGATCAAAGGCCACGAACTGGCCCTGGAGCATGACCGCCGTGCGATGGGCGATGCGGTGCACCACATCAAGATCGTGCGTGATCAAAACATAGGACAGACCCAGCTCAGCCTGCAGCTTGCGCAGCAATTTCAGGATTTCTTCGGCCACCAAGGGGTCCAGCGCGGAGGTCGGCTCGTCGAGAATGATCAGGTCAGGCCGGGCCGCCAAGGCGCGCGCGATACAGACGCGCTGCTTTTGCCCACCCGACAGTTGACCCGGCCTGCGCTGCAAAAAGTCAACAGGCAGTTCAACCAGGGTCATCAGTTCCTTGGCCCGCTCAAGCGTCCCTTGCCGACCCAGTCCAAAATAGAACTGCACTGGCCGTCCCACAATATCGAGGAGATTTTGGCGCGGGTTGATCGCCACATCGGGGATTTGGTAGACCAGCTGAATACGTCGCTTGAGTTCCTTGTCGCGCGCCTTGAGGCTGGGCGGCAAGGGTTTTCCCTGGAAAACAATCTCACCGCTTTTTGGCGGCAGAAGGCCCGTGATCACACGCGCCAAGGTGGACTTGCCCGAGCCGGACTCACCGACCACGGCCACGGTCTCACCCCCCTTGACGGTCAACGCAACACCCTTGACCACATGGAAATTCCCGTAGTAGGCGTGGCAATCCTTGATGGACAACACGATTTCCGGCTTCACCGTGCCTGGCGCCGCCCGTTCGCTGGCCGCCGCGCCGCGCACCGCCACCAGGCGGGCCGTGTATTCCTGTTTGGCGTTGTGCAGAATCTGGCTGGTCAACCCTTCCTCGACCTCCTTGCCATGGCGCAACACCTTGATGCGGTCGGCCACCTGCGCCACCACCGCCAGGTCGTGTGTGATGTACAGGGCGGCCGTGTTGTACTGACGAATCAGGGACTTCAGCAGGATCAGCACCTCGATCTGGGTCGTCACATCGAGCGCGGTGGTGGGCTCGTCCAGCACCAGCACGTCGGGTCGGCAGGACATCGCCATCGCCGCCATCGCCCGCTGCAGTTGGCCGCCGGATGCCTGGTGCGGATAACGGGCGCCGAAGTTCTGCGGGTCCGGCAGGTCCAGGGCGGTGAAGAGCTGGCGCGCCCAGGCCTCTGCCTCCGCGCGGGTCATGAGCTTGTGGATCAAAGGCGCCTCGCACACCTGGTCCATCAGCGTGTGCGCCGGGTTGAAAGCCGCCGTGGCCGACTGGGCAATGTAGGCAATGCGCTTGCCGCGCACGCTGCGCCGGCCTTCGGCGTCGAGGGCGCGGATGTTGGTGCCGCCAAGAATGATCTCGCCCCCGGCGATGTGCACGCCGGCGCGCGCGTAACACATGCCCGCGAGGCCGATGGTGGACTTGCCGGCGCCGCTTTCACCGATCAGGCCCAGGACCTCGCCCTTGTTCAGATTGAGGTCGACGTTGTCGACGATCACCTGGCCCGCGATGCTCTCCAGGCGCAGCCCCTTGATTTGCAAAATGATGTTGTCGCTCATGGTGTCGGGTTCCGATCAGAGTTCGGCTTGCGCGCCCGAGGGGCGCGCATCCATGGACAGCATCCAGTCAACCACCAGATTGATGGCGACGGTCAACAAGGCAATGGTGGCGGCCGGGTAAATCGGCGCCATCATGCCGAAATTGATCGCGGCGGCGTTCTCTTTCACCATGCCGCCGAGGTCGGCGAAGGGCGGCTGGATGCCCAAGCCCAGGAAGGACAGACCGGCGATAAACAGGAAGTTGAAGCAAAAGCGCAGGCCGAACTCGGCCACCAGGGGAGCCCAGGCGTTGGGCAGGATTTCCCGGGTGATGACCCACCACAGGCCTTCGCCGCGCAGCTTGGCCGCCTCCACGTACTCCATCACCGACAGGTTCATGCCCAAGGCGCGCGACAAGCGGAACACGCGGGTGGAATCCAGGACCGCAATCGTCAGAATCAGCACCGGGATGCTGGAGCCGAACACGCCGAGAACGATCAGGGCGAAGATCAGGCCGGGTATGGACAACATCACATCGACCAATCGGCTGAAAAAGACGTCGACCCAGCCACCCAGCACAGCGCTGGTAAAGCCCACCACGATGCCGATGAAGAAGGACAGCAGGGTGATCGCCAGGGCCACGCCAATAGTCATGCGCGTGCCGTAGAGAATGCGGGTGAACATGTCGCGGCCGATCTGGTCGGTTCCCAGCCACATGGTCGAGCTGGCTTCGTCCCAGGTGCCGCCGATGGTGGCGGATTCGGGGTGAGGGGCGATCCAGGGGGTAAACAGCGCGACCAGCACAAACAGTGTGACCACCACCAGGCCGAACCAGGCGGTGGGTGTGGGTTTTTGTCCGAAGAGTTTCATGGGCAGTTCTCCTTTCTTCTTGTTGCTAGCGCTTGTGCCGCAAACGGGGATTGACCAGAATGACCAGAATGTCCGCCAGGGTGTTCAGGGCCACGAACACGACCGCGAACACCAGACCACAGGCCTGGACCACAGGCACATCGCGCTTGGACACCGCATCCACCATGAGCTGGCCGAGCCCGGGGTAAACAAAGACCGCCTCGATCACCACCACACCGACCACCAGGTAAGCCAGGTTCAGGGCGATCACGGTGATGATGGGCGCGGCCGCATTGGGCAAGGCGTGGCGCGTGATGACACGTTGGCGCCTGGCCCCCTTCAGAAAAGCCATCTCGATGTAGGGGGTGGACATCACCGACAGCACCGAACTGCGCGTCATGCGCAGCATGTGGGCGGCGACCAGCAGGGTCAGGGTGATGGCGGGAAGCGTTGTCTGGTGGACACGCTCGCCAAACGGCATGCCCGTGAACACGGTCGAGAGGGACGGGAACCAGTCCACATTCACCGCCATGGCGATGATCAGCAGGTAGGCAATGAAAAACTCGGGCAGGGAAATGGCGACCAGGGTCAGGATGTTGGACAGCTTGTCCATCAGCTTGCCCTCGTTGATCGCCGAGTAGATGCCCAGACCCACAGCGAGGGGAATGGCGATCAGCGCCGCGTAGGCGGCGAGAAACAGGGTGTTGCCCAGGCGGGGCAGAACTTCGTCCACGATGACGCGCTTGTTGGTGAGCGCCACACCCAGGTCGCCTTGAAGGGCCGCCACCAGCCAATTCCAGTAGCGCAGGTGGGATGGGACATCCAGTCCGAGCTCTTTGCGGAAGATAACGAGGGCTTCCGGCGTGGCGCCCTGGCCCAGCACGGCCGAGGCCACGTCACCAGGCAGGATCTCCGTGCAAACGAAGATCAGCACCGACACCGCAAAAAGAGTCAGCACGCCCAGCAGCAAGCGGTTGAATATGAGTTTCGACATGGCTTTGCTTTTTGTGAACTGAAAAACGAAAGGGTCGGATCAAATGAAACTTCATGTGGTCTGACACATGGGAGGGCACCGTTCGAAGCCCTTGATCTCAAGCAAAACGGGGTGGAACGCAGTTCCACCCCGCAGGCTCACTTCATGAAAAATTCCGGGGACCGGAAAGGTCAGGCAAACCAGCCCTTTTCAGCGATACGCTGGTCGCCCAGATCGTAGCGGGCAGAGATCGTCAGGCCTTTCAGCTTGGTTGAGTGCGCATCCAGGTAGTCCTGCACGCAGAAATTGACCATGCCGGAATTCTGGCTGACCAACTCCTGGCAGCGCGCGTACATCTGGGCGCGCTTGGCTTGATCGAGTTCCACACGTGCCGCGATCAAGGTTTTGTTGAACTCGTCGTTGATGAAGTGGGTGTCGTTCCAGGGATTGCTCAGACCGTTGGAGAAGATACTGGTCAACTGGTTGTCGATGGTCGGGCGGTTGCCCCAATACACCGCGCAGAACGGCACTTTCAGCCAGACGTTGTCCCAATAGCCGTCACCCGAGACGCGCTTCAAGTCCAGCTTGATGCCGGCCTTGGCAAGCGACTCCTGGAAGACCTGGCCGGCGTCGGTGGCGCCGGTGAAGGCGCCTTCGGACACCTGAAGTTCCATGGGCGCCGTCACACCGGATTTCTTGTAGAAGAACTTGGCTTTTTCGGGGTCGTAGGAGTTCAGTTTCTGCTTCGGGTCGTAGTACTTCATCCGTGGGCCCACGCAGTTATCGTTGCCGATGGATGCGTAGCCCGAGAACACGTTGTTGACAATGGTCTTGCGATCGATGCCGTGCTTGAGCGCCATCATCAGGTCGGAGTTGGTGTACGGCGACTTGTCGGTGTGGGCAACGAAGCAGAAGCGGTTGCCAGCACCTGGCGTGCGCGAGACCTTGATGTTCTTGTTCTTTTCCAGCAGGGCCGCGGTTTTGGGGCTGGCGCGGTTGATGGCGTCGACCTGCCCCGTCAGGAGGGCTTGGGTGCGGGCCGCAGCATCACCGATGTAGCGCAGCTCGACGCGGTCGAAGTTGCCGCGGTTGGGCTTCCAGTAGTTGCCGGGCTTGCGCTTGAAGGTGGCGCGAACACCCGGTTGGAATTCTTCCAGCGTGAAGGCGCCGGTGCCGTCGGGCTTGGCCCAGTCCTTGAAGCCATTGGGCACAACAATGATGTGGTAGTCGCTCAGGTTGTAGGGCAGGTCCAGGTTGCCGTTCTTCATGAGAATCTGGATGGTGTTGGCGTCGATTTTCTTGACGTCAGTGACGTCGCCCAACAGCGACTTGGCGGGCGACTTGGTTTCGCCACGGTGCATGTTGATCGAGTAGATGACGTCGTCCGCATCGAGCGTCTTGCCCGAGGTGAAGGTGATGCCCTTGCGGATATGGAATGTCCAGTCTGCAGCTCCGGGCTTGACGTCCCATTTCTCGAAGAGTTCACCCGTGGCGTCGCCGTTGTCGGCCACTTCCACGAGGTTGTTCCAGAGCATCAGGCTCATCGCGATCGGAATGGAGTCGGCATAGGTGAGCGGATCGAGGCTGTCGGATGGCGAACCGCCTTCCATGCCCAAGCGCAAAGTGCCGCCCTTTTTGGGCGCGCCCTGGGCCATCGCGGGCATGGCACCAAAAGTTGCCGACAAACCCAGGGCTGCGGCGCCGGTTAACAAATGGCGTCGACCCAGAATGATCCCGGACTCCGTTTGGATTTCGTCAGTTGGCATTTCTATAACTCCTTAGTAGTCGATAAATAGGGACAAGGGTTTGATCCGAGACAGACATAACAACCGCTTAATCCAAGAGCAAATTGGCTTTGCACTCACAGAAGATCATAGTGCGCCAATGGCGTGACCGTATCCATAGATTCCCTAGGTATTTGGGGTTTTTCCTTGGCATGCATCCAATTACTTGCATTGAAAAAATGACCTGAAATGGGGGAATTGTCGCTAAACGAATGCTTGATGTCGCTTTCTAACGCACCGGAATGGTGGGCTCTGGTAAGGCTTCAAAAAGCGTCGCTGAAGCCGTGTTTTCCGCACCCTCTCACCTGGACGTGCTGCTCAACGCGGTTTGTCGCAGCCTTGCGCGCGGCTGCGCCCGCGCCAAAGGCAAACACGGCATCAAGCGCCGCGCCAAAGCGGCGGACGCTTTTCACTGAAGGCGCGCGGCCCTTCTTTCGCGTCTTCGGAGGTGAGCATGGCCCGGTAAGTGGGCAAGGACGCTGATCGCAGCGTGCGGTAGGCCGTCTCGATATCCTGGTGGCTGGTGGCGCGCAAAACCTCCTTGACCGCAGCCACCGCCAAGGGCGCGTTCATCGCGATCTGCGCGGCCATCTCCATCGCGCATGACATGAGTTGATCGGCCGGGACCAGCTGGTTGACCAGGCCCCAGCGCAGGGCCTCTTCGGCCCCCATGCGCCGACCCGTGAACAACATTTCGGTGGCCAGCGCGCGCGGCAAGCGGCGCGGCAAGCGCAAGACACCACCCGAGTCGGGAATCATGCCCAGCTTCACCTCGGGCAGCGCAAACTCGGCTTGCGGGCTGGCAACCATCAGGTCCGCGGCAAGCGCCAGTTCAAAACCACCCCCCATGGCCAGGCCATTGACCGCGGCAATCACCGGCTTGCTCAGGGCAAAAAATTCTGTCAGGCCCGCGAAGCCGCCAGGGCCGTGGTCGGCGTCCACCGCCTCACCTTCGACGGCACCCGTCAGGTCCCACCCAGCCGAAAAGAACCGTCCCACCCCGGTCACAATGCCGACCCTCAGCGCAGCGTCGTCCTGAAGCCGCGCAAACGCGGCGTACAGGGCCCGGCTGGTGCTCACGTTGATGGCGTTGGCCTTGGGCCGGTCCAGTGTGATGGTCAGGACACTGCCCGTGACGGACATTCGCACCGCGTCGTTCATGTTTCAATCCTTCCGGGAAATCCGTATCATGGCATCCACCGCCAGCACACCGTCGCCCCGCGGTCGCACCAGCAGGGGGTTGACATCGAGTTCCTCCAGGCAATCGCCGTTGGCCTGCGCGTAGGCGGCAATGGCCATGACGGCATCCAGCAGCGCCTCCACATCACCTGGTGGCCGTGACCGGTAGCCGCTGACCAGCGGCCAGGTCTTGAGAGAGACAAGCGCCTCGCGCACGTCAGCCCGCGTGGTCGGCAGCAACAAGGTCACCGTGTCTTTCAGCAGCTCGACGAAAACGCCGCCGGCGCCAAGCGTCAGCGCCAGGCCGAACTGCGCGTCGCGATGCACACCGACAATGAGCTCAGCCACCGCGTCGGTGACCATTTTCTCCACCAGGAAACGGTCTGACAAGTGCGCCATGCCCGCAACGGCCTGCGCCACGCCGGCGTCATCGCTCAGGTTGAGACACACGCCGCCTGCTTCAGTCTTGTGGGCCAGTGCGGGTGACACCGCTTTCACCACCACCGGGTAACCCAGCCTGCGCGCACAGGCGACGGCTTCAGCGGCAGACACCACCTGACTGGCGGGAACCGGCAAGCCGAACGCGGCCAGCGCCTGTTTGCTGAGCGCCTCATCCAGCATCTGAATTTCCGAAGGGGCCGCGCCAGACACCGCTTCCAGCGCGAGGGCCTGCCCGGCGCGGCGCTGCGCGGCGCCGATCAGGGCCGCACTCACCAGCGCGTCCATACACTCCGCGAGGCCCTGCATGGGCGCGATCCCGTGGGCCAGCAGGGTGCGTGAAAAAACGTCTGGCAATCCTTCAGGCATGGAGGCCAGAACACATGCGGGCGCACCCGTGCGCTCGTGGGCGGCGACCCAGGCGTCCACCGTGCCCTGCCAGGCCGCGCCATCACACCGGTCAGCCCGGGGAAAGTCCAGCACCAGCAGGTGCATGTCGAACCGGCTCTCCATCAGCGCTGCAAAACATGCCGTTTGCGCAGCCATATCTCCCCAGATGTAGGTGTGGTAATCCAGCGGGTTTGCCACATGCACCCTGTCACCCAGCAGGTCGCGCAATTGCTGGTCGACGGGCGCAGGCAGGTCGGCCATGTCAAGCCCGCGCGGCTGCGCCAGGTCCGCCACCAGGGAGGCCTCCCCGCCGGAGCAACTGGCCGAGGCAATGCGCCGCCCGGCCAGCGCACCGTGGACATGCAAAAGCTTGAGCGTCTCCACCAGGCCGGCGGGGTCAAGCACCCGCGCCACGCCGCAGCGGGCAAACAAGGCGTCATACAAAACATCGGGGCCCGCCAGCGAACTGGTGTGGCTCATGGTCGTGCGCGCACCCGCCTCTGAGCTGCCGGACTTCAGCGCCACCAGAGGCACGCCCAAAGCAAGCGCCTTCAGGGCCACGCGAGAAAAAGCGGCGACATCGCCGAGCCCCTCCATGTGTAGTCCGATGGCGCTGACCCGGTCGTCCTGCAGCAGGGCATCGACAACTTCCTCCAGACTGGCACCCGCCTTGTTGCCCACGGTCACCAAGTAGGCCAGGGGCAATGCGCGCCTCTGCATGGTGAGGTTCAAGCCGATATTGCCACTTTGGGTGACGATGGCCACGCCGCGCGCAAGCCGCTCGCCACCATGCTGGTCAGGCCAGAGCGCCACCCCGTCCAGATAGTTCAACATGCCGTAGCAATTGGGCCCCAGCAAGGCCGTGGCGCCCGCGGCCTGCACCAGTTGCCGCTGCAGCGCGACACCTTCCCCCCCCGCTTCGGCAAACCCGGAGGCATAACAGATGACCCCGCCAGCACCACGGGCGGACAGCGCCGAAACCACTTCCACCGTGCCTTCTCGCGGCACCGCGATAAAGCTGGCATCGGGCGCCTCGGGCAAGGCGTTCACCCCCGGATAACAGCGCAAGCCTTCCAGTGTTTCTTTGCCCGGGCGAACCGGCCAGATCTCCCCGGCAAACCCGAGCGCCCTGCACTGGCGCACCACTTCTGCGGCAGCCCTGCCGCCAAACACGGCAATGTGCCGGGGTGCAAACAGGCGGCGCAGATTGGCGGCGGACGCCGCGCCCGGTCTGCTCACCTAGGCACCCTGGGCACGCAACATGGCGCGCGAAATAATGTGCCGCTGGATTTCACTCGTGCCGTCCCAGATGCGCTCCACCCGGGCATCACGCCAAAAGCGCTCAATTGGCAAACTCTCCATCAGGCCCATGCCGCCAAAGATTTGCAGCGTCTGGTCGGTGATCCGCGCCAGGGTTTCAGAGGCAAACAATTTGGCCATGGCGGCATCGGAGTCGGTCATTCGGCCCTGGTCACATTTCCACGCCGCTTGCAGTGTGAGCAGTTCAGCGGCTTCGAGTTCGGTGGCCATGTCGGCGAGCTTGAAGCCCGTGCCCTGAAAGCGCCCGATCGGCTGGCCAAACTGCTGCCGGGTGGCCGCCCACTGCGTGGCCATATCAAGCACGCGGCGACCCCGCCCAACGCTGGTGGCGGCCACGGTCAGGCGCGTCGCGCCCAACCATTCACCCATCAAGTCAAAGCCCCGCCCCTCCTCGCCCAAACGCTTGCGCACGGACACGCGGCAGTCGTCAAAAAAAAGCTCACTCTGGTGGTAGCCGCGGTGCGACACACAGGGTGGTCCCCGCCGCACCGTGAGGCCCGGACTGTTCATGTCCACGAGAAAACCGGTGATCTTCTTCTTGGGCCCGCTTCGGGTCTCCTCCACGCCTGTCGCCGCAAACAGGATCACAAAGTCGGACATGTCGGCATGGCTGATGAAGTGCTTGGTGCCGTTGATCACATAGTCATCCCCCTGGCGCGCGGCGCGCGTCTGCATGCCGCGCACGTCGGAGCCGGCGTTGGGTTCCGTCATGGCCAGACAGTCGTGGCGCTCACCCCGGATGGTGGGCAGCAGGTACTCTTCGATCTGATCACCCGTGCAGCCACGCAAAATATTGCTGGGGCGCGCCACCAGCATTTGCAGGCCATACGAGGCCCTGCCAAGCTCACGCTCCAGCAAGGTGATGCCCAGATTGTCCAAGCCCCCGCCGCCCAGGGCTTCTGGCATGTTGGCGGCGTAAAGACCCACCTCGATGGCCTTGGCCTGGATCTGCGCCGCAAGGTCTGGCGGAATCGCGTCGGTGCGCTCAACAAGGTCTTCATGAGGGTACAGCTCGGTCTCAACAAAAGAGCGGACCGTGTCGACAATCATGGTTTGTTCGTGGCTGAGTTCAAAATGCATAAGGACGCTTCCGGATGATGGCCGCTCAGGGCTTGCGACGGATGCCGATGGAGGCACCCGCCTGGGGGGGTCTGCCAAGCGGCGCATGGGCCGCGTGGATGGCGGCGAGGCGTTGCTGCAGGTCCGCCGGCATGGGTGCCGACCGGCCCTGCGCCATCTGCACGTGCACCAGCATTTGCTCACAGGTCGCCAACAACTCGCCCGTTGTGGCGTGGTGCATGGCATGGAAGATGTGCATCCGCTTGGCGTCGACATCGAGCAGTTGCAGGCTCAGGCGCAAAGGCTGGCCGAGCGAGATTTCCCTGATGTTGTGAATGTGTGTCTCCACCGTGTAGAAGGAATGGCCGCCCTGGTCCCGGTACGACTCGTCGATGCCGATGAAACGAAAGAATGCATCCGAGCTGTCGCCAAAAACCAGCAGGTAACAGGATTCGCTCATGTGCCCGTTGTAGTCGACCCACTCGGGTCGCACGGTGGTCTGGTGCAGGCACAGCGGCGCGGTAATGGGGGCATTCGCGTCCCACGCCGTCGCGGGGGTGCCTTCCAGTGGCGTGCTGAGCCGGCTGCTCGCGGCCGGCCCGGGGGTGTTGGGCTTATCCATGGGGGGTGACAAGTTTGGGTGGCGCCAGCGCAATGGAGCGGCCGGCATAACTTGGCCGGGGCAGCGCGAGGTGCGGCTGCGCCAAGGCGCGCAGTCGCTCCCCCGCCTGCGCTGCAAAGGGAGCGGACCGCGCCCGCGCGGAGTCAATATTGATCAGCATCTGCTCATTGGCGGCCAGCAGCGCAGCGCCGCCCTGAAGGTACAAGCCGTGGCAGAGATGCAGCCGTTTGGCATCCAACCCCACGATGTGGGTGAACACCTCCACGTCCGCACCCTCCTTGACTTCCAGCAAGTAGCTCAGGTGGGTTTCGAGCGTGTACAGGGTGTGCCCGGTCGTTTGGCGGCCCTGCGCGTCCATGCCGATCAAGTCCATCAGGCCGTCACTTGCAAAACTGAAAATCACCATGTAGTAGGCGTCGCGCAGATGGCCGTTGTAGTCCACCCAGTCATGCGCCACCTTGCCGCGCCATGTGCACAGCGGCTCTTTCACCGGGCTACTCATCGAGCGAAATTCCGTGCTTGATCTTGGTGGCGCGCACCGCTTCCTGCACCGCCATCAGGCAGTCGTCGCGATAACGCTCCAGTTCAGCAATGCTGTGTTTTCCCAGTTGCACCTTGGTGCCATCGACAACCTCGTCGATCAAGGCATCGGTCAACTCCGGCGCGATCAGTTTGGTCCAGGGCAATTTGAGCGCCGGACCGAATTGCGACATGAAGTGGCGCATGCCGGCATCACCGCCGGCCAGCGTGTAAATCAGAAAACTGCCCATGAACGACCAGCGAATGCCGGCGCCGTAACGAATGGCGTCGTCGATCTCGCCGGTGGTCGCGACGCCCTCGTTGATCAGGTGCAGTGACTCCCGCCACTGGGCCTCCAGCAGCCGGTCGGCGATGAAGCCAGGAACCTCCTTGCGAACATGCAGCGGCTTCATGCCCATGCCCTTGTAAATGCCGATCGCCGCGGCAATGGCCTCTGGCGAGGTGTGTTTCCCACCCACCACCTCGACCAGCGGGAGCAAATACACCGGGTTGAACGGGTGGCCCACCAGACAACGCCCGGGGTTCCTCGCCCGGGCATAAAACTCCGAGGGCAGCAGGCCGGAGGTGCTTGAGCCAATGAGCACCTCGGGCCGGGCTGCCGCACTGACCTCCGCGTGCAAATCAATTTTCAGCTGGAGCGTCTCGGGCGCGCTCTCCTGAACGAAATCGGCATCGGCCACACAGGCTTCAATGGTGGACACAAAGCGCAGGCGCGCGGGTGATGCGCCGGCCTTGAGGCCGTTCTTTTCAAGCGCGGGCCAGCATTTTTCGATGCGTTGGCGCAGATTGACCTCGGCATTGGGGGCCGGGTCCCACGCGGTCACATCCATGCCGTTGGCCAGGGCACGCGCAATCCAGCCGCTGCCGATCACGCCGGTGCCCAGCGCGGCGAAAGTTTTGATGTCAGTCACAAAGGCCATGGAGGCTCCTTCAAGGGGTTCGATGTCAGAATTCTCAAGCGCGGGTCTTCAGGTTCATTTTGACTCGTCCCTGCGCCGGTGTCATCGGTCTGGCACCCATGCAGCCGATCAACTCGATGACACGCTCGACAAGTTGCCCATTGCTCGCGGGCACGCCCTTGGCGAGCCAGATGTTGTCCTCCAGGCCCACCCGCACGTTGCCCCCCAACAAAATCGCCTGCGCCGCCATGGGCATTTGCATGCGGCCGATGCCGAACGCGGCCCAGGTCACGCCCTGCGGCAGGTTGTCCACCATCGCCTTCATGGTGGTGGTGTCGGCCGGTGCGCCCCAGGGAATGCCCAAGCACAACTGAAACAGCGGGTCGTGCAGCAGGCCCTCCCTGATCATCTGGTTGGCAAACCACAGGTGACCGGTGTCAAAAATCTCCAGTTCGGCCTTCACCCCCAGTTCGGTGATGCGCCGGGCGCCCGCCCGCAAGGCGGCGGGGGTCGAGACATAAATCGTGTCGCCATCGCCAAAGTTCAGGGTGCCGCAGTCCAGGGTGCAAATATCGGGCAACAATTCCTCGACATGCACCAGACGGGTCAAGGGGCCCACCAGGTCGGTGCCGGGCCCAAAGGCCATCGGCGACTCGCCGGCGCCAATTTCAAGGTCGCCGCCCATGCCGGCGGTCAGGTTGACGATCATGTCAACGCCTGAATCACGGATGCGCTCCATCAACTCCCGGTACAGGGCCGGGTCGCGGCTGCCCTTGCCCGTCTGGGGGTCCCGCACATGGCAATGCACCACGGTTGCTCCGGCCCTGGCCGCCTCCACCGCGGCCGCGGCGATTTGTTTTGGCGTCACCGGGATGGCGGGATGCCTGCCAACCGTGTCTCCGGCGCCGGTCAGCGCGCAGGTGATGATGATGTCGTGGTTCATGTTCTTTTCCTTCAAAAAATGGGCTGGCTTTTCTGCCTGAAAGTGTTTGAAATCAGGTTTTATAGTCAGGTTCTTCCTGCTCGAGGATGTCCTTGAGCGCCTGAAAATGCAGGCTGGCGAACTGCGTCGGATAGGCGCGCCACTGCGCCGCGGCGGTCGACGCCATGGCGTCGGGAATCAGCGCCAGGGTCTGCCCGGTAGACAGTGCACGCACCTGCAGGGCGGCCGCCTTTTCGAGGTAATACAGTTCATCGAAAGCCTCCGCCACCGAGCCAGCGATCACCATCACGCCGTGGTTTTTCATGAAGAGAACGTTTTTGTCGTCGCCCAGCAGCGCAATCACCCGGTGCGCCTCCGACGCATCGAGTGCCATTCCGCTGTAGTGGTGGTCATAGGCAATGCGCTTGTGGAAACGACAGGCGTTCTGGTCGAGCATCAAAAACTCAAAGTCCTGCAGGCAGCACAGGGCCGTGACGTTGATCATGTGGGTGTGCAAAACACAACGGGCCTGCGGATGACGCTGGTGCAGCGCCGCATGCAGATGCCATGCCGTCGGATCCGGTGCCTGCGCTCCCTGCGAAGGCGCTTCAAGGGCGTCGAGCAACAGCAAGTCGCTGGCGCGCATCCGGGAAAAGTGCCGCCCCACGGGATTCAGCAGAAACTTCGATCCATCCCGCGAAACGGCCACACTAAAATGGTTGGCAATGGATTCGTGCATGTCCAAGCGCGCCGCCCATCGGAAGGCGGCGGCCAGGTCGATCCGGGCTTCACGAATCATTGATGCGTCAGGCATTTGCAAATCTCCATTCAAAACCGAATGTACCTGCACCATCACCGGTCAAATTTACATCGAGCGACATTTATTTGATGAAAAACGACTGGCCGTGGGGCTCGTTTACCCTATCCAGGTCGCATCTGAAATGCGAACGACCTGCCATCTTGTGCCACACTTCCGCCTGATTTTTCAAAGTTTTTGCCGCATCGTGACCCGCATCCATCAGGAGTTGAATTGAATAGATTACTGTTACCGCTGGCCTCTCTTCTCAGCGGGGTGGGCATGCTGGTCGTCGGCACGGGCTTGTTGTTTGCGGCCATCGGCGCACAGGCCGCTTCGGCCCACTTTTCGGGTCTGGTCACAGGCCTGATCATGTCGGCCTATTTCGCCGGTTTTGTGTATGGCACCTATGCCTGCCCCGCCATCATCCGGGGGGTGGGGCACATCCGGGCCTTCGCAGCCATGGCCTCCGTCGCGTCGGCCTTGCCCATCTTGCATGCGTTGTGGATCAACCCATGGTCCTGGGGCGTGCTTCGCTTTGTGACCGGTGTGTGTCTGGTGGGGCTGTACATCGTGGTGGAAAGCTGGCTCAACGTGGTCGCCACAAGCCAGCAGCGGGGCAAGGTGTTTGCCGCGTACATGGCCGTCAATGGCGTGGCACTGGCGCTGGGCCAATGGCTCATTTTGGTGGGCGACCGGTTCGGATTCATTCCTTTTGCAATGGTTTCCGTGCTGTTTTCCTTCGCGCTCCTGCCCATCACGCTGACGCCCGTGGCTGAGCCCGTGCCCACCGAGGCGCCCAAGCTGGGGCTGGTCGAGCTGTTTGCCATTTCCCCGATCGGGGTCATCGGGGCTGTGGGTTCGGGTTTGCTCAACGGCGCATTTTTCAGCCTGGGCAATGTGTTTGCACAAGGCGTGGGTTTCAGCGAAAAGGGCATCGCCACCTTCATGGCCGCCACCATTTTGGGCGGCGCCGTGTTCCAGTGGCCGGTGGGGCACCTCTCGGACCGGCATGACCGGCGCCGGGTCCTCTTTCTGATCTGCGCGCTCAGTGGCGCCGTGGCCTTGGCAGGGTACTTCTTGGCTCAGGGTAACGAAATGTTGCTGATCTTCCTGGGCGTGGTCTACGGCGGCTTGTCATTCACGGTCTATGGACTGAGTGTGGCCCACGTCAACGACCTGATCGACCCTTCGCGGGTACTGGAAGTCACCGGTGGCCTGCTCTTGCTGTACGGACTTGGGGCCACCGCCGGCCCGACCCTGGCGGGCGGCCTGATGGACCAGTTGGGGCCCGAGGCCTTGATGCTGTACCTGGCCACAGTCCTTGCATTCCTGGTCGTGGCCATTTGGCGTTACAGCATCCGAACCCCGATAGTCACCGACTCCCATGCCGTCAAGTCGGACTACGTTGTCATGGGCAATAGCTCGCCGGCGGTTTTGCAAATGGACCCGCGTCTCCAGCCGGCACGCCCAACCCCCGATGCGGATGACCCCTCGATCCCAACAACCGCGCGAGCGCCGGGGCAATAACTACGCCTGCGCTGAATAGTTCGGCCGCCCGATCGCCTCGGCCACGATCACCGCCTCCAGCAAACCGGTGTCGCTCACCGCGTTGGGCAGCCATTGCTTCTTCACGCTGATCTTCACCTCAGGCTCCTGCGCGCCCATGGCGATGACGGCATCGTGCGCCGCCTGTCGGGCCATGTGCGTGGCGGCTTCCAGTGCGGCTGCGGGGTCGGTGAATTGCTGCAAGCCGGCGGTGGAGCGCAGGCGGAACATGCCGCAGCCATCCCCATCCACACGCACCGTCACCGCTTTCGCGACCACGCCGGTGGCTGCGCCCACGGCATTGGCCACATCCCAGTAGTCGGGAAAGACCACGGTGCAACCCAGGCGCAGGCCCACCTCGGCGTAATACACCTTCACCGGGCCGCCCACCGCCACCACGGGCACCGAGGGCGCCATGCTGATGCGGGCCAGGCCCAGCTTGCCCGCGCCTGAACACACGGCATTGATCAGGGTGTCGTCCGCCGGGCTCATGCCAAATGCGGTATCGAGAATCGCACGCCCGGTGAGTCGCACCGTCTCGCTCCAGACCTCTTTGGCGAAAGCCTCAGTGCGCTCGGGGGTCGGGAATTTCATTTCGCGCAGACGGCAGGCCAATTGCGCCGCCAAGGTGGCCGCCGGTGCCGACCAGTTCGCCTGCAGGCCCAGCACATGGGCGGCATCGGAGGGGGTGAAGGCGCTGACCTGCACGAGACCCTTGCGCTTGAGTGAGGCAATGGCACGATGGGCTGTGCTGGAGTTGGCAATTTTCCTGAACGGCTGCGGGTGCCCGGTGACGAGGCGCAGCACCTCGGCCTCGCGCGGTGCCAATTCGCCCGTGGGCGCGTCCTGGCGCGCGCCAAAGGGCAGCAGCACAAAGCGCCCATGCATGGAGCCTCCGCCGGCAACATCAGCCAGGTCGGCCTCCAGCATCTTCAGGACCTCGGGGTAACGGGCGCCCAGCAAGGCCACGGGAACCACGCGGTGCGGGCCGATGTTGATCTTGTTGTTGGCGCCCAGTTGCACCTCGCTGTCGCCGCCCAGGCCGATGGTGCGCACGTCAATGGCACGCACCATCGTGCGCCAGCCGCCGACTTCGGCGCCTTCCTGTGTGACGCGGGGCCGCCCGTCCAGCACCACGCCCAGGTCGGTGGTGGTGCCCCCCATGTCGGACAGGATAAAACTGTCCAGGCCCGACAACCATTGCGCGCCGACCAGGCTGGCGGCGGGGCCGGACAGCACGGTTTCAATGGGGCGCATGGCCACGCTCTCGGCCAGGGCAAGGGTTCCATCACCTTTCACAATCATCAGCGGGCAGCTGATGTGCAGGTCACGCATGGCCCGGCTTACCGCCTCGATCAGGTTGGACACGCGTGAAATCAGGCGGGCATTGAGTGCCGCCGTGATCGCCCTGCGCGGCGCGTCCAGCGAAGAGGACAACTCGGTCGACAAGGTCACAGGCTTGCCGGTGCGGGCCACGATGTGATCGCGCGCCGCCAGTTCATGCGCCGCGTTGCGCACCGCAAATCTGGACGCCACGGCAAACGCGTCCACCTGCCCCGTCATACGCTGCAGGGCGGCATCGAGCGCGTCCAGGTCCAGCGGCACCGGGGCGTCGCCGTTGTGGTCATGCCCGCCGGCAATCACCGCGACGGGCATGCCGGGAAAGGCCTTGGCAATGCCGGTGCGTTCGACCATGGCCGCATCGAACCCGACCAGCAACACACCGACCGCGCTGCCATGCCCCTCGACCACGGCATTGGTGGCCAGCGTGGTGGAAACCGAGACCATGGAGATGTCCTGCGGGTGCAGGCCCTGCGGCAGCTGGGCGACGGCCCGGGTAATGGCCTCGGTCACACCGATCGCCAGGTCGCCCTTGGTGGTGATGGCTTTGGCGGAAGCGATGACGCGGTGCCCTTGGGCTTCGATGATGGCGGCATCGGTGTAGGTGCCGCCGGTGTCCACACCGATCAGGTAAGAGGCCGCCGCGGCAACCAATGGGTCTTTAGTGGTCATGAAAAATGGAACAGGCGAGGGGTGAATGGCGCAATTAGACAGGTCCGGATGTCTCACCCAGACAAGCACGCTTGCGGCCCATGTGTTAGCTTAGCTGCCGGCACAAACAACCGGGCATTTTCAATGAAAACCGTCAAGTCCTTTCCGCGCAGGGTCAAAGAGATTTCCAACACCTTCATTCCCCTGGCCGACGGCACCCGCCTCGCGGCCCGCATGTGGCTGCCGGTGGACGCCGACCAACATCCGGTGCCCGCCATTCTGGAATACCTGCCCTACCGCAAGCGCGATGGCACCATCGTGCGTGATGCCCTGACGCACCCCTACCTTGCGGGCCATGGCTACGCCTGTGTGCGGGTGGACATGCGCGGCAATGGCGACTCAGACGGGGTCATGCTGGACGAGTACGCCGAGCAGGAACTCGCCGATGCCGAGGAGGTGATTGCCTGGCTGGTGCGCCAAGCCTGGAGCACGGGCAAGGTGGGCATGATGGGGATATCCTGGGGCGGCTTCAACAGCCTGCAGGTGGCGGCGCGCAAACCACCGGGGCTCGATGCAATCATCACCCTGTGCTCCACCGACGACCGCTACACCGATGACATCCATTACAAGGGCGGCTGCCTGCTGGGCGAGAACCTGGGCTGGTCGGCCACCATGCTGGCGTATTCGTCGCGCGCACCAGACCCCGCACTGGTCGGGGAACGCTGGAAAGCGATGTGGCTGGACCGCCTGAACAACGAGCCCTTGCTGGCCATCCCGTGGCTCGAGCACCCGCACCGCGATGCCTACTGGAAACGCGGCTCGGTGTGTGAAGACATCGGCGCCATCGATGCCGCCGTGCTGGCCGTCGGCGGCTGGAACGATGCCTATACCAATGCGGTGCCGCGGCTCGTGGCCACGGTGCGGTCACCTGTGAAGGGCATCATCGGCCCCTGGGCGCACAAGTACCCGCACTTTGCCGTGCCCGAGCCACGCATCGGCTTTCTTCAGGAGGCGCTGCGCTGGTGGGACCAGTGGCTCAAAGGCATTGACACCGGTGTGGTTCAGGACCCGGCGCACCGCACCTACATCATGGCGCTCAACCGCCCCGGAGCCAGCGTGGTCCACATTGGCGGGCGCTGGGTCAGTGACCAGCGCTGGCCTGCGGACCAGTGCGAGATGCAGCGCTGGCATCTGAACCAGCAGGGTTTGAGCACCACGCGCGAAACGACGGGCAAACAGATCGTGGCGTCGCCGCAGCACACGGGTGCCGACAGCGGCGAGTACTGCATCATCTGGCTGGGTCCGGAATTTCCGGGCGACCAGCGCCAGGATGATTCGGGTTCGCTCACCTTCGACAGCGCGCCGCTGGCCAAAGCGATGGACCTCGTGGGGGGCGCCGTGCTTCACCTCAAGCTCAGCAGCGACAAGCCGGTGGCAGTGGCCGCCGTGCGCCTGAACGCGGTGTGGCCCGACGGGGCCGTGTCGCGCCTGACCTATGCCGTTGCCAACCTGTGCCACCGCGATGGCCACGAGCACCCGCAAGTGCTGGAACCCGGCAAGACCTACACCGTGGCCCTCAAGCTCGATGATGTGGCCTGCACCGTGCCCAAGGGCCACCGGTTGCGGGTCTCCATTTCGACCAGCTACTGGCCGCTGATCTGGCCGGCCCCCGAGCCGGTGACACTCACGGTGCACACCGGCTCCAGCTTTATGGATATCCCGGTGCGCCTGCCCCGGCGCGGCGAAAAGGCGCCCGTCTTTGCGCCCGCCGAGGCGGCGCCACCGGTCAAGCTCAGCACCATCGACCAGCCCTGGCACCAGCGCGAGGTGACCACCAACCAGCGCACCGGCGAGCGCCGCATGTGCATCGTGGACGACTTTGGCCGCAGCACCATTGCAGAGCACGGCCTCACGACCTGGGGGCGCGGGCGCGAGTCTTACAGCATCCTGCCAGACGACCCGCTGTCGGCCCGCCAGGAATGCCACTGGTCGATGGAAACCTCGCGCGGCGAGTGGAAAGTGCGCACCGAGACCTACTCCAGCCTGCGTGCCACCAGGACACACTGGCTGGTGTCGGGCCGGCTGGAGGCATACGAAGGCGACGCCCTGGTGCTGAAACGGGAATGGAACCAGAAAGTCAGGCGCAAGCTGCTTTGAGCATCACCGGGTGCCTGAAACTATTACAAAATAAGCGCTAGTCGCTATTAAAAAATAGCACAATGAAAACAAAATACTTTGCGCAACTGGTCCTGCTGTCCGCCTTGTGGGGGGCGACCTTCATGCTGACACGGATTGCCGCGCCCGACCTCGGCCCCAATCTGCTTGCAGCCATGCGCATCTCGATGGCCACCGTGGTGCTGACCGCGATCATGCGCCTGTTCAAGCACGCCTGGCCATGGGCACAGTGGCGCGAGATGCTGCTGCTGGGCTTGCTGGCGGTGGCCGGGCCCCACACCTTCTACGCCTGGGCCGCGCTGAACCTGCCGGCGGCCTACAGTTCACTGCTGTCCGTGACAGCCGTGCTCTTTGGCGCCGTGATTTCCGCAGCCATGAAGGAAGAACAGTTGACGCGGGTGAAATTTCTGGGATGCCTGTTTGGTTTTGCCGGCGCCGCGCTGGTGGTGCGCCTGGGCCCGGTCAGCCCCACACCCATGCTGGTGGCGGCCGCGCTCGCCTGCGTGGCAGGGGCTGCGCTGTCGGGACTGTCGACACCGTTTTTAAAGCGGGCGACCACCCGCATGGAGCCCCTGACCATTACCGCGGGCATGCACGCGGCGGGTGCCGTGATGCTGATGCCGGGCGCGGTGCATGACTGGCCGCAAGCCCGCTTCACGTCCGCCGCCCTGGCAGCGGTGGTGCTCATGGGCACGGTCACGTCGGGTCTGGCCTACTGGATGTACCTGCGCATCATGCGTCACGTGCCACCGGTGGCCGCACTGAGCAGCACTTTCCTGGTCACCGGCTTTGGTGTGCTGTTTTCCATCGTGTTTCTCGGTGAAGCCAGCGGCTCGGGCCTGTACGCCGGGGGCGCCTTGATCGTGTTGGCCAGCGCGATGGTCATGGGCTTCAACCCCTGGCGAAAGATCACAACTTCACCGTAATCTCATGCTGCCCGTTTCAACTTCCCGCAAGACCAACCGCTTGCCCCTGACTGCGCTGCGCGCATTCGAGGCGGCTGCGCGCTGTCTGAGTTTCAAGGAGGCGGCAGCTGACCTCGGTGTCACACCGGCCAGTGTGAGCAACCAAGTCCGCCAGTTGGAAAAGAGCTGGGCTTGCCTGCTCTTTGTTCGCAAGACGCGTCAACTGGAATTGACTGCGCAGGGCCAGGCATTGTTCGCCGTTGTGGCGCAGGCTTTTTCCGGCCTGTGCCAGGGCATTGAGGCCCTGAATTTCACCGGTTTTTCAGCCGGCGTCAAACAAGTCAGCCTGGCGGTGGGTCCCTTGTTTGGCACGCGTTGGCTGGCACCTCGTCTCGGGCACTGGTATGCGCAGCATCCGCAGTTTGTTCTGGCGCTGCACCAGGCGGAGCCGATCCATCACGCGAACCAACTTCAGACCACTGCGGCCATCGCCTGGGGTGACGGCCACTGGCCCGGGCTGCACTCGCAGCGTTTGCTTGACTGCTGGTTTGCCCCGGTACTGAGCCCCTCGCTGCTTGACAAGCATGCGGGCCTGACGGTCGCGGCAGATCTGGCACGTTATCCGGTGGTGCACCAACAAACCCGCACGGATTGGCGTGCCTGGATGGCACAAGCCGGCGCTGGCTCCGTTCAATTTTTGCGCGAGACGGTGATGGCCGACGCCAATATGGCCATCCAGGCCGCTATCGACGGCCAGGGCGTGGCGCTGGGCGTTTTCCCGCTTGTGCAGGGTGATATCGACGCCGGTCGCCTGATGTGCCCCCTGGACCAACCTTTGCGGACGGCGGACAGCTACTATCTGCTGACCCGGCCCGAGGATCAGCACCGCCGCGAAGTGCAAGCCATGGCAACCTGGATGGCCGCGCAATTCTCATAACCCCAAAATTTTGCAGTCATGACACGGGAAAAAGTAGTTTGTCAGCCCCCAGGCTTTTCGCGCACACTCCGCGGCGTTCAGACTGCAAATTCTTGAAGGCCTTTGACATTGATGAGTGACTTGAAAATTTCCGAGCCGAACTCCGATATCGCCTGCGATGTGCTGGTGGTCGGCGCTGGTACCGCGGGTTTCGGTGCTGCCATCGCTGCCGCTCGGGCCGGGCTTTCGGTTCACCTGATCGAGGCGGGCACCAAGGTGGGTGGTGTGATGGCCTTTTGCCCCGGCATGCCTTGGGGCGGAGGTTATCCACTGGGGCGCAGCATCGGCGGCATCTTTTCGGAGCTGACGGAGCGGCTACTTGCCATGGCGCCACCGGCCGCC